>NZ_UHIY01000001.1:3139292-3453221 GCF_900460525.1 Yersinia kristensenii
CCAGTTAATGACAGAGATTATTAACAGTCACCCAGACATGGAAATGGTTGCAGCAGCACCGGATCCGTTGGTTGCCCGTGATTTAATTAAAAAATTTAATCCGCAGGTGTTAACACTCGATGTTGAAATGCCGCGGATGGATGGTTTGGATTTTCTTGAGAAACTGATGCGGTTACGGCCAATGCCGGTGGTGATGGTGTCGTCATTAACCGGGAAAAACTCCGAGATAACCATGCGGGCGCTGGAGTTAGGGGCAATTGATTTTGTCACCAAACCTCAGTTAGGTATTCGGGAAGGAATGCTGGCTTACAGTGAATTAATTGCGGAAAAAATCCGCACCGCGGCTAAAGCTCGGTTACCTCAGCGTGGCCCAGAAAATGCACCGGTGATGCTGACACATACGCCGTTGCTCAGTAGCGAAAAGCTCATTGCAATCGGCGCTTCGACGGGGGGAACAGAAGCTATCCGTATGGTATTGCAGCCGTTGCCACCGACCAGCCCGGCCTTGTTGATAACACAGCATATGCCACCGGGTTTTACCCGTTCATTTGCCGAGCGGCTCAATAAATTATGCCAAATTACCGTGAAGGAAGCAGAAGACGGTGAGCGGGTATTGCCCGGACACGCGTATATTGCGCCCGGTGATCGGCACATGGAACTGGCACGTAGTGGGGCAAACTATCAGGTGCGCATCCATGACGGGCCTGCGGTTAATCGCCATCGTCCCTCGGTCGATGTGCTTTTCCGTTCAGTGGCACAGTATGCCGGGCGTAATGCGGTCGGTGTGATCTTGACGGGAATGGGCAATGACGGTGCAGCCGGTTTACTGGAAATGCATCGTGCAGGGGCTTATACCCTTGCTCAAAACGAAGCCAGTTGTGTGGTATTCGGTATGCCGCGAGAAGCCATTGGGATGGGCGGTGTTAATGAAATTCTGGAGTTGAATCAGATAAGCCAGCGGATGTTGGCACAGATTAGTAGCGGCCAAGCCCTGCGCATCTAATCCCCTCGTCCTTGACGTTGCAGCGGTGTTAGCCGCACGCACCCGAATCACTGACTTATGTAAGCTCTTCGGGATGTGTTTGTTTGCTGCCTGGCTGAAACGCCAATGTCTTTGGGGTGAGATCAGGTGTAAGTCGGTTTTGGTATTTAATCGCTCAGCGGTGAGCAACAAACCTTAGGAGTTGGTATGGCGGATAAGAATCTCAGATTTTTAGTGGTAGACGATTTTTCGACCATGCGTCGTATTGTCAGAAACCTGCTGAAAGAACTGGGTTTTAACAATGTGGAAGAAGCCGAAGATGGCGTAGACGCATTGAATAAATTACGAACGGGTGGTTTTGATTTTGTGGTTTCTGACTGGAACATGCCCAATATGGATGGTCTGGATCTGTTAAAAACTATCCGTGGTGATGGTGCTCTTGGTTCTCTGCCAGTTTTGATGGTAACTGCTGAAGCTAAAAAAGAGAATATCATCGCAGCAGCGCAAGCCGGTGCCAGTGGTTATGTAGTGAAACCTTTCACTGCCGCTACCTTGGAAGAGAAACTCAATAAGATCTTTGAAAAATTGGGTATGTAAGGAGGCGAGATGAGTAACCATCAAATGCCCGCAACAGATGCGGCATCAGCCAGTGATATAATAAGCCGTATTGGTCAATTGACGCGGATGTTACGTGACAGTCTGCGCGAGTTGGGTCTTGATCAGGCCATTGCTCAGGCCGCAGAAGCAATTCCTGATGCCCGTGACCGTTTGGACTATGTGGTTCATATGACGGCACAGGCTGCTGAAAGAGCATTGAACTGTGTTGAAGCAGCGCAACCGCGCCAGAATGAGCTGGAGTCATCGGCTAAGGCGCTTAAGGTTCGTTGGGATGAATGGTTTGCTAATCCAATCGAGCTGTCAGATGCCCGCGACCTGGTCACTGATACTCGTGAATATCTGGATGTCGTGCCGCAACACACCTCATTTACCAATGCGCAATTATTGGAAATAATGATGGCGCAGGATTTCCAAGACCTGACCGGTCAGGTTATCAAGCGCATGATGGATGTGGTGCAAGAAATTGAGAAACAGCTATTGATGGTATTGATGGAGAACATTCCTGATATGCCGTCAAAACCGCAAAAACCGGCTGACAGTTTACTCAATGGGCCGCAAATGGATAAAAATGGCGCAGGTGTCATTGCCAGTCAGGATCAAGTTGATGATCTGCTTGATAGCTTAGGTTTCTAAGCTGACTTACGCCCCTAAAATGCAGATGAGGGAGCCCTCGTCTGCTTTATTTATCTCTACGATAATCTCATTTGAGACACTCCCTGGCGGAGTGGCTCATTTCTTCCATTCTTTGGCCAATATTACCGCTCTCTCGGCATTGACTCGTCCGTAGCCGTACCATTTACTGTGGCCGTTTTCATCATATTGCCCGTTTTCCTCATCTATTTTGTCACAGCTATAGCGGATAATGTCTTTGACTTCATAATATTTCAGAGAGGGATTCACTGAGAGAATTAACGCAGCCACGCCAGCTGCGCCAGGACAGGCACTTGAGGTGCCACTAAATATCGTGGTGTAATTACCAAAAATATCCCCTGTGAATGTGTCGTCTGAACTATAGCCAGCCTCATGACGTATATCGGTGGTCCAGATGCCCTTGGTGAAAGGGGAGGGATGGCGCATGTGAGGCGCAGGGATGTCGCCGCTGGGGAAGGAGCACCAGAGTGCTTTGCCATAATCGCTGTAAACAGCACGTTTACTGCGGTCATTGCAGGCACCGACAGCAATCACCTGTTCATGGCTGGCGTAACCATCATTTTCGAGGGGTTCATTGCCGTTACCCGCGGCAAAAAAGATCACACATCCCTTACCTTCTCGACCATTTTTTACTGCATAATCAATGGCCTTACGGGTTAATGCTGGCATTGCGACGACGACATTATGCTCTGGAGCATCGGGATCAAGCCACAGGCCATCTACGGGCCCCCAACTGCAAGAGATAACATCCGCGCCATGTTCTGCCGCCCACGCAAAGGCGAAAGCTTCGCTCTGTGAGCCTAATCCTCCGGTATGCCGTATTGGCATCAGTTTAGCCTCGGGGGCCACGCCAGAAGCACCATAGCGGCCATCGGCACAGGCGACTCCGGCACAGGCGGTACCGTGGTTGTCGCCTATTCGCGGTGAAACATCTTGGTCTTCGTCTGGCAGGCTACAAGGATGGACAATTTTACCTTCGCGCCAAAATTCTGGATGGCCCAGATCGAACCCATCATCAATGACAGCAATCGTCGTACCTTTTCCCAAGGTGATTTTATGGGCGTTTTCAACATTCGCGCTAGCGTCAACATCAATCTCAGTTCGTACGATGGTTTTCTTTAAATGCCACTGATTAGGATGAATGGTTTTGGCTTTTTTATGATAAATTAATTCTGGATGACAATGTTCAATATCCTTACGATTTAAAATATTTTCGGCAAGTGTAAACGTGTCTTCACCCGTATTTTCCAATATTGAGACAAAATAAGAATTCCTAAGAAATGATATTTTATTTTTAATGGCAAGATTATATTTATCGATTATTTTTTCACAGTCATTCTCGGTTAAGTCATTTTTGAATTGAATAAAAAGGTTCTCGGTATAAATAACAGGTTCTTGATTTTCTTCATTAACAAAGGCATGTCCGGCGAACCTAACCTCCTTATTGTTAGCCATATTTTTCTTTATTTCGCTAACCCTACTTGCCGAGATTTTTAGGTTGACGACATAGGTGTCAGCATGGGCAATATTAAAAATAACCTCATATTGTATATCACTGTCGCCAATAATATTGACCATCATGTGGGTAAAGTCGGCCTCTTTATGCATTCTTATTATGAGTATATCAGTGGATTTTATTAGGCTGAATGTCTTGCGTTTATTGTCCAGAACATCATATGTAACGTCAAATTGTTTCATTTTGATTTCCTTTTAATAGGATGGCGCTGAGCTGGATTTTTTGTTTACTGCGCTTATAAATATGTTTTTAGATATGAATTATTTAGAGTCGCGGGTTGGCTGATTTTATATAACATATATTGGTGTGTTTCCGGTTATCAAAATCTGACAATAACTAGCCCGCTAACAGGGAGTTAAAGTGGTTTTGGTGTCGTCATCCGGCAAATAACCCCTCAATTATCACGTTGTTCAAGCCATAGACTTACTGAATGTTTGTCATCCTAAGCAACAATTTTGATATTTATCTCTTTCCCTGACTTGGGAACGCTTACGCTGAACAGGAAAACCTGCTGTGGCTGAAGATAGCGATGCAGAAAAAAGTGAGGAACCCACATCCCATAAGCTGGAGAAGGCCCGCGAAAAAGGCCAGATCCCGCGCTCGCGCGAACTGACCTCAATGCTGATGCTTGGGGCCGGTTTGTCTATTTTGTGGGTTTCGGGGGAATCGATGGCTCGCCAGTTGGCCGCTATGATTGCCCAAGGGCTGCACTTTGATCACGGTATCATCAGTGATGATAAGCAAATGCTACGGCAAATTGGCATGTTATTGCGCCAAACGCTAATAGCAATGATACCCATTTTTGCCGGATTGGTGATTGTGGCGCTGGCAGTCCCAATGCTGTTGGGGGGAGTGCTGTTTAGCGGCGAATCAATCAAATTTGACCTGAAGCGGATGAGCCCCATTGCGGGCTTAAAACGGATGTTTTCCTCTCAGGCATTGGCTGAGCTACTGAAAGCCATTTTGAAAGCGACGCTGGTTGGCTGGGTGACCGGCATATTTCTGTGGCATAACTGGCCAGATATGATGCGGTTAATGGCTGCACCGCCGGTGGCGGCTTTAGGGGATGCGCTCCACTTGATTATTTTTTGTGGATTGGTCGTGGTTTTAGGCCTCACCCCGATGGTCGCGTTTGATGTGTTTTTCCAAATAACCAACCATATTAAAAAATTGCGTATGACCAAGCAGGAAATACGTGATGAATTCAAAGATCAAGAAGGTGACCCGCATGTGAAAGGGCGCATTCGTCAACAACAACGGGCAATGGCCCGCCGGCGGATGATGGCTGATGTGCATAAAGCTGATGTGATTGTGACGAACCCGACTCACTATGCCGTCGCATTGCAGTACAACGAAGCAAAAATGAGTGCGCCCAAAGTTTTAGCGAAAGGAGCGGGGGCCGTTGCATTGCGTATCCGTGAACTGGGCGCTGAACATCGCATTCCTTTATTAGAAGCGCCACCACTGGCGAGGGCTTTATTCCGGCACAGTGATGTGGGCCAACATATTCCAGCCACCCTTTATGCCGCGGTGGCAGAAGTTCTTGCCTGGGTATATCAGCTGAAACGCTGGAAGCGGGAAGGTGGGCTAATCCCGAAAAAACCTGAACATCTGCCGGTACCGGAAGGTCTGGATTTTGCAACAGAGAGTGAGACTGACTAATGGCTAATTTGGCCGCCCTGCTTCGTTTACCGGGCAATTTCAAAGATACCCAGTGGCAAATTCTTGCCGGGCCAATCTTAATCTTAATGATCTTGTCGATGATGGTGTTGCCGCTGCCGCCTTTCATCCTTGATTTGTTGTTTACCTTCAACATTGCGCTGTCGATTATGGTGTTGTTGGTGGCCATGTTTACCCAGCGCACTTTAGATTTCGCCGCCTTCCCAACCATTCTACTGTTCTCGACATTATTGCGCTTATCCCTAAACGTAGCTTCCACCCGTATCATTCTGATGGATGGTCACACCGGTGCAGCGGCGGCAGGGCGCGTCGTTGAAGCCTTTGGCCATTTTCTGGTGGGCGGCAACTTTGCCATCGGTATCGTGGTCTTTGTCATTTTGGTTATCATCAACTTTATGGTTATTACCAAAGGGGCAGGGCGTATTGCCGAAGTTGGTGCACGTTTTGTTCTTGATGGTATGCCCGGTAAGCAGATGGCCATCGACGCCGACTTAAATGCCGGTTTGATTGGTGAAGACGAAGCGAAAAAGCGTCGTTCTGATGTCACACAGGAAGCGGATTTCTACGGCTCAATGGACGGGGCCAGTAAATTTGTTCGTGGTGATGCGGTCGCGGGGCTACTGATCATGGTGATTAACGTGGTCGGTGGCCTGTTAGTTGGCGTGCTTCAGCACAACATGGCTGTGGGTCATGCCGCCGAAACCTATACATTATTGACCATCGGTGATGGCTTAGTGGCGCAGATCCCAGCATTGGTCATCTCCACGGCGGCAGGTGTTATTGTTACCCGCGTGAGCACCGATCAGGATGTCGGCCAGCAAATGGTCACCCAGTTGTTCAACAACCCGCGGGTGATGGTTTTGAGTGCAGCGGTACTGGGTTTACTGGGTATGGTACCCGGAATGCCTAACTTTGTATTCCTGCTGTTTACTGCTGCATTGTTGGCATTAGCCTGGCGCTTGCGCGGTAAGCAATCTCAGCAACCGGTAGCGGCAGAAGCGCCAGTGGTGCAGGATAACCAGCAAGCCGCTGAAGCCACTTGGTCCGATGTTCAGTTGGAAGATCCATTGGGTATGGAAGTCGGTTATCGCCTGATTCCGATGGTCGATTTCCAGCAAAATGGTGAGTTACTCGGCCGAATTCGCAGTATTCGTAAAAAGTTTGCCCAAGAAATGGGTTATCTACCGCCAGTGGTTCATATCAGAGATAATCTGGAACTCCCGCCTGCCAGTTATCGGATATTAATGAAAGGGGTCGAGATTGGCAGCGGTGAAGCCCATCCGGGCCGCTGGCTGGCGATCAACCCGGGGAATGCTGTCGGGACATTGCCCGGCGAAGCAACCCATGACCCCGCCTTTGGTTTGGCGGCGGTATGGATTGAAAGTGCATTACGCGAACAAGCGCAGATCCAGGGCTTTACCGTGGTTGAGGCCAGTACGGTTGTTGCCACGCACTTGAATCATTTGATTAGCCAATATGCGAGTGATTTATTCGGACGTCAGGAAACACAGCAATTGCTGGACAGGGTTTCACAAGAAATGCCGAAACTGACAGAAGATTTTATCCCCGGAGTGGTGACTTTAACCACGCTGCATAAAGTGCTGCAAAACCTGTTAATGGAGCGGGTATCTATTCGCGATATGCGCACCATTATTGAGACACTGGCCGAGCATGCGCCAAATCAAACCGATCCTTATGAATTAACCGCTGTGGTGCGCGTTGCACTGGGGCGTTCAATTGCACAGCAATGGTTCCCCGGAACGGGCGAAATTCAGGTTATTGGGCTGGATGCAGCATTGGAGCGCTTGTTATTGCAGGCACTTCAAGGTGGTAGCGGCTTAGAGCCAGGTCTGGCTGATCGTCTCTTGGAACAATCCAAACAAGCACTGCAACGTCAGGAAATGCTGGGCGCACCGCCGGTATTACTGGTTAACCACGCGCTCCGTGCATTATTAGCGCGTTTCTTGCGCCGTAGCTTACCGCAGATGGTGGTGCTGTCTAACCTGGAAATTGGCGATAATCGCCAGATCCGTATGACTTCAACCATAGGAGCAGCCTGATGTTAACGCGTCTTTTTCCACTGATTCTAGGTGGTGTGCTTTCGCTGAGTATGTTGCCGCTGAATGCTGCGGCTTCAGGTACGTGGGTGGCAGATGATATTGGCATTACACAGAGTTTTCGCGGAGTGGCTATTTCCGCCAAACCGCTGCAATCACCGGTTGCACTGGCTCAAGAAAATGCGCGAATTGTGTCGGTAGGTTGGCGCTACCAATTAATGTCGGCAGCACCAGATGGTTTACAAGTTAAGTTGTGTACGCCGACCCGCTGTATGCCTCTTGAAGGAGGCAGCGGGCAAAGCCGCGGGCTGGCGGGGGAAGCGGCTGCTACTCAACTGACTTTTGTGTACTTTATTGCAGGAAAAGGGCGGGTAAATCCGCCACTTCAAGTGATTAGCAACCAAGTGATAGTCAATTATCGCTAAAATCCTATCGGAGAAAAGCAACCGTAGCACATTGGGATTGGCAAGGGAGGCCTGCTATTGAGTTCCTCGGCTTGGGCAGTTGAATGTGCAGACATCGCCATAACGCCGACAAAAACCAAGCTAAATAATAAACTTACACGCTGTTTTTCCATATTCCCTCCTTTAAACTAAGCCAGTATTTGCCTAGTCACGCCAGAGTAACGCATCGCGGAAAAAGAGAAAAAATCCTTTTTTATGTAGGCAGTAATAACGTCAGATAGGCGTGAAAATAAAGGAGGGAGTAGAACGTTCGCGCAGATTTAAACGCCGCTGTGCGGTAATTTAACTCTGCGGATGATTAAATTTTGTCGTATTTACTAATGGCAGAATGCTGTTAAATACCGATCTTCCGGCCCAGTAAACTGGCACCTTTAGAGTGACCATCTGGCCCATATAATGTCTGACCGTGGCGGGTATTCAGAACTGCCAGCGCCTGAGTGTTATGCTCAATATGCTGTTGCAGTAATAGCCCATTATGCAGGTTGCTGTATCGCAGTGTTTCGGCCAGCTCCAATACACGTTGCCAGCGGACGGCTAACTCATGCACGCTGCTGTACGGCGCTTGAATATTGATCGTTTTTTCGGTGGTGAGCCGGGTCTGGTCCAGATAAGCCAAGGTAGCCAAAATTGAACTTTTTTGTTCAGTGACACCTTGCAGCACCATGCCTTGAATCCGACCGGAGCACAGTAATTGCTGTTCTTGCGCTACTACAGTTTTTAGGGATTCAAGCAGTTCCAGCTGCTGGTCCATATTGGTTTGTAATCTTTCCACCACCACCTATCCTTTTACGGTTAACGATTGTTTTATGTTTAGCTATTCTTCAGATCATCTGCGACATTTCTGAGCAAAGCATCGGCAATTTTACCGGTGTCCATGGTCAGTTGGCCTGAACGAATCGCCTGTTTTAAGGTTTCGACACGTTCTACATTGATGTCCTGACCACCCGGCTGCATCAATTTCGCCTGCGCATCACTCAATTTAACCTCAGTACCACTCACCGGCGTTTTTGTCTGGGCAGACTGTTTCCGCGTTTGCTGCGCAATATCACTGGTTTCCCGTGGTTGCACTTGTGTTATCGGTAATAACGGCTGGGTGCGATCAATACTCATATGGTGTTGCTCCCTTTATTGCGGGATTGACGTTTAACGCCCCGCGAGACTTTTATCTTTCAGCAAAAAAATGGCGGGATTGTCACTGTTTAACCCGCAAATAACTGCATACCAGGGTTATCGGCAAAGGTTAAAAAAACTTTAATCACTATAATATTATCTTAATTATACCATCGTCAGACACGGTGCCACTGACGATTTGACCTGACGCCATGCGCACCCGGACATTATCTTGCACTGCGGCGTTGTTCATGGCTTTGCCACTGCCGTTAACATTAAACCCGTCGCCCTGCGCTAAGACCTGCACATATTGCCCTGCTTTGACTACCCACAGGCGGCGCAACATATTGCGAGTCAGCGGCTGGCCAGCATTGATTTGCCGTAAACTGACCGCGCCTTGAGCAAAACTGGGTTCTAATAGCGCGCCAGGGGGCAGGGTATCAAGCCGGCCTTGTTTCATTTCAATATCCTGCGGCGTGATTTTTGCACCCGCTGTCAGTTGACGGGCAGCCACAGCATACTGGCCACTGACCTGTACTTGGGTCTGGATAAAACGCCGTAAACCCTCGCACCGCACTGACAAACTGATATTCCCCCAAGGACGAGCATTGGCAGGCAGTGTGATTTCTGGCATCTCGCATTGTGGCCATTGGCTTTGCGGGGTTTTGATAATGACATTAATCTGGCTGTTTTTATCGGGATATTGCTGGTGGAAGAATTGATTTACCTGCACAGATAAATCTGCGGCCATCGCCTGATGGGTCAATGTCTGACTCATAAACAGTAGCCCTAAAGCTAAGGTTAGGGTGTCATTTCTTTTCATTGCCATCAATATTATCTCCGCCCACACAACCCGGTAGTGCCAGGGAATCCCCTTTTGCACACTAGTGTACCTGTACCTCGACAAGGCTAAGGGGACAAATAGCGACGCATTTTGCTCTTATTCTGACGATAGGCTTCCCTGCACGGCGTTTATGCTGTCGACTCCAAATTCTAACCTTGCGGGGGGACTATGCTCGACAAACTGGACGGTGCTCTGCGTTTTCAACAAGAGGCGCTTAATTTGCGTGCGCAACGACAGGAGATCCTGTCGTCCAATATTGCCAATGCGGATACGCCCGGCTTTCAGGCACGTGATATTGATTTCTCCAGCCAACTGAAAAAAGTAATGGAGCAAGGACGTGTCAATGGCACCGGGGTGTCACTCAGTTTAACGTCAGCCCGTCATATCCCTGCAAGTACAGTTCAGCCGCCTGACTTGGATCTATTATTCCGGGTGCCAGACCAGCCATCAATGGACGGTAACACGGTAGATATGGACCGCGAACGTACCAATTTTGCCGATAACAGCCTGAAATATCAGACCGATTTGACCGTTCTAGGCGGTCAGATCAAAGGGATGATGTCAGTGTTACAACAAGGATAAGACGGATGTCTTTACTGAATATTTTTGATATTGCCGGTTCAGCATTATCAGCTCAGTCGCAGCGGATGAACGTCAGCGCCAGTAATATGGCTAACGCCGACAGTGTGACAGGCCCGGATGGTCAGCCCTACCGCGCTAAGCAAGTGGTGTTTCAGGTTGCGGCTCAGCCGGGACAAGAAACTGGCGGTGTGCGCGTTGCACAAGTCATTGATGACCCGGCACCGGATCGTTTGGTCTTTCAACCCGGTAACCCACTGGCAGATGCCAAGGGGTATGTCCGTATGCCGAATGTTGATATCACTGGCGAGATGGTGAATACCATCTCAGCTTCGCGCAGTTATCAGGCCAATGTTGAAGTGTTGAATACGACGAAATCATTGATGCTCAAAACGCTGACATTGGGTCAATAACAGGAGCCTATACACATGGCTATTACCAATTCCCTGACTGATAGTGATTACGGGATTAACAGCACTAGCGGCACCGGTTCTACCAGCGGCAGCACCAGCCAGGATCTGCAAAACAGTTTCCTGACGTTGTTGGTGGCACAGTTGAAAAATCAGGACCCGACCAACCCAATGCAAAACAACGAGTTGACTACGCAATTAGCGCAGATCAACACCGTGAGCGGTATTGAAAAGTTGAATACCACACTGGGTTCTATCTCCGGTCAGATTGATAGTAGCCAATCTCTGCAAGCTAGCAGCCTGATTGGTCACGGTGTAATGATTCCGGGTACCAATGTGTTAGCGGGTAGCAAAGACGGTGTTGTAACCACCACCCCATTTGGTGTGGAGCTGGAGCGCGCTGCCGACAAAGTGACGGCGACTATCAGTGACAGTAACGGCGTGGCCGTACGCACCATTGAGATTGGCGGTTTGACGGCGGGGGTGCATGCCTTTACCTGGGATGGCTCGGTGGAGGCCGGTGGCAATGCGCCGGATGGCGCTTATACCGTCACGATTACCGCCACTAATGGCGGCGCATCGGTGGTGGCGACACCATTGAGCTACGCCATTGTTAATGGTGTCACCCGTGGTAGCGATGGTTCCAAATTAGATCTTGGTATGGCGGGTACCATCACGATGGATAAAGTCCGTCAGATTTTGTAAGCCGGTTATACCCGTCACACTTCAAGCTGCATGTGCGTTGGCTACGTTTAATAACCCGAATCACTTACCACAGTAAGCTCATCGGGATTATCTCACTTGCCGCCTTCCTGCAACTCGAATTGTTTAGGGTATATGTCGTCCCAAACGGCAGCAAGAACAAGAAGTAGCAAAAAACATTAGGGTGAGCCAAGGATTCGAACGGATTCACCATCATTTTTTAAAAATAGCGTTTGATATGTCATCAATGCTCAAGGTCTTTCACGGACCCCGAATCTCACGGAGAAGAAAATGGGCTTTTCTCAAGCAGTCAGCGGTTTGAACGCAGCGTCCAGTAATCTGGATGTGATCGGTAACAATATCGCCAACTCGGCGACCTCAGGTTTCAAAGCCGGCTCAGTTTCTTTTGCCGATATGTTCGCCGGCTCTCAGACCGGGATGGGCGTTAAGGTTGCGGGGATTACTCAGGACTTTAACGACGGCACCACTACCACCACCAACCGCCGTCTGGATTTAGCTATTAGCCAAAATGGTTTCTTCCGGATGCAAGACAGCACCGGCGGTATATTCTATGCCCGCAACGGCCAGTTTAAGTTGGATGAGAACCGCAATATCGTCAATATGCAGGGCCTCAACCTGACAGGTTACCCGGCAACAGGGACGCCGCCGACAGTACAACAAGGCGCCAACCCGGTTCCATTGTCTATTCCGCAGGGCATGATCCCAGCCAAAGCCACCACCTCCGGCAATATGGTGGCTAACTTGACGTCGACGCACAATATTATTCCAGCCGAGACTACCAGCAGTGCGGGGGTCACTACCCCGACGTTTGATCCCGATAAACCTGATACCTATAGCTTTGTGAATAACATTACCACCTTTGATAGCCTGGGTAACCGCCATGAAATCAACGTGTTCTATGTTAAGCGCTCCGAAGACGCCGTAAATGGTAACTCTTGGGATGTTTACACTCGCGATAGCAGCGCTGTTCCAGCACAAGTTGCCGAGAGACGCGGTTCCATGCGTTTTGATACTAACGGTGCATTGGTTGAAACCACCAATCCGGTGATAACCCCACCGGCTACCACACCGGTGGAAACCCCAACAACCGTGCCTTTCACCTTGACCATCCCAATGGGGATAGTTAATGGTGCACCGGCACAAGATTTCGCGCTGAATGTGGCGGGCAGCAAGCAGCAAAATACTGGTACCGACAGCATCGTTACCCAAAACCAAACCGGCTATGCAGCGGGTGAGTTCACTGGCTTCCAGATCAATAACGACGGCTCGGTGGTCGGGACTTATTCAAACCAGCAGACCCAATTGCTGGGCCAGATCGTGATGGTCAACTTTGCTAACCCAGAAGGGTTGTCATCTGAGGGCAATAACGTCTGGAAAGAAACCCTTTCCTCTGGGAACGCGATTCTTGGGACTGCGGGCAGTGGTGGTTTTGGCACATTGACCAGTGGCGCATTGGAATCCTCTAACGTGGATTTGAGTAAAGAACTGGTGAACATGATTGTGGCGCAGCGTAACTATCAGTCGAACGCGCAGACCATCAAAACCCAGGATCAGATCTTACAAACTCTGGTTAACCTGCGTTAATCGCACTGACGGGACTCGCTCATGGATCACGCAATATATACCGCAATGGGGGCTGCCCGGCAGTCACTCGAACTGCAAGCGGTTACCGCTAATAACCTGGCTAACGCCTCGACGCCGGGTTTCCGCGCGCAGTTGGCGGCGATGCGGGCCGTACCTATTGATGGGCCAAGTATGGCCACGCGCACTATGGTCACGGCGTCAACCCCTGGGGTAGATATCAGTCAGGGGACGATGAACTACAGCGGCCGCCCGTTGGATGTGGCCTTGCAGCAGGATGGCTATTTAGCGGTTCAACTGCCCGATGGCACTGAGGCCTATACCCGTAACGGGAATATTCAGATTTCAGCTGATGGGCAGATGACTGTGCAGGGTTATCCATTAATGGGTGACAACGGCCCGATTGATGTCCCCCCTCAGGCGGCGATCACCATTGCTGCGGATGGCACTATTTCGGCACTGAACGCCGGTGACTCACCGAACACCATTGCTCAGTTGGGGCAGATTAAACGGGTGCGAGCCACTGCCGGTGAAGTGATGCACGGCGATGATGGTTTGTTCCATTTGACACCCGAGACACAGCAGGCGCGTGGTGCTCAGTTGGCTAATGACCCGCTCATCAAGGTGATGCCGGGGGTGCTGGAGGGCAGTAATGTGAAAGCGGTTGAAGCGATGACCGACATGATTGCCAATGCCCGCAGTTTCGAAATGCAGATGAAAGTCATTCACAGCGTGGATGAAAACGAACAGCGCGCTAACCAGCTGTTAGCAATCAGCTAAGCGCATAGGCGCAGAGGAATAAACTGATGATCCGATCACTCTGGATTGCCAAAACCGGCTTGGATGCACAGCAGACCAATATGGACGTTATCGCCAACAACCTGGCGAACGTCAGCACCAATGGCTTTAAACGTCAGCGGGCGGTGTTTGAAGATTTGTTGTACCAAACGATACGTCAACCGGGAGCACAATCTTCCGAGCAGACCACCTTGCCATCGGGTTTGCAGATTGGTACCGGTGTTCGTCCGGTCGCCACTGAGCGTTTACACAGCCAGGGCAACTTGTCCAAAACCGATAACACCAAAGATGTGGCTATCAAAGGCGAAGGGTTCTTTCAGGTGCAGATGCCTGATGGCACCAATGCCTATACCCGCGACGGTTCTTTCCAGGTTGACCAAAATGGCCAACTGGTGACGGCCAGTGGTTTTCAGGTTCAACCCGCTATCACTATTCCGGCGAATGCTCTGAAAATGACGATTGGTCGTGACGGTATCGTCAGTGTCACCTTGCAGGGGCAAACCGCCACGCAGCAAGTTGGACAACTGACTTTGACCACGTTCATTAACAACAGTGGCCTGGAAAGTGTCGGTGAAAACTTGTATCAGGAAACCGCCAGTTCCGGTGCGCCGAATGAAACAACGCCGGGCCTGAATGGCGGCGGCTTGTTGTATCAGGGGTATGTTGAGACTTCTAACGTCAATGTGGCGGAAGAGTTGGTCAATATGATCCAGACGCAACGCGCCTATGAAATCAACAGTAAAGCGGTTTCAACTTCAGATCAGATGTTGCAAAAACTGACACAGCTGTAAATCCGCTCTCGGGGGGCAACAGCGCCCCCTGATTGCAGCAGAATAATGAGTATTCGGGGTTGACCTTGCCAGCCTCTAACCGGTTACAGGACAGATAATCAGAGATGGATACATCGCCGCTGCGAAAATTAGGTGAGTTGAGGTGGATGGGTACGCCGTTGCTGGCGATGCTACTACTCAATGGCTGTGCGTATATTCCGCATAAACCGCTGGTGGATGGTTCGACGTCAGCACAGCCAGCCCCTGCCAGTGCGCCCCTGCCAAATGGCTCTATTTTCCAGGCTGCCCAGCCGATGAACTATGGTTATCAGCCGCTATTTGAAGACCGTCGTCCGCGTAACATCGGTGACACACTGACCATTACCTTGCAGGAAAATGTCAGTGCCAGCAAAAGTTCTTCTGCCAACGCTAGTCGTAACGGATCCAGCAAATTTGGTGTTGCTACCGCACCTCGTTACCTCGAGGGGCCGTTGGGTAATGCACGCGCTGATTTGGATATTTCTGGTGATAGCACCTTTGGTGGCAAGGGCGGGGCAAATGCTAACAATACCTTCAGTGGCACCATCACGGTAACGGTGAATCAAGTGCTGGCTAACGGCAACTTGCATGTGGTGGGCGAGAAGCAGATCGCTATTAATCAGGGAACTGAATTCATTCGTTTCTCTGGGGTTGTCAACCCACGCACCATCAGCGGCAGTAATACAGTGACCTCAACACAGGTGGCTGATGCGCGCATCGAGTATGTGGGTAATGGTTATATCAATGAAGCGCAAACCATGGGCTGGTTGCAGCGGTTCTTCCTTAATGTTTCGCCATACTAAGAGGCCCATTGATGCGTAAACAGTCACTTATCACCCTATTTATCATGCAGCTTATTGTGCTGTTCACGCTGGTGTCATTTCCGGCGTCAGCCGAACGTATCCGCGATTTGGTGACCGTTCAGGGAGTGCGCGATAACGCATTGATTGGTTATGGTCTGGTGGTGGGGTTGGATGGTTCCGGTGACCAGACCATGCAGACGCCGTTTACCACGCAAAGTCTCAGTAACATGTTGTCGCAATTGGGTATTACCGTGCCACCGGGTACCAATATGCAGCTCAAAAACGTGGCGGCAGTGATGGTCACCGCCAAATTACCGGCATTTTCCCGCACCGGGCAAACCATTGATGTGGTGGTGTCCTCAATGGGGAATGCCAAGAGTATCCGTGGCGGCACCTTGCTGATGACCCCACTAAAAGGGGTTGATAATCAGGTTTATGCTTTGGCGCAGGGTAACGTGTTGGTAGGCGGGGCTGGGGCTTCTTCCGGTGGCAGCAGTGTTCAGGTCAACCAATTGACCGGCGGGCGCATTAGTAATGGCGCGACCATTGAACGCGAGTTGCCAACCACCTTTGGCACTGATGGGGTGATTAATCTTCAATTGAATACCGAAGATTTTACCACGGCACAGCAGGTCAGTGATGCCATTAACCGCCAACGCGGTTTTGGTTCTGCGACCGCCATTGATGCCCGCACTATTCAGGTGTTAGTGCCACGCGGTAACAGTTCGCAAGTACGTTTCCTGGCGGATATTCAGAACATTCCGGTGAATATTGATGCGGGTGATGCCAAAGTCATTATTAACTCCCGCACTGGCTCGGTGGTGATGAACCGCAACGTCATGCTCGACTCTTGTGCTGTGGCGCAAGGGAACTTGTCAGTGGTGATTGATAAGCAGAATACCGTCAGCCAGCCAGATACTCCCTTTGGTGGCGGACAGACTGTCGTGACGCCGAATACCCAGATTTCTGTTCAGCAACAAGGTGGCGCATTGCAACGCGTTAATGCCAGCCCGAATCTGAATAATGTGGTGCGCGCCTTGAACTCGTTGGGGGCAACGCCGATTGATTTGATGTCTATCTTGCAAGCGATGCAGAGTGCCGGCTGCTTACGGGCTAAACTGGAAATTATCTAATGAGCGATTTGATGGCAATGCCCAGCGCCGCCAATGAAATGTTCGGCGCGGCCTATGACGCCCAATCACTGAATAGCTTGAAACGTGACGCGGCAAGAGATCCTGATGGCAACCTAAAGCAGGTTGCCCAGCAGGTAGAAGGGATGTTTGTGCAGATGATGCTGAAAAGCATGCGCTCCGCCTTGCCGCAAGAGGGGGTCATGAACAGTGACCAAACCCGGCTCTATACCTCAATGTATGACCAGCAAATCGCGCAGCAAATGTCGGTCAAAGGGCTCGGGCTAGCTGACATGATGGTGGAGCAGCTTTCAGGAACCTCTTCACCGAGTGAAACTGCGGGCTCGGTGCCAATGATGCTGGATAACGACGTCTTGCAGACTCTTCCTGCGCAAGCATTGGAGCAAATGGTTCGTCGGGCAATGCCGACACCGCCAGTCAACAGCCCAGTTTCACTGCCGCAAAGCACCGGTAATTTCGTCGCCCGCATGTCTATTCCGGCGCAAATTGCCAGCCAGCAAAGTGGCATTCCGCATCAACTTATTATGGCACAGGCCGCGCTGGAATCTGGTTGGGGTCAGCGCGAGATCCCAACGGCTGATGGCAAGAGCAGCTACAACGTCTTTGGTATCAAAGCGGGCAGTAACTGGGATGGCCCGGTCAGTGAAATCACCACCACGGAATATGAGCAAGGTGTGGCGAAGAAAACCAAAGCGCGCTTCCGGGTCTATGGCTCTTATGTCGAGGCGGTCAGTGATTATGTCAAGTTACTGACCCAAAACCCGCGCTACGCCAATGTGGCTGCTGCCCAAAGCCCTGAACAAGGTGCACATGCTTTGCAGCGCGCCGGTTATGCCACCGACCCGCAATATGCGCAAAAATTAGTTAATGTTATTCAGCAGATGAAGAATACCGGCGAGCAAGCAGTAAAAGCATACAGCAGCAATCTGGACTCTCTCTTCTAATAGGTTATTTTACTGGCCATTTTGGAAATTGAACCCGGTTTACACCCATATTTTTACTCAAGTTTTCCAAACTTGGGCCGATACTCTGAATAGGCTGTGCGGGGGCGTAGATCTCCTCAGGCAGTATCCCAATATTAATAAATGCAGGTGCGCGATGTGAATCGCCTGCGGTAAAAGGATCTCTTCATGTCCAATAGTTTAATGAATACTGCGATGAGTGGTCTGAGTGCCGCCCAATATGCTTTGAGCACCGTCAGTAACAACATCAGCAATTTCCAAGTGGCGGGTTATAACCGTCAGAACACGGTTTTTGCGCAAAACGGTGGGACATTAAGCCCGGCGGGTTTTATTGGTAATGGCGTGGCAGTGACCGGTGTTAACCGTGAGTATAATGCCTTTATTACCAATCAGTTGCGAGCATCACAAACCCAAAGCAGTGGACTGACGACCTATTATCAGCAAATCTCGCAAATCGATAATTTACTGTCCAATACCTCCAATAACATCTCAACCACCATGCAGGATTTCTTCAACAACCTGCAAAACTTGGTGAGTAACGCGGGCGATGATGCGGCGCGTAAAACAGTTTTGGGCAAGGCCGAAGGGCTAGTTAACCAATTCCAGAATGCAGATAAATATCTGCGCGATATGGATAATGGTGTAAACCAAAAGATAAGTGACAGCGCGGCACAAATTAATAACTATGCTGAGCAAATCGCCAAGTTAAATGACCAGATTACTCGCCTGCGCGGTAGCAGCGGTAGTGAGCCAAATGCCTTGCTTGACCAACGTGACCAACTGGTTACCGAGTTAAACCAGATTGTCGCGGTGACGGTCACTCAGCAAGATGGCGATGCTTACAATGTGTCATTTGCCGGGGGGTTATCTCTGGTGCAAGGGCCGAATGCTTATAAAGTGGAAGCCATTCCCTCCAGCGCCGATGCAACCCGCCTAACCTTGGGTTATAAACATGGCACTAGCGACACCATTGAAATTGACGAAAGTCGCCTGACCAGCGGTTCACTCGGCGGTACCTTGAAATTCCGCAGTGAAGCACTGGACAGCGCGCGTAACCAATTGGGTCAATTAGCTTTGGTGATGGCCGATAGCTTTAATACCCAGCACAAAGCCGGTTTTGATGCTAATGGTGATGAGGGCAAAGATTTCTTTAGTTTTGCTAAACCGTCAGTATTGAAAAATGCAAAAAATCAAGGTGATAGCAGCTTAACGGTGAGTTACACCGATACCTCGAAAGTGAAAGCCAGTGATTACACCCTGGAGTTTGACGGTAAAGATTGGCAGGTTACGCGCGTATCGGATAATACCAAAGTTCCTACCACCGCCGGGACTGATAAAGATGGCAAACCTACACTGAATTTCGACGGTATCGCGGTCAGCGTCACTAATGGCACGCAGGGGCCAGAAGCCAAAGATAAATTCACCATTAAAACCGTTTCTAATGTTGCCGCTAATTTGCAGGTCGCCATTACCGACTCCAGCATGATTGCTGCGGGCGGTACTGCTGATGGTGGCGCGAGTGACAACGTTAACGCGCAAGCACTATTGAATCTGCAAACCCAAAAACTGGTCGATGGTAAAGCGACATTTTCGGGTGCTTATGCCGGGTTGGTCAGTAATGTCGGCAACCAGACGGCAACGGCGAAAACTAACAGCACGGCACAGGCCAATATCGTCAAACAGTTGTCAGCGGAACAGCAGTCTATTTCTGGGGTGAACCTGGATGAAGAGTACGGCGACTTACAGCGTTTCCAGCAATATTACCTGGCGAATGCCCAAGTTATCCAGACTGCTTCAACATTGTTTAACGCGTTGCTGAGTCTGCGCGGTTAAGTTTTGGTTAGCGGTATTGCCGCTGCTTATCTCATTTTAGGTTTAGTCAGAATGGCAGTTTGTGCGGGCCGTCTGACTAAGCTGTTACTAAAAGGAACTGACATCGTGCGCTTAAGTACCAGCATGCTGTATCAGCAAAATATGCAGGGCATCACTAATGCTCAATCCCTTTGGATGCAGTCTGGCCAACAACTTTCCACCGGCAAGCGCGTGGTTAATCCTTCGGATGATCCGATGTCGGCCTCGCAAGCGGTGATGGTGTCACAAGCTCAGTCAGAGAATAACCAGTATGCATTAGCACGTAGCTTTGCCCGCCAAAGTTCATCACTGGAAACCACGGTTTTGGCGCAGGCCACTAGCACCATTCAGTCTATTCAAAGTGTCATTATCAGTGCTAAAAGCGATATTTTGAGTGATGATGACCGTGCTTCTTATGCGACTCAGTTACAGGGTTTGAAAGACCAACTGGTTAATCAGGCGAACACCACTGATGGTAATGGCCGCTATATTTTTGGTGGTTTTCAAAGTGATAAGCCGCCTTTTGCTGTTAGCAAAACTGGCGAGGTCACTTATGTGGGCGGCGATGTCGCGATTGAGCAAAAAGTCGATGCTAACCGGTCAATGACGGTCGGTCACACCGGTGACAGTGTTTTTATGGCGCTGACCAGTAATGCCAAACCTGAGCCGAATGATGTTGATGGTAAGCCGGTAGATGCGGAAAAGAATATCTTTAATACCATCGACACTGTTCTCAATGCCCTCAAAACGCCAATGCAAGGTGCGACTGATGAGGTTAAAGAACAAGTGAATGCGGCGATGGATAAAGGTATCCGCGGTATGGCTAACTCATTGAATAATGTGTTATCTGTGCAGGCAGGTATTGGTACTCAACTGCAAGAGTTGGACAATCTTGATAGTTTGGGCGAAGACCGTACCTTGATCAACAAGCAGCGAATGAGTGATTTAGTGGATGTCGATTGGAACTCTGCTATCTCTTCCTATGTTATGCAGCAGGCTGCCTTACAGGCTTCTTACACCACATTCACCAATATGCAGGGCTTGTCTCTGTTCCAACTGAATAAGTAATCCGTCTTTAACCTGTGGGCTCGCCCCGCAGGTTACCCGCCATACTTGAAGCCGCAGGTTGTTTGCTGACGGTCTACCCGCAACTCCCATTCTTTTGGGTATCAGTCAATACGCTAACCCACTGAGAACACCCGCCAGTCGGTCGAAGAATTCGCCAAATAGGTGCTCGGTAAAAGGGGCCAGCAGCGGCATAGCTAAGCCCAACGAAATAATACCGACCGTCAATGTCAGTGGGAAACCTATAACGAAAACAGAAAGTTGTGGTGTCATGCGGTTAAGCATACCTAGCGCCATATTCAGGGTGAGTAGCAGAGTTATGAGTGGCAATGCCAGCATTAGCCCATTCATAAAGATCAAGGAACCGGCCTGTGCCAATGCCAGGAAACCATTGCCATTGAGTGGCTCGAATTGAATAGGTAAAGTATGAAAACTGTCCGCTAATAAAGAAATTAGCCACAAATGGCCATCAAAGCTGAGAAATAACAGCATCGCCAATAAGTTTAACAACCGGGCGAGAACCGGCATGTTTGGCCCGCCAGAGGGGTCAAAGAAGGTGGCGAAAGACAGCCCCATTTGCAAACCAATCACTTCGCCAGACAGGCGGATAGCGGCGAAAGCAAACTGCATGGTTAACCCGATAGCGGCCCCAATCAATATCTGCTGACCCGCGACCCATACCGCACCGCTAGAAACGAGCGGAATATTGACGGGTGGCAGGGAGGGAGCAATGAGAAAGGTAATTAATATCGCCAAACCGACTTTGACTTTACGATTTATCTGTTTTTCGCTTAAAACCGGCGCGGTGCTTATCAAGGCCAATATGCGTATTAATGGCCAGAAATACTGGCTGACCCAGACGCTGAGTTGAGTGGTATCAAGAGAGACCATATTGATAACCTAGGTTCTTAGCCAATTAACGTCGGCAGGCTGGTAAACAAATTACGCATATAGTCGAGAATCAAGCTCAGCATCCACGGGCCAGCGATAACCAAAGTAGCGAAAACCGCCAGTATTTTGGGGATAAATGACAGGGTCATTTCGTTAATTTGTGTCGCGGCCTGCAACAGGCTGACAATTAAGCCGCTAATCAATGCAGCCAGTAATAATGGCGCGGCCAGTGCAAGAGCGATTTTCATTGCCTCAACGCCGAGGGCCATTACCGATTCTGGTGTCATGATGTCTCTACCTCAGCTATAAAAGCTTTGCGCTAACGAACCGAGTAGCAACTGCCAGCCATCAACTAACACAAACAGCATCAGCTTGAAAGGGAGCGAGATACTCGCGGGCGGCACCATCATCATCCCCAGCGCCATCAGCACACTGGCGACCACCAAGTCGATAATCAAAAATGGAATAAACACCGTAAAACCAATCTGGAAAGCGGTTTTCAGCTCACTGGTGACATAGGCGGGCAGCAAAATGCGCATTGGCACCACTTCCGGCCCTTCCAATGGCGGCAGATTGGCTAACCGGGCATACAGGGCCAGGTCAGATTCACGGGTCTGGCGTAACATAAATTCCCGCAATGGTTGAGAGCCTTTATCCATTGCCACTTCCATACTTATCTTGTCCTGACTGAAGGGCAGATAAGCATCTTGATAAACCTTGTCAAACACCGGAGACATAATGAAAAACGTCAGAAACAGCGCTAAACCCAGCATCACCTGATTCGGTGGTGCGGAGGGGGTGCCTAATGCGTTGCGCAACAAGCCAAGCACAATAATGATCCGGGTAAAGCTGGTCATCATCAGCAATGCGGCGGGTAGAAAACTTAGCGTGGTAATAAAAACGAGCGTCTGCACCGGCAAAGACCAGCTCTGCCCGCCATTCGCCAACGGCTGGCTGATAATGCCCGGCAATTGAGCTAATGCTGTTGGAGAGCAAAGTAGGGTGAGCAGCAGCAGGGGGACTTTATTCATGAGCGGACGCAGAGACATCATGCCGATTTTTCCGGAGGTTTTGACTTCTTGTTTAATAGCGAATTCTTGTTTAATAGCGGTTTTTTGTTTAAAAGATAGGTATTCAGGAGTTGGCGAAAATCAGCCGGCTTTCCTGTGTCAGACGACAGCGCGGTACTGGTTTCGTCAACCGGAGGGCGCTCCAGTGTATGGAGCGGCGTCACTTGTTGGGCGGTAACACCCAAAACTAACCAAGTGTTGTCGACTTCGACAATGACCACCCGCTCGCGCTGGCCGACTTGACAACTGGCCCGCACATTCAATAGCTTATTGTTGCGAGCCTGTGGCGCAAAACCTAAGCGGCGCACCAGCCAGGCGGCAAATAAAATCAACAGCAAAATCCCCCCCAACACACTGCCGACTTGGGTCAACACTGATCCTGCGGGCATCGCCGGGGCTGTTTGTTGCGTAGCGATGCCGGGGTGGCTGGCCGCAAACCCGGTGACAGGCGTTTGCGGCGAGGTCACCGAAGTATTAGTTGCGACCGGAGTATCCGTTGTCGATGCTGATTCAGTTGATGTTATTGCCACCGTTTGTGCTGCGGTCATTAGCGGCTCAGACGACGCATACGTTCTGATGGGGTAATAAT
Source organism: Yersinia kristensenii (assembly GCF_900460525.1). NCBI lineage: Bacteria > Pseudomonadati > Pseudomonadota > Gammaproteobacteria > Enterobacterales > Yersiniaceae > Yersinia > Yersinia kristensenii. Next base: position 3,162,497 of record NZ_UHIY01000001.1, read on the forward strand.
GTCAGTGATGCGCACGCCGTATTTATCCGCCACCACCACCACTTCACCCTGTGCAATCAGGTAACCATTAATCAGAATATCCAAAGGTTCGCCCGCCAGACCATCAAGGGAAACGACTGAGCCTTGAGACAGGCGCAGTAATTCTTTGATAGTCATTTTGGTGCGACCCAGTTCGACAGTCAGTTTTACCGGAATATCGAGAATCAAATCGATATCTTGCAGGTTACCCAGCCCGTCGGGTGCTTCCAGTGATTTAAATACGCCTTCGGTAGTGGCCGCTGGCTTTTCCGTTGCCTGTTGCTCATTAAACGCATCAGCCCACAGGTCATCCACGGATTCCTTTCCATCATCAGACGGAAACTTAGGGTCACTCATTGGGCTGTTCCTCATTCAGAGCATTCAAAATAGGGTTAATCAAATGTTCAACACGTAGGGCATATTGCCCGTTTAATGTCCCGTACTGACTGGTCAGCACTGGCACGCCGTCGACATGCGCGATCAGTCGTTCAGGTTTATCTATCGGTAAAACATCCCCCGGTTGTAGCTTGAGTATCTGCGACAATCTCAGTGGAATATCGACGAAGTTCGCCACCAGTTCCAGCTCGGAATGCTGAACTTGCTTGACCAGCGTTTCACGCCAATGGCTGTCTTCCTGACGGGAATTTTCCAGTGGTGGGTTGGTCAGCAGTTCGCGCAGCGGCTCAATCATGGCAAACGGAATACAGATATTAAACTCACCACTCAACGCGCCGATTTCTACCTGGAAAGGGGTCGTGACCACGATGTCGTTGGGGGAGGTGGTGATATTGGTAAATTTCACCTGTATTTCAGAACGGACATATTCCACATCAATTTTATAGATGGGAGCCCAGGCATCACGGTATGCATCCAGCGCCAGCCGTAGCATCCGGTTAATCACGCGTTGTTCTGTGTGGGTAAACTCGCGCCCTTCCACTTTTGTTGGGAAACGGCCATCACCACCAAACAAGTTATCAACGGCAATAAAGACCAAACTTGGGGCGAAAACGAACAGCGCCGTGCCGCGCAACGGTTTCAAATGTATCAAGTTGAGGTTGGTCGGCACCGGCAAGTTACGAGCAAAATCATGATATGGCTGGATTTTTATCGGGCCAACCGTGATGTCCGGGCTGCGGCGCAACAGGTTAAATAACCCCATCCGGAACTGACGGGCAAACCGCTCATTAATTATCTCCAGCGCATGCAGGCGCTCACGCACTACACGTCGCTGGGTTGTCGGATCATAAGGCTTAACGTCTGTTTCGCTTCCAGTGACAGCTTCGGGTTCATCACCCCCGCTGTCACCGTTTAACAGTGCGTCAATCTCTGCTTGTGAAAGAATGCTATCGCCCATAATGATTATCGCAATATAAATGCGGTAAACAGCACATCGCTGACTACCTGATTAGGTTGACCTTTAACCATTGGCGGGCTAAGAACGTTTTTAATTTCACCGACTAAGCGCTGTTTGCCTTCTTCGTTCGCCAAACTATCAGCGGATTGACGGGAGAGCAGTAACAGCAGCCGACTGCGCACTTCCGGCAGATAGTCATTGAGTTTTGCGCGGGTGCTGTCGTCGGGGAGTCTTAGCGTTAATCCGATATAAAGTACACGATCCAGATTATTATCCGGCGTGATCAGATTGACCGTAAAGGTCTCCAGGGGCATGAACACCGGGATGACAGGCGCGGCTTTCGCTATGGTTGGCTTACTCTTATTGAGTATCCACCAGCTATAACCGCCACCCGCAGTTGCTGCTACCGCAATCAGCACCAGCAGGATCACCCAGATTGAACTCTTACGCTTGGCCGGGAAGGTATTTTGAGACATGAAGAAGGCAAATTCCTGTTTCGGTATCAAACCGGTGAATCACGATAATAGCTTGGTGCCAATGACACCAAGCTATCCGAATTATTACTGATGATTATCCCGCGTATCCTTAATCCCAATAGGCAGAATAGGTGGAGAAAAACGGCCTAACTTGCTCGTTTGTCCCCTTTTGGTGAAATTAACCGCGCTTTTTAGGCGAAAATGTCAACGCCACCAGTGCCATTGGCCAGAGCTTGCAACGCCGCCGGTGTGACCAGCGGTGTGCTTGCCTGTGTTTCGTCAGCGGCGACTTCACCGTAACCCGGCTGACCACGTGAGGCGAAATCTTGCTGATTCTGCTGGTTCTGTTGCTGCGCTTGCTGCCATTGACCTTCACTGCCGACACTACTTTGACCCAATTGAATACCACTTTCGGCCAAGGCGGTGCGCAAGTTTGGCATGGCGGCTTCAATCGCCGCCCGAACCTGACTATGGGCTGAAACGAAGTGTAATTGCGCCTGCTTATCTTCTATTTTCAGACTGATTTGCAGAGCACCCAATTCCTGTGGGTTGAGCCGCAACTCGGCGTTTTGTTGCCCATTGCGGCTGAACATAATCACTTGTTGCCCAAGTGATTGTTGCCATTCTTGGCTGCCCAGTTGCGCACTTAAATAACCGCTGGCAGGCGCACTGATATGGGCGCTGGCGGTCGCGGTAGTCGGCAGAATAGGGCTGGAAACCGGAGGCAGAGAGGGGGTCAGGGCAGTTGAATTGGCCAAGGTTTTATCCACTGCAGCGGTGGATGCGATGGTTCCAACTTGTGCTGCCTGTGGAACGGTTTTGGCATTGAGAGTGCTGCTGTCGACATCTTTCGCGCTCAACGGGGCTAGCTTATCCGATGCCGCGGTTGTTTTTGTTTTCGAGGAGACACCCGCTAACTCATCGTCACTGCTTACGGCTTTATTATTTTTTACACTGTCCATGGCCTTATCACTTTTCATACTGACCATAGTGCCGCCAATCAGTGCAGCTAAACCTTTATCTTGTGAGGTCAGGCTGGTGAGAGTGGCAATATCTTGCCTGGCGGCCGTGGTTTTATTGTCCGTCAGACCGTTGTTATCAGTCTGGGTAGCTTTTTGCCCGCCCAATGTGTTAGCCACCTGATGTGGCAACATCGCCAGCAAGGTTTGTAATGCGGCGGGGTCGACTTTATCGTGAGTTTTTTCACTGGCACTGCTCAGCTTACCACCTTCATTGAGGGTGGTTTTCTTGATACCCGCGGCATCGCCAGTTTGTCCTGCATGGGTTAAACCCGCTGGCAGCGTAGCACTGATATCCCCCAATGCGGCCAATAACTGATTCAACTTACTGTTACCCGTAGTTGACTTGCTGCCGTCAACATCGGGGGTGAGATCAGTCGCGGCGGCTAAAGATGATTTCAGGGTTGAAGCATCCACCGCAGTGAGTTCTTTTCCCAGTTGGTCACCCAAAAGTTTAGCAAAATCGGCGGGTAACCCCGCGTCGGTAAACAGCGCGGCAATCGATGACGAAGATGTTGCGCCCTCGGCTTCACTCGCAGTGATAGCAGTAGGCAAGAGCGATAGATTCATGAATGTAGACTCCTTTGTGAGGCGCGCTGGGCGAACTCATCCATCAGTTTTTGATCCAAACGGTTCTCGTGCAAACGCGCGGTGGTTTCAGCTCGCTCGTTCAGCGTTTCAAATGCATTTAATCGCTGTTGCTTTTCTTGCCAATGCTTCACTGCTTGCTCAACTTTGACATTCCATTGAGCCAACTGATGACGATGTTGCTCAATGGCTTGCTCCAATGTTTGAATAAACTGCTGATAATTTTGCCAACTGGAGGAAGCCATGCCATTACTCAGCGTGTCATTCAGCCGCACCCGATATTCATCCTGATAAGACAGCAACATACTCAGTTGCTGCTCAGCATTCTGATAGGACAAGCGCACCTGCCCCAATTGGGTCGTTGCCTGTTCAACCGCCTTTTGAGCCAGGTCGCGCAGGGTGATGAGAGGTGACTGACTTTTCATGGTATTCCTCAATGCCCTTCGTGCTTGACGCCGCAGGGTTGTTAGCTACGTTCACTTACCCGAATCACTGACGAAAGTCAGCTCATCGGGATTCATTCACTTGCCGCCTACCTGCAACACCAATCACTTTGGGCATATGTTTTGTGCTTGACGCCGCAGGGTTGTTAGCTACGTTCACTTACCCGAATCACTGACGAAAGTCAGCTCATCGGGATTCATTCACTTGCCGCCTACCTGCAACACCAATCACTTTGGGCATATGTTTTGTGCTTGACGCCGCAGGGTTGTTAGCTATCCATCCGGAAACCTATTTTATTAACCCGGAAACAGGCTTTTCAGATGCTGGCAGGCATCTTCGTAACTGCTGCGCTCATACATGCCTTGCTGCAAGAAGATTTCCATTTGTGGATAGAGGGCAATGGCCTTATCCAACAAGGGGTCGCTACCGGCGGCATAGGCCCCGACGCTGACCAAGTCGCGGTTGCGTTGGAAACTGGCAAGTAACTGTTTAAATTGGCGAACTTTGCTGTAGTGATTTTCATCAATCAGTGAGGTCATCGCACGGCTGATAGAAGCTTCGATATCAATGGCGGGATAATGACCGGATTCTGCCAGACGGCGAGATAACACCACATGACCATCGAGAATGGCGCGCGCAGAGTCGGCAATCGGGTCTTGCTGATCATCGCCCTCGGTCAGTACCGTATAAAATGCGGTAATCGAGCCGCCACCGGACACGCCGTTACCCGCGCGTTCCACCAGCGCCGGTAATTTAGCGAATACGGACGGTGGATAGCCTTTGGTGGCCGGAGGTTCGCCAATTGCCAGTGCGATTTCGCGTTGTGCCATGGCGTAGCGCGTCAGAGAGTCCATGATCAGCAACACATGTTGGCCGCGGTCGCGGAAATCTTCTGCAATGCGGGTGGCATAGGCCGCGCCTTGCATACGTAGCAATGGCGATACGTCGGCTGGCGCGGCAATGACTACTGAGCGGGCACGCCCCTCGGTACCTAAAATATTCTCGATAAAATCTTTAACTTCACGGCCACGCTCACCGATAAGCCCAACCACAATGACATCCGCTTGGGTGTAGCGGGCCATCATGCCCAACAACACACTTTTCCCTACCCCAGAACCCGCGAACAAGCCCATACGCTGCCCTCGACCGACTGTCAGCAGGGCATTAATGGTGCGCACACCAACATCCAATACCTGTTCAATCGCGGTACGTTGTAATGGATTGATAGGGGGGGTAATCAGGGGAGCACGATAACCGGTTTCCGGTGCGGGCAAACCATCCAGCGGCTTGGCGCTGCCATCTAATACCCGCCCCAGTAGTTCTGGGCCGAGCGGCAATTGTTTACTGGCAGACGTCCCTCCCGTAGTGATGCGGGCATAAACACGCGCTCCGGGTACAATCCCTTCGACCTCTTCCAGTGGCATCAAAAACAGGCGCTGGCCGTTAAAACCGACCACTTCGCTCTCAACTTCTTGTACTTCGCCGTTATCATGGCGCTCAATCAGACAGGTTGCGCCGAGGGGGAGTTGCAAACCAGTGGCTTCCAGCACCAAGCCGGTGGCACGTGTCAAGCGGCCGTAGCGGCGAATGGTGGTTGATTGGCTGATACGCTCTTCGAACTTGTCTAAAGAGGTGAGCCAGCGGCCAAGGCGGGCGGTCATCATAATTCTCCTGGTGCTGCCAGGCGGCATAGTTCATGCCAACGCGTCGCCAGGCTGGCATCCAAATCACCTTCTTCGGCGCTAACTTTGCATCCGCCGGGGTGAATTTGACTGTCGCCTAACAAGCGCCAACCATGCAGACTCAAGGTCGAGCCTAAGCGCTGTTCCACCACGGCTAAATCATTCGGGTTCACCCGCAGTTGCGGCTTACCGGCAAACATCGGCTCTTGCTGAATCATTTGCTGGATTTGGGCCAGCAACGCGGTGCCATCGCAAATAGCCGGTTGCCCCAGAATCTGTTTTGCTGCTGCTAAGGCCATTTGCATCAACCGCGAAGCAATCACACTGTCCAGCGCATCCAGGGTGTTTTGAAAATCATCGACCAGGGTTTGCCAGTGCGCGGTGATCGGAGCCAACTGTTTCTCGGCATCTGCCAGCGCTTGCTGATGTCCTTCCTCCAGACCGGTTTGGTAACCTTTATCCAAGCCCTCTTGCAACCCTTTGGCAAACCCTTGCTGGCGGCCCTGCTTCTCGGCTTCGAGTTGCAGGTTTATCAGTGTTTGTTGTTCATCACTTTCCATTGGTGCGATATCCGCTGTTGGCTCATCAGTAAACAACATACTGATATCCGGCGGCGCAGTGGCAGTGCTGGGTTCGGGTTGGCTGGCAAAGTCATTCAGTGACCAAGGTTGCCAGGGCAGGGCATTAATCCTATCAGACATAGATATCCTCGCCGCCACCGATGACTATCTCGCCGCTTTCCGCCAAACGACGGACAATCAGCAAGATGGCTTTCTGCTCGTTTTCGACCAGTGACATCCGCACCGGCCCTCGGGTAGCCAGGTCGTCGCGCAGAATTTCTGCGGCACGCAGTGACATATTGCTGAGGAAGCGCTCGCGCAGCGCCTGATCGGCCCCTTTCAACGCAATCAATAGCGATTCGTTGTCGATTTCTTGCAGTAAACGCTGGATGCTGCGGTCGTCGACACTGACCAGATTCTCGAACAGGAACATTTCGTCGATAATTTTCTGTGCCAGCTCGCCGTCGTATTCGCGCACGGCGTCCATAACGGTTTCTTCCTGCTGGCTTTTCATCAAGTTGATAATCTCAGCCGCGGTGCGGATACCGCCCATTTTGCTGCGTTTGAGATTTTGGCCATCAAGCAGGTTGTTCAGCACTTCGGTTAATTCTGCCAATGCTGCTGGCTGAACTCCGCCGAAGGTGGCGATACGCAACATGACATCGTTGCGCAGACGTTCGTCGAACAGTGCCAGAATATCTGCCGCCTGAGAGCGCTTTAAATGAACCAGAATAGTGGCGATAATCTGCGGATGTTCGTCGCGGATCAGGTCGGCCGCCATCTGCGGTTCCATAAAGTTGAGGGTTTCCATGCCACTGGTGGTTTCGCGTGATTCCAGAATGTCTTCCAACAAGCTGGATGCTCGTTCTTCCCCCAATGCTTTTATCAGCACCGAGCGCAGATAATCGCTGGCGTTCACACTCAGTGCAGCATATTGCTCGGCATCGTCTTCAAACTCAGCCAATACATCAACCAACTGTTGGTGAGAAACCTGTCGCATACTGGCCATGGTGGTACTGAGCTGTTGCACTTCGCGCGAGGAAAGGTGTTTAAATACCTCGGCGGCATGGTCTTCACCCAGTGTCATCAGCATGATGGCGCTTTTTTCAGTTCCGGTCAGGCTCATTGGTCATTACTCATCCATTGACGGATAACCAGCGCGACAACACGTGGGTCTTTATCCGCAAGTTCGCGTATACGCTGGGCCTGAACTTCAGCACTCACTCGTTGCTGATTTTTCTTACGCAGGGCCAGCTCTTCTTTAGTTTGTTTCGCTGTTTCAGAGGCTTGCGCGGTCTGTACCAGGGTGTTGACCGACGCCGTTGCTTTATCCGCTACTTGTTTTTTCTCCATCAATGGGCGTACCAGTTTGCGCCATAAGATCCACGCGACCAGTAAGATGAGTAAATAGCGACCAATATTGATCAACTGATCAAAGAACGATTGTTGTTGCCAGAATGGCAGGCTGCTACCGGTATCGTCGCCAGTGGCACTAAACGGTGTATTGACCACATTGAGGGTGTCACCACGGTCAGTGGAAAAGCCCATGGCCTCACGCGTCAGCGATTCCACCTGCGCCAATTGTTCTTTGCTCAGTGCAATAGGTTTGCCGGCTTTATCCGTGCCGTAATTGACGACTACAGCAACGGAGAGGCGCTGCACCATACCTGCTTGTTGCTGGGTGTGGCGGATAGTGCGGTCAACTTCGAAGTTGGTGGTTTGGTCGTGGCGGCTATTACTTGACGTCGCAGTCTGTCTGGCGGCAGTCGTGGTCGCCGCCGGGCGGTTCGCTGCATTGGCCGTATTCGCAGGCGCACCAGCACCCGCCGCAGGGGTTGCTGGTGGCACTTCAATCGGGGCTACCGGGGTCACTGGTGGTTGATTGGACAGCGCCCCCGGAACACCGCCGACATTGGTACCGCCCAGTTGTTCGCTGGTACTGACTTGCTGGGAGCGAACTGCCCCTTGGTTGGCGGCTTGATTCGGTTTGTACTCTTCATCAGTCTGTTCACGGCTGGAAAAATCAACTTGCGCAGTGACTTGAGCATGAATATTACCGCTACCTACCATCGGTGCCAGGATAGTTTCAATGCGGCGCTGGAAGCGGTTTTCCACTTCATTAGTAAATTTAAGTTGTGCCGCATTTAAGTCGCGGCCCGCGCTATCAGATTGCGTCAGCAAACGGCCAGTTTGGTCGACTACAGTGACACTTGCAGGGGGTAAGCCAGCCACACTGCTGGAAACCATGTAGACGATGGCGTTGATTTGACCATCATCAAGTGCGCGGCCAGGTTGCAAGGCGAGAGTGACAGAGGCCGTTGGCGATTTTTGCTCACGAACAAATAGCGAGGGTTTCGGCATCGCTAAATGTACTCGGACATTCAGTACCGGGCCAAGTGTGCTGATAGTTCGGGCAAGCTCACCTTCCAGTGCTCGCTGGTAGTTGACCTGCTCACTGAATTGGCTAATGCCAAATTTTTCTTGGTCGAGCAGTTCAAAACCGACTGCACCGCCCTTAGGTAAACCTTGTTGTGCCAGGCGCAAACGGGTTTCATGCACTTTATCGGCCGGGATCAACAATGCTCCGCCATTATCCGCGAAACGATAGGGAATATTCAGTTGCGTCAATTGTGTGACGATATCACCGCCGTCACGATCACTCAGGTTGCTATAAAGGACGCGATAATCAGGACTTTTAGCCCATAACATCAGCGCGACAATAATAGCGATGGCCGCAGCCGCTGCAATCAACAGTGGGATTTTCGGATTCGCGCGTAGGCGTGCCAGTGTCGTCGTAAAGGTATTCTCACGATTTTCACCGCCAGTTATCGAGGCATTCATACACGTCCTTGGCCAAGCTGAATAACGTTTGAGTTAGTATTTTTTATGTAACTAATGTGTTGGAACAAAACAGACTCCCAAGTGCTGTGAGCGATAACGCATCAATAGCTGATATCCCTTTTTATCGGCATGTCATTATTTGCTGTAAGTGGAAATTTGATGGCTCAATAAGCCGGTATTTTTGGGTCTATTTAGCCGCTTTAGCGCAAAAATGATGTGTTAGGGTGTCATCCTGAAAAAAGTAATAGCTGCTGGATGGCAAATATTTGCATTAACGCAACTATTTGCTATCCAGTTATTGGCCTACTGACACATTTTGGGGATGAGCATGTCTGTTCAAGGTATTGAAGGGGTTTTACAGCAGTTGCAGGTGACTGCATTGCAAGCATCGGGTTCAGTAAGAACACTGCCAGCTGAGGCCGGTTTTGCCAGCGAATTAAAAGCGGCTATTGGTAAAATCAGTGAAAACCAACAGACAGCCCGCACTCTGGCGCAGAATTTTGAATTAGGTGTGCCCGGTGTTGGCCTTAATGATGTGATGGTCAATATGCAGAAGTCATCTGTCTCTTTGCAGCTCGGCATCCAGGTGCGTAATAAGCTGGTAGCCGCTTATCAAGATGTAATGAATATGGGCGTGTGAGTTGCTTTCAGGTAACTGAACAAACTAACTTGGGCTTTGAGCAATAAGATGTCAGCCCAAGAAATATAATTGTATTGTGATAATTGACTTCGCACCTCATAACAAATTCTCAATCAACATTTATGTAACAATTTGAAGCGATATTTATCCTTTAAATTAATTTATATAGGTGGTTGCTATGAGAAGTTTTTTGATCATATTCCTCGTTTCTTTTCCTATCTTTGCCAGTGCTGGCGAACCGCAATCTTTCTTGCCCGTCCCGGCAATCATGAAAGTATCCGAAGCTGTTTGCAGTAATCGGTATGTGACAAAAGAACGGATTACATGTATGAAATTAGTTGATGTATCTATTCTTAAAGCTTATTGGGTTGGACAGATGAAAAGCGCCTGCGCTTCAAAATTTGGGGGCCCAAATCCGTCATGTAGTAATATTAGACGACTGGCAAATGCTTTAGACAGAATGGGGGAGCAGTATCTTGAGGAATAGAGAAAGATATAAATAGCCACGATAAACTGTGTCATACAATCTCTTCATGTGACAATGCCCACAAATACAATGATGCAGTTGTGCCATATGGCGCGTAGCGGCGGCGATATCTTTCAAAACGTTCTCGCGGTAGCGTTTTGTGGCGATATAAATTCATCATACCGCGGCGGATGGCCAAATCCCCCCAACTGAGAATATCTGGGCGAGAAAGTGAAGAAATAAGCAGCATTTCTGCGGTCCAGATACCCACACCATTAAGGTTTGAGAGCTGGGAAATAACCTCATTATCGGGTAACTGAGAAATAGCGGACAAATCCAATGAACCACTCAGTGCCGCGTCGGCTGCGCCCTTGATATATCCGGCTTTACGCATGGTCATTCCGCAACCTTGAATCGTTTCTATAGCGGTTGCTGCAACAGTTAGCGGTGTCACCGAGCCCAATAATGTTAATAGCCGCGCATTAACAGTGAGCGCCGCTTTAACTGATATTTGCTGGTCGACAATATTTCTGATTAATGCAGCAAACAAATCTGGTGATAATGGGCGGGCTATCATTCCGATCCGCTCAATAGCCACAGCCATCTTTTTATCTCGTTGTTTAAGATGATTAATCTCTGTTTCACCGTAGTTGTAGAACATACCCGATCTCCCTTGTAGTGTGCGCGAAAAGCTAAAGCATAGCGTTAATTCTTTGGAGTAGACACTCCGTTTCTTGCCCGTAATTTCTAGTTTAAGATTTATCCGGACGCTATCACTGCTATATTTATTATTCATTACTTTTTAAACTTAAATTTTTAATTGTCAACTCTTATGAGGGTTAGAAAAATGAGTGAAGAAAACAGAAAAATAAATAGTGATCCTTCATCGAAAACGGGTGAGAAACCTTTCCCAACTAAAATTGGTTATGTGATTGGTATTATTATTTTAATACTCGCAGTCAGTTATATATTTATGTATTGGTGATTTTATAGAAAGGATAAATTATGCCTTATAAATCAAATGAGACATTGCCAGATAATGTGAGGAAGGCATTGCCTACTCATGCGCAAGATATATATCGTGCTGCATTTAATAATGCTTGGGAAGAATATAAAGATAGTAAATTACGGCAAGAAGATGATTCGCGAGAAGAAACTGCACATAAAGTGGCATGGGGGGCGGTGAAGCAGAGCTATTACAAGGGTCAGGAAGAAAGCGGTGAATGGATTAAAAAGTAACATTCACCGCTTAGCGGGGAGCTGAATCTATGCACTTTCAGCTAAATAAATGTTCTGACTGCCAATTTTTTGCAGTAAAGCTGAAATATCAATACTATCCACTTTGTCTGCTTGAAGGTGAGTGATGGCGTATTCCTGCCAGATACCTGATTGCAGGAATAAAATAAATAGATCTCTGTCCAGGTGATTTTCATTCACCATATTCAGCATGATATTCAGTGCCTCAGATAATAATTTTCCTGGCTTATAAGGGCGGTCTGCGGCTGTCAGAGCTTCAAATACATCGGCAATAGCCATTATGCGCACAGGAATGCTCATCTGTTTATAAGTGAGTTGATAAGGATATCCTTTGCCATCCATACGCTCATGATGTCCACCCGCAATAGTGGCTACATTTGCCATCGAGCGCGGGAAAGGCAATTTTTTGAGCATCACAATAGTTTGCATAATGTGTTCATTGATTTTATAACGGTCTTCTTCAGTTAAGGTTCCACGCCGAATACTGAGGTTATAAATCTCACCACGGTTATAGAGCAGAGTGGGTTCGGGTACTTTGAAATCATAATATTCCTGACGTTTGTTTTTATTATCCCGGTAAATAAGATGTTCTTCCTTATCTGCCAGCATAGGTTCTTGTGTGGGTAGTGAGGCAACTGCCCGTCGAGCTTTACGCTCGCGTTCTTCATGAGCAATACCGGCATTATCATCTAATGTACGAGTCCAGTGATACCCAGCAATTTGCTGAATACGCGCTATGGCGTCATCGGACATAAATTCACCACCGATATTACAGTGCGCAATAAAGTAAAAATCATCATCCAACTGACGCAATTCAGCCGCCAATAATTGCTGATCAATGTCATTAGCATCTACCGTGGTATGGCGGCGCAAGAAGTTGATCTCTTTTTCACATTTTAAGACTTCAAATCTCATCCGTATTTCATGGATACGGTCATAAATTAATTCCAGTTTCGTTGATTTATCCACCACAAATTCAGGTGTGGTTATCTTGCCACAGTCATGTAACCAGCATGCTGTATGCAGTTCTTCCCACTCATTTTCCGATAAACTAAAGTTAGCGAAAGGCCCTTCTTTGATATTCACTGCGGCTCTGGCGAGCATTTTGGTTATTTCGGGCACTCGCTGGCAGTGCCCGCCGGTATAAGCACTTTTGGCATCAATAGCACCCGCAATGAGCTCAATAAATGCATTGAGCAGGTTTTTTTGTTCTTGTAATAACTTTTGCGTTTCAACTGAAACAGATAAACTACCGACCAGAGCATTAACTAATTGAATTTTAGAAAGTTCACGCTCTGAATTTAATTGATAAGGGGTAAATAGCAGCAAAAAACCCAAGAGTTGTTTATCATGAGTTTTCATAGGTACGGCAACAAAACGTAGTGGTAAATAAGGTTGCAGGAAGTCTTGTAATTGACTAAATATATTATCTTTATTTAAGGTTCCAGCGATAGTTTGACCTTCTAATACTGGCTGGAAAGTGGCGAAATTATTTTCTTTTATATCTAATGGTGTCATTTCGGCTACTGGGATATTTTCGCTATTCCAGCGAAATGCCGTTGGTGTGAATATCCCTTCATCTTTATCGGCAAGAAATATAATCCCCCCGGTCATTGCTGCAATTTCAGTCGTTTCAGTTAATAACCCCTGCATTTGTCGAAAGAAGCTGTTTTCTGCCGTCAACATATTGCCCATTGAAATAAATTGCTTCAGTGTTAATTTCATTTTTGACATTGATTTGTGCAATTCATCGACTTCTTCAATCATGGAATGCTCTGATTGATGTTCTTCGAAATGTAAGTTGCTTATAGCATCAGCATCTTTACGAAGACGAATCAGTGGGTTGGATATTTTCCGTGAGAAATACCAAACAAGGGGTAAACTGAGTAACAATAGGATAAAGGCAATAAAGGTTGAATAGTTACGAATGGAGTTCGCATCAGCCGTAAGATAACTTGCTGGCGTGGCAATGACCAACTGATATTTATTACCGCTATTATTAACGTCAATAATTGAGCCGAACCAGCGCTTATCTTGTGCTTCAAACATGATGCTATGGTTATTATCATTCCCTATCAGATTATTGTGTTCAACACTATTATTTTGAGCGTTTAACAATGTTTGTAATACCGGTATCTGTTTATTCGTATCCGTCGAGTTTGTTGTGTTTTCTTGCAGTTTAGGTAGGCTCGCGATAACCTCACCGCGAGAATTGATAATAATGGCTTGGCTACCAGGTGGCAGATTCTGTCTTATTAAAAATTGCGATAATGACGCCAGGGAAACATCTAACCCAATGATTGATTGATTATTTTCAGAGCGGCGACTATAGGTAAAACCAGCTTCACCAGTACCTTTGAACATATAAATAGGGGAGGTGACCAACGTAGGGCTAGCCGAGGCCAGAATAAACCAATCTCGCCTCCGGGGATCATAGTTATCATTATCGCGTGGCATAACTGCAATAACTTGCTGTTTTTCATTAAGATAAATAAACCGTTTTTCCGGTAAGCTATCGAGAAAACGATTACTTTGAATCATCCACTCGGCATTTTCTGGCGCATGGAATAATATACGGTTAGACTCAGTTAGGCGGCGTAGCATAAATAAATCGCCATTAGGATAGGCGGTATACACAGCACTGGCGTAGTTATTCTGCTTCAGAACTTCAACTAATTTACTAACAAAAGCCATCCGTTGTTCAAGTGTCGGTAATTCTGTAATTTGCATGCTGGCGAGGAGGTTTACAGACATCATCATTGGTCGTGTTATTGCATCCAATTCTGCCGCAATAGCCTCTCCTGTTTTTTGATATTGTCTATTGGTGCTGATTTCAGTCAGTTTAGTCAGCTGGCTATAACCAAAAATAATAATAACAGTACCGATTGAGATAATCAGCAGAGTGAAAAGGGCTGCGATCTGAATATGCAAAGGATAGCGGCTTTTTAGTTTTAACAGGTTACTGACCATCATGCCCATCCCGAGAGTTTATTATTTAATCAACTCTAATCATAGAATGCACCTGTCTAACTAGCATATTCCTATTTTTTCAGTGAGTTATAGTTAATTGTATGATTGTAAAGATTTTTATTGATATCAATACAATATTTTTGGTAGAAAAATCTACTGATGGTATTCAAAAATAAGATTTTAACGTGCGGAATATCTAAAAGCAGTATTTAGCAGTCAGGATGATTATCGATAAAAAGGCGTAAATACCTAAATACGGATGCAGGAGTTGATGACCAATGCACAGTACAGTTTAAAGTATGGCAATTAGAGACCTTAAATCAGGTTTAAATAACGATGATAATTGACTTCTGGTGGGTCATTATTGGGAGGTTGCAAACGATGATGCCCACGTATAGCGGTAGGCGCAAATCCAAAACGCTTGCGAAAACGTTCGGCAAAACGTGATGCGCTCTCATAACCTACCTGATTAGCAATCAATGAAATTGGCCAATCAGTCCCTTGTAACAAACGTAAAGCACTGGTCATGCGCACATCAATCATCAAATCACGTAAGAGTATATTTTCGGCCGCTAATTTTCGCCGTAATACCACTTCACTCATTGCCATATGGTCGGCAACTGTAGCTGCTGACCATATTTTGTGTGGGTCAATTGCCAGACAACGGCGCACCTTCTCACTTAATGATTGGCTATCATTTAATCTAAATTTAACACCACGTTGAGCTAACCAAAGTAATAATTCAAGCATACGATGCCTGATGATGGCAGGGGGAATATCGCCTATATCGGATATTGCTTTAAATGTACTCCCGAAGGTATTTATAAATTCCGCTGCCAAATTACGCACTGGCATAACGCCAGGAATAATCCCAAGGCCAGTTGATGCAGGATGATTAGCAAAAGTAGCTATCAAATGGGGGTCACAGCGTAATTGGTGGCTAAAAAATAACCCACTATCAGATAATCCATTTATTATATCAATTGTCTGGCCGCTACTGATGGCAACTATTTCACCCGATCGGATAATACATTCTTGGTTATCCCAACGAATAATTTTTTGTCCATGGTTAACCATAATGAGCAATGGGTGCTCAATATAGACAGAGGTGAGCAGTAGCTCTGTGTGTTGAATAACATGTGCAGAGCTACCCACTCCAGGGCAAAAATTAATTGTACGTTCCATCGATATTCATTTCACAATTTTAGCCTGAGAATATCTTTACGCTTTGAATAGCTGGCTGGCAACTTATTTTAATAGAAAAATGACAATAACCGACTATTTTAGCAAAAAGTTTTTGGGAGTGAGAATAATAGCCAGTAGACATGAGTAATTGTTACTATCAATATAATCCCATGTTAAAAATAATGATATTAAAAATCAATTGTAATGTTAATAATTTTAATTGTATGCAATTGCTCAATAACTCATCAATGTTTTATGATTTTACGAACTGAAGATTACTGTGTTTCACCTAACAGTAATGCATGGTCAGGAAACTGACCATAAGTATTATTTACCGCCTGTTGTCGGGTGGATTGTCCAATCAACTCACTTAATGCATCAAGGCGCAGCTGCAATAAACGCTTAATTTCAATTTCATTATTTAATATGGCTTTTAACTTTTCTCGCAATAACTCTTGCAATACTAACGATGCGCATGAAGAAATAGTGATATTAGCAGTGTTTTCAACTGTTTTGAGATAAGTGATTTCGAGATCAACCAGCGCATCCCAATTGCCCTCAGTCGCCAGCGCTAACATCTGCTCACTGAGGGTCAGGATTTGTTGATAATCGGACAAAAGGTGCTGGTGACGTTCCATTTAATGGGGTCCTAATCTGGTTGATAATTGGGGCCGATCTGCCGCCAGGCATCCGCAATATTTTCGAGCAAAGCGAGTACTTCAGTAATAGCTTGTTCGTCATTATGCAAGTTGGCATGCAGCAAACGCCGCGACATATAGTCATATAAAGCCGACAAATTCTCGGCCATTTCGCCGCCTTTTTCCAAATCCAGCCCGGCATTCAGGCCATTATTAATAATATCAATTGCTTTAGATATCGCGGCCCCTTTAGCAGGAATATCTTTTTGATTCATCAAGATGCGGGCACGAACCAGGGCGCTTTGCGCCCCGTCGAACAGCATCACGATCAATTGATGGGGGCTGGCACTCATTACCCCGCTCTCTAATCCTACCTGAGCGTAGGCCTGACTCCCTGATCGGTTGTACATGCTCTATCCCTTTAAGAGAACTGCTGCGTTAAGAAGCTGGAAGTGTTATTTAATGAACTCATCATTTTATCCAGCTGTGTGAATTGTGCTTTGTATCGTTCAATATTGGCATTGATGCTGTCAGTTGTGGATATAACTTGGTTATCAAGACTTTTTAATGATTTATTAATGCCGTCAGTAACAGCTTTTAATGTGCCTTTTGTGGTATCCAAAGCACCATTAAGTAGATTATCAGTTTGAGTAGCAAAACCCGTCGCTTTGCCGTCACCGACAAAGAAAGCGGTCACACTATTAGGTTTATCTTTTAGTACAGCATCTAGTTTCGTGGAGTCTATGACTAACTTGCCGTCCAGGTCTTGAGTAATCCCCATGCTAGCCAGTGTTTTCAAATCACCGGATTGAGCAGAGGCTAATTGACTTTTTAACTGAGTCTGAATCGTTCTTAATGTACCATCACCAACTAAAGCCCCGTTGCTGCTGGATTGATCTTTACCTGCTGTTACCGCTGTGTATTTAGTCAGTGACGCAAATGTAGTTTGCAAAGAATTATAGGCGTCGACAAAACCCTGAATAGCTGCTTTTGTCGCGCTACTGTCGCGGGTTATTATCAGTTGTTCTGGTGCACCGGCTTTAGTTTCTGCTTTCAGATTAATGGTAACGCCTTGTGGTGCATCCGTAATGGTATTACTTTGGCGGGTGATAGAGACACCATTGACTGTTAATTGCGCATCTTCCGCTTTGACTTTCTGCGTCATTGCACCGCTGCCGCCAGTGCTACCTGACGTATAATTCAGAAAATCATTTAAAGTTTCATCACCAGTAACACTGATGGTCATTTCTGATTTTGTGCCAGTGTCTCTAGAAGTTAATGCTAGATAATAGGTATTGTCATCCGCTTTCATAATACTGGCGTTGACATTACCTTCTTTTTTATTAATTGCGTCCCGGATATCTGCCAGAGAGGTTTGTTCATTAGTTAATGTAATCTCTAGCGGTTTTTCTTGGCCCGGTTGGCTAATAGTAATAGTGCGGGTAGCATTATCATTGCCTAATTTATCTGTCACATTAGGGACATCTTTAGATAATAAGGATTGTGCTTTCGCCAGGTTTGTTACTTCAATGACATAGCTTCCCGCTGTGGCTTTACTGTCGGTCGTGGCACTAAAAGCAGTATTCGTGCTATTGACCGCAGTGGAGTTTAATGTGTCCGCTTTTTTTAATGTCGCCGATGCGGTTTCTAGTTTTGCCAAGGAACTTTGCAGGACGCTAAATGCAGTGAGCTTGCTTTTATAGCTAGACTGCTGGTTAGTCAGCGGGGTTAAGCGAGTCATTTCCGATGCGGTTAACTTATCCAACAATTCGTTTAAATTCATTCCTGACCCACTACCCAGAGAACTGATACTTGCCATGTCTAATCCTTAATATTCAAGTGTCGTTAACAGGTTATCGGCCAGAGAGGCAAAAAGTTTACACATAAAACAGAATTTATGATGGGCGGAATAACGGGGGATAACAGGGCGCTATTTGTCCCATTGAATAAATCACCGATTAGGACTGAGATAAGGGGGGATTTCCGGAGATTTTTAAAATTATTTCCCTGAATGACTAAAGGTTCTTTAAAGAGCGCCGATACAAGTTGTGACGGTGATGAAGCCGTGGGCAGTATGCCCAAACCATAACCCAATAGCATTTAAGGAATAACACTATGGCGGTAATTAACACTAACAGCTTGTCTTTGCTGACTCAGAACAACCTGAACAAATCCCAGTCTTCTTTAGGCACTGCCATTGAGCGTTTGTCTTCCGGTCTGCGTATTAATAGCGCGAAAGACGATGCTGCTGGTCAGGCGATCGCTAACCGTTTTACTTCTAACATCCGTGGTTTGACTCAGGCGGCACGTAACGCTAACGATGGTATTTCTATCGCTCAGACTACTGAAGGCGCACTGAACGAAATCAACAACAACTTACAACGTGTTCGTGAGCTGACTGTTCAGGCTTCTTCTGAAGGCAACAAACAAACCGACCTGGATTCAATCCAAGACGAAATTCAACAACGTTTAGATGAAATTGACCGTGTATCCAGCCAAACCCAATTTAACGGCGTTAAAGTGTTGGCTTCAACTGACAGCCTGAAAATTCAGGTTGGCGCAAACGACGGCGAAACTATCTCACTGGATCTGAAAGAAATCAATTCTAAGACCTTGGGTCTGGATGGTTTCAACGTCAATGGTAAAGGCGGCGTAGCCAATACTGCAGCATCTTTAGCAGATTTGAAAACTGCCGGTTTTACACAAGTTGGTGGAACTAATGAATATAGCGGTTCAGCTGGCCTGAAAGGTGCGACCAGTGCTGATGTATTAGGTAATTTGGCAAATGGTACAGCTGTTACGACTACTCCTGCTACGGATGTAGGTTTGGGGGCGTCTACTACCGCAGCATTCACCTATAATTCAGCAAGCAAGTCATTCGACTTTAGTGTGGCAACGGTTGCTTCGGCAGATGCGATTAATTATCTGAATCCAAAAGCAGGTGATACCACTAAAGCAACAATTGATATTGGCGGCACAAAACAAGACGTTATTATCGACAAAGCAGGGGCAATCACTGCGGCAGATGATGGCGCGGCACTTTACCTGGATACAACTGGTAACCTGACTAAAAACAGCGCAGGTGGCCCTGCTCTTGCTACCCTTGATGGTGTAATGAAAAACGGTGGTGGTACTGCTATCCCTGCAACTATCACTACTGCAGGTGGCGCAACACTGACCACCGTTGGTGGTGCTGCTGGGACATTCACCGTAGACGGGGCATTGAGTGCTGAAGCATTTGGCACTGCAACGACGGGTGTTGCATTCACTGCGGGCTCTACTGTTGTTGATACTGCCGGTAAAGCAGCGAATACCTTTGTTGCCAAAGATGGCACCTTAACCACTAACAACCAAGTTAGCTATTTCGCGCAAGCGGATGGTTCAGTCACTAACGGTTCAGGTAAAGCAGTATTTAAACAAGCTGATGGCACCATCACCACTGATGCTAAAACTGCCACCGCTAAAACTGCTAATCCGTTGGAAACTTTGGATGGCGCGGTCAATAAAATCGACTCCCTGCGTAGCTCATTGGGTGCGATTCAAAACCGTTTCAACTCTACCATCACCAACCTGAACAACACAGTAAACAACCTGACTGAAGCACGCAGCCGCATCCAAGATGCTGATTACGCGACTGAAGTTTCAAACATGAGCCGTGCACAGATTCTGCAACAAGCAGGGACCTCTGTACTGTCTCAAGCCAACCAGGTTCCACAAACTGTATTGTCTCTGCTGCGTTAATTCCTCAGAAACATTGCATTATTCAGCCCCGCCTTTTCGGCGGGGTTTTTATATCGATATTGACACCGCTCTCTTTGGAAATAATCGACAATATTATTTCCAAAGAGAATAGGTACAAACTGGGCGCTAATTATTTATTTTTAGGGTTTTTTGTCGCTATTTAGCGCTCTGTTTTTGCAATCCTTGCAATAGGTTAACAGTAAAAGTCATGGGCATAAGTCAAATAGCCGCCTTTTTATAGGCCTATTCAGGCGATTGGCTAGCTGACCGGACAGGATAATGGTACGACTCTCTTACCCTTAGGTGCCTGTCTAGTGAGCGATCTGTATACCGCCGAAGGCGTGATGGACAAAAATTCCCTCTGGCAACGTTATGTTCCTCTGGTGCGCCATGAGGCATTGCGTTTGCAGGTGCGCCTGCCTGCGAGTGTGGAATTGGATGATTTGTTGCAGGCTGGGGGGATTGGTCTGCTGAATGCTGTCGAGCGATACGACGCTTTACAAGGAACCGCATTTACTACTTATGCGGTACAGCGCATACGTGGCGCGATGCTGGATGAACTGCGCAGCCGCGATTGGGCACCACGCAGTGTGCGGCGCAATGCGCGTGAAGTGGCTAGCGCCATGCAGAAGGTTGAACAACGGCTTGGGCGTCCAGCGACTGAGCAGGAAGTGGCACAAATTCTTGATATCGATTTGGCGGAGTACCGTCAGATTTTGTTGGACACCAACAACAGCCAGCTTTTTTCCTATGACGAATGGCGGGAAGAACACGGTGAAAGTGTCGAACCCATGCTGGAAGGGCATGAGGATGCCAACCCGCTGCAACATTTATTGGAAGGAAATCTGCGTCAACGTGTCATTGAAGCGATCGAGGCCCTGCCGGAACGTGAAAAAATGGTGTTGACGCTGTATTACCAGGAAGAGCTGAACCTGAAAGAAATCGGGGCGGTGCTGGAAGTGGGAGAATCCCGCGTCAGCCAGCTTCATAGCCAGGCGATAAAACGCTTACGCAGCCGTCTGAATAACGACTCCTAATTCACTTTCGCTCAGTGATATCACAGTGTTTAACTTTATTAATGCAGGTCTTCTCATGCCAGGACTTCAGTTAAAAAAGCGGCCGCTGAGCCGTTATTTAAAAGATTATAAGCACGGTCAAACTCATTGTTCACATTGTCATAAACAGCTTGATCGTATGGCGTTGGTTTTTCGCGGACAAATTATCAATAAAGAAGCGATTGCCGGAATGGATCAGCCGATTGATGATCAAGTCTGGTTAAAGCTTCAGCATGAATTAACCGCATTGTGTCGTTTTTGCAGTGAGATATATTGCAATAGTACGCCGGGTTATTTCGATATTATGGCGTTCAAACAGTATTTATTTGAACAAACTGAAATGAGCCATAGCACTGTGCGCGAATATGTTGTGCGTCTACGTCGCTTAGATGAAATGCTGGTGGCAAAAAATTATCCAGCAGAAACATTTACCAGAGAAACATGCGCCAGTGAAACTCTCCATCAAAGTATTATTGATGAACTGCCAAATGCCGCACATAACAATTACCGTATTGCTTTGCGTAAATATGGTCAATATTTGGCCTGGCAAAAAAGCTACTAAGGTTAATGGCAGGTGTGACCTCAGCTGAGAAAACTCCGTATTTTCACCGAGGTTGTCACTAATATAACGAAAAATTATTAAATTAATATCTTCATTGATTCCGCGCCCAGCAAGGTTCTCCTTGACTGGGCGTTTTATTATCCCACGCATTCCCCTGCATTATTGCTTGCCGACATCTATAATAAAATCAGTGATTATTACCGTTACTTCTGATAAATCTATATTTCCATTTTGTACTTGAAGTAGCAGGGTTAGCAGCATCCACTTACCCGAATCACTGACTTATGTCAGTTTATTGAGAGTTGCATACTGTTGGTCTGTACCGCCAATTGCTTTGGGGCGGAGTTAAAGTAACTGATTAATTTCTTGGGGGGCCTGTGACGCTTCAACACAAATTGGCGCAATTTCCGCGTTTAGATCTGGTCGGTAATGCCACGCCGTTGGAAAAACTATCGCGACTCTCCGATTATCTGGGACGTGAAATTTATATCAAACGCGATGATGTCACGCCGTTGGCGCTCGGGGGTAATAAGCTGCGTAAATTGGAGTTTTTGGCAGCAGATGCACTGAGACAGGGCGCGGATACACTGGTTACCGCAGGCGCGATCCAATCTAACCATGTGCGGCAAACGGCGGCGGTCGCCGCAAAATTGGGATTACATTGTGTTGCATTACTTGAGAATCCTATCGGTACCTCGCAGGAAAATTATCTGACCAATGGCAATCGGTTGCTGTTGGATTTGTTTAATGTTGATGTGGTGATGTGTGATGGATTACATGATCCAAACCAGCAGTTAGCTGAGTTGACAACCCGTATTGAGGCTCAGGGTTTTCGTCCGTATGTCGTGCCGGTCGGGGGTTCTAATGCTTTAGGTGCCTTGGGATATGTGCAATGCGCATTGGAAATTGCGGCTCAGTCGGCCGGGAATGTCACCTTTAGTTCGGTAGTCGTAGCCTCCGGCAGCGCGGGTACTCATGCTGGGCTGGCCGTGGGTTTACAACAACTATTGCCACAAACAGAGCTGATTGGCGTCACCGTCTCGCGTAAAGCACAAGAACAGCGCCCGAAAGTGACTGATATCCAGAAAGCACTCGCCAAATCCCTTGAGATCACTGGCGCGCTGGAGGACATCACCTTGTGGGATGATTATTTCGCGCCGCAATATGGCATGCCAAATGAAGAAGGGCTGGCGGCAATCGGGCTGTTGGCAAGGCTGGAAGGGATATTGCTGGATCCGGTTTATACCGGCAAGGCGATGGCTGGTTTACTGGATGGCCTTGAGCAGAACAAGTTTTGTGATGATGGCCCCATTCTGTTTATCCATACCGGCGGCGCACCTGCACTGTTTGCTTATCATCCGCAGGTGTAGTCTTTGGTTATTGCTTATTCTATTTATAGCTATCGTTATTATTTTTTATTCCTTTATTCCATTAACAACACTGATAAAGTGTTGAATATCAAAAATAAACATGACAGTTGGAGTATATATGGGCTTTTCAATTGTACGTCGTCAGATGGTCTTGGGTATGGTGGCGGTTGCGCTGGCAATAGGCCTGAATGTGAAATCTTACGCTGCGAGTGACCTGTTAGATCAGGTTAAGGAGCGAGGAACTCTGATTGTCGGGTTGGAAGGAACTTATCCACCGTTCAGCTTCCAAGGTGAAGATGGTAAACTGACCGGTTTTGAAGTGGATTTCGCCAATGCACTGGCACAACATATGGGCGTCAAAGCAAAAATCACCCCGACCAAATGGGATGGTATGCTGGCATCACTGGAGTCCAAGCGCATTGATGTGGCGATTAACCAAGTAACCATTTCAGATGAACGCAAGAAAAAGTACGATTTTTCAACGCCTTATACAGTCTCTGGTATTCAGGTTCTGACCAAAAAAGGCAATGAAGGCAATTTCAGCAAGCCAGAAGATTTAGTCGGCAAAAAAGTGGGTGTCGGGCTGGGTAGTAACTATGAGCAATGGTTACGTGAAAACCTGAAAGGTGTTGATATTCGCACCTATGATGATGACCCAACCAAGTATCAAGATCTTCGTGTAGGCCGTACCGATGCTATTTTAGTTGACCGTCTTGCAGCATTGGATTTGGTGAAGAAAACCAATAATACGTTAGCGGTTGCAGGCCCGGCATTTGCCCGTCAGGAATCAGGTATAGCTTTGCGCAAGAACAACCCTGAGTTGTTAGCGGCTATTAACAAAGCCATTGCTGAAATGCAAGAAGACGGCACTTTGGCCAAGATTTCCGAAAAATATTTTGGCGCGGATGTCACTAAATAATGCAAGAAAGTATTCAATTGGTGCTGGATTCAGCACCATTTTTATTGAAAGGCGCTTGGTTTACCCTCCAGCTTAGTCTGGGGGGGATGTTCTTTGGCTTGGCATTAGGTTTTATGTTAGCCATGATGCGGTTATCTCGCTTCTTGCCCCTTTCACTTCTCTCTCGTTTTTACGTGTCCATTTTCCGTGGTACTCCATTAATTGCCCAACTGTTTATGATTTATTACGGTTTGCCGCAATTTGGAATTGAGTTGGATCCTATGCCAGCGGCCTTGATTGGCTTATCACTCAATACCGCAGCTTATACATCGGAAACATTGCGAGCAGCTATTTCATCCATCGAGAAAGGGCAGTGGGAAGCCGCTGCCAGTATCGGGATGACGCGGTGGCAAACCCTCTATCGGGTGATATTACCGCAAGCCGGCCGTACCGCTTTGCCCCCACTGGGCAACAGCTTTATCGGTTTGGTCAAAGACACTTCTCTTGCCGCGACCATCCAGGTCCCCGAACTTTTCCGACAGGCACAATTGGTGACTTCCCGCACCTTGGAAGTTTTCACTATGTATTTGGCGGCCTCGCTGATTTATTGGATCATGGCGACAGTGTTGTCAGCATTACAAAATCGCCTGGAAGCGCATGTTAATCGTCAGGATCAGGAGTAGCCATGAGTACCATCGACGTTAAAAAACTGACCAAACAGTTTAAAGGTCAACAGGTGCTGCACGGTATCTCACTTGAAGTGAATAGTGGCGAAGTGGTGGCGATCATCGGCCCGAGTGGGTCAGGTAAAACAACTTTGTTGCGTAGCATCAATCTGCTTGAGATCCCCGATTCTGGGATTATTCGCGTCGGCGATATAGAGATTGATGGCAGCATCCCGATGAGCAAGCAGCAGCGGCAAATTCGGGCGTTGCGGCAGCAAGTCGGTTTTGTCTTCCAGAGCTTCAATTTATTTCCACATCGTTCGGTACTGGAAAATATTATTGAGGGGCCGGTTATTGTCAAAGGTGAAAAACGGGCAGAGGCTGAAAAACGGGCGCGTGAGTTGTTGGCAAAAGTTGGGTTAAGTGGCAAGGAAGACGCCTATCCTCGCCGTTTATCCGGCGGGCAGCAACAACGAGTGGCTATAGCACGGGCCTTGGCGATGCGACCTCAGGTTATTCTGTTTGATGAGCCGACATCTGCATTGGATCCGGAGCTGGTGGGTGAGGTATTAGGCACTATTCGTGCATTGGCGGAAGAAAAGCGCACTATGGTTATTGTCACTCATGAAATGAGCTTTGCTCGTGATGTGGCAGACCGCGCTATCTTTATGGATCACGGGCGTATTGTTGAGCAAGGCCCAGCAAAAGAGTTGTTTGCACATCCACAGCATGAGCGTACGCGGCAGTTCCTTGATAAGTTTTTGAATAATCGCTGATTAACCTGATTTCCAGTGAGGTGCAGCAAGTCAGTGTGGGGGCAATCATCTGGCCCCCGTTTTGCGATAATTTTATCGTTATTGTTTTATTGGCAAGAATTCTAGAGAAATGCCTCGAGTTTAAGGCGATAAGCTGTTGTTTTAACTTCTTTCATCCGCCCATGGCCCGGTAACACTTTTTGTTCAACAGTGACCAACCCAGCTTTTTTCAGAATAGCTACATCACGAGTGACGGCACTGCGATCCCTTTTTAGGCGAGTGGAGAGCGAGGTGATAGAACCCGGATACATTTTCACTGTTCGCAGCAGAACAATCCGTGCAGCACTTAATACCCGTACCATCTCTAACGGATCTTCAAACGTAATGGTGTGCTCTTGCGGTAAGGTTTGCCCCGTATCGGCAAGAGTAGCGAGTTTTTTGCCTCGTTTAAAAAAATCATCTTCCGTTGCTGTTTTGATGACTAGCTTGTCCATTAATTTCTCCTTAGTGAAGTCCAATCCTTTTGAAAACAATCTTCTATCTGTTCAAAGCTGACAAAATTAACCGATTCAATTGCGCCCAGGTAATGGCGGTGATGAAAACCGTGAGCATTGTCATAACCGATGACCCGACCATTATCACCTTGCGATAGACAGTGATTAATATAAGCCAAATTATAACGGGTGATGGTGCCGAAACGGTCAACCCATATTTCACGGCGCAATTGACCATTTCCCCGGCGGCTAGCAATTTGATGTGTTTCGTTGATGATTTTTTTATCAGCCATGAATATAACTATCACCTCTGGAAGTTGTTGTACATAATATCTTCACTAGGAAGAAAGCTAGGCGTATGCGCTACCCAGCGGTTTGCTTTAATTAATAATGGGTTAGGCTCCCCTACGGATACAAGGGTGCTAAGTCAATGATGCGGGATATTGCTGGAGAAGAAGGAAGAACTTGCCGTTTTGCATCCCAAATTGCGGGACATCTCGAAAAAGATTCAGCCGTTGGAGTTATTGCTTAAGTCAAAAAATAAGGCCCCGAAGGGCCTTGGCAGATGAGATTCACTTAGACATATTCATATACCCGAAAGCTTAGCCTATAGTCATCAAGCTGGCATTCCCACCCGCCGCCGCAGTATTGACACTCAGTGAGTGCTCGATGAGCAAGCGCTCCAGCAGGATATTGGTTTCACCGCGTGCAAAACCTTGTACTGAGACAATCGGCCCATCAATCTGCGCTATCTGCTCGCATAAGGTGCGCAGTTGATCCGCATCTCCATGATAGATAACGGCATCAAAGGTAATACTCGCTGTTTGCCAATCTTTCGCGAGAGTAATACGTGATTTCACAACCGCAGGTAATGTACGGAATAAGTCACTTTGTAGCGTATTTTCCAACCATAGTACTTCACTCCCGACGGCCAAAACTGCAGTCAGTTGTGTCAGTGCATCCGCCTTTGTATCCGCCAGACACAGAATACGTTCACGGGGCAACAGAGCGTAGGTGTTTCGTTCACCGGTGGGCCCCGGTAATAGCCGAACAGTGCCGCCTTGTGCCAACTCACCATAACGTGCTGCCAACTGAGCCAATGCAGTATGTTGGTGCTCATTAGCCCATTTAGTCAGAGCATGATGAGCCGTTTGTAGTGCTTCACGGCCTGAGATATTCTGCACTTGCCCATGCTCCTGATGGACAAGTGTGTTTATTACAGCATCTTCCGGCCGGTTACACAGGAGGCGATACAGATATAGTGGGCCACCGGCTTTAGGCCCAGTACCTGAGAGGCCTTCACCGCCAAAAGGTTGGACGCCAACTACAGCCCCGACCATATTGCGGTTGACGTAGAGATTACCCACTTTGGCTTTTTCAGTGACCTGAGCAATGGTTTCATCAATACGGGTGTGAATACCTAATGTTAAGCCATAACCAGAAGCATTAATTTGGTCAACTAGCGCACTAAGATTTTGGCGTTGGAAGCGCACGACGTGGAGCACTGGGCCGAAAACTTCTTTTTGTAGCTCATCAAAGCTATCCAGTTCTATTAATGTTGGTTTGATAAAAGTGCCTCGCTGCCACTCTGTTTCGTCCACACTATTAGCTCTGGCGGCTTGATACACTTTGCGTCCTTTAGCTCGCATTGCTTGAATATGTCGCTCAATAGCGGTTTTGGCTTGAGTATCAATAACTGGCCCGATATCTGTAGATAGGCGTTCTGGGTTACCCATGCGGCATTCTGCCATGGCACCCCGCAGCATTTGTAACGTGTGCTCGGCAACATCATCCTGAATACAGAGGATCCGTAAAGCCGAGCAGCGCTGACCGGCGCTATCAAAGGCTGAGGCGACAACATCAGTCACAACTTGCTCAGTAAGCGCAGAGGAATCAACAATCATGGCATTCAAACCGCCGGTTTCGGCAATCAGCGGGGTTGGGCGGCCTTGCGGGTCGAGTCTGCCGGCGATGCTGCGCTGTAAAATAGCGGCCACTTCGGTTGAACCGGTAAACATCACGCCGCGCACGCGGGCATCATTAACTAAGGCTGCGCCGACACTATCACCTTGGCCGGGAAGCAACTGGAGCACACCCTGTGGGATGCCGGCCTCTAGCAAGATACGCACCGCTTGAGCAGCAACCAGCGGGGTTTGCTCAGCAGGCTTTGCCAAAACACTATTACCGGCGGCTAATGCGGCAGCCACCTGACCGGTAAATATCGCCAGCGGGAAGTTCCACGGACTGATGCAAACCACTGGACCGAGTGGGCGGTGGCTATCATTGGAAAAGTTATCGCGCACCATCCCAGCATAATAATTTAGGAAATCAACAGCTTCACGGACTTCTGCAATCGCGTTACTGAAGGTTTTACCGGCTTCACGCACCAGTATGCCCATCAGTGTTTGCATTTGATTTTCCATCAACTCGGCAGCACGCACTAAAATAGCGGCGCGCTCGATAGGGGGAGTGGCAAACCAAATTGCCCCGGCACTGGCGGCTGCATCCAATGCACGGCTGACTTCTGTTTCGGTTGCTTCGCGAACGTAGCCGACGATATCTGCCGGTTCTGCTGGGTTGATAACCGGCTGTTCCATTTTATTACCCAGTTCCGCGGCGTTATCAAGTTCTGCATTAATTAGTGGTTCTGCCCGCCACACTTGGCTCGCGCTGGTTAGCAGAGCGCTGGAAAGGGAAGCCAGGCGGTGCTCGTTTGTCAGATCCAAACCGCTGGAATTAGCTCGTTCCTCGCCATACAACTCTCGTGGCAGCGGAATTCTTGGATGCGGTAAGCCGAGTTGACCTTCACTGGCGGCAATTGCCTCTACTGCACTGACTGGATCAGCAACCAGTTCATCCAGCGGCAGTGTGGCATCTGCAATACGGTTGACAAATGACGTATTCGCGCCGTTTTCCAACAGGCGACGTACCAGATAAGCCAGCAAGGTTTCATGGGTACCTACTGGGGCATAAATGCGGCATGGTCGGTTCAGTTTGCCCTCAGCAACTTTCCCCACCACCTGCTCATACAGCGGTTCACCCATACCATGTAGACATTGGAATTCGTACTGGCCGGGATAGTAGTTTTGTCCGGCAAGATGGTAAATCGCAGACAAAGTATGTGCGTTGTGTGTGGCAAATTGTGGGTAAATCAGGTTAGGAACCGCTAATAATTTACGTGCGCAGGCCAGATAAGAAACATCGGTATAAACCTTGCGGGTATAAACCGGATAACCTTCCAAACCATCCACTTGAGCACGTTTTATTTCGCTATCCCAATATGCACCTTTGACCAGGCGAATCATCAGGCGGCGGCGGCTGCGTTGCGCCAGTTCAATCACTGCATCAATGGTGGCTGGGCAGCGTTTCTGGTAAGCCTGAATCACAAAACCGATACCATTCCAACCGGCTAATTTGGGCTCAAAGCAGAGTTTTTCCAGCAGATCGAGTGAGATTTCCAGACGATCGGCTTCTTCTGCGTCAATATTAATTCCAATGTCATATTGGCGGGCTTGTAAGGTCAGAGACAGCAATCGTGGGTAAAGCTCATCCATTACGCGCTCATACTGGGCACGGCTATAGCGTGGGTGCAGGGCAGACAGTTTGATTGAAATCCCCGGCCCCTCATAGATACCGCGGCCATTGGAGGCTTTGCCGATAGCATGAATAGCCTGCTGGTAGGAGAGCAAATAAGCCTGAGCATCAGCTTCCGTCAGCGCCGCTTCCCCCAACATATCGTAAGAATAACGGAACCCTTTATCTTCCAGTTTGCGCGCATTGGCTAAGGCTTCGGCGATGGTTTCGCCGGTGACGAATTGTTCACCCATTAGGCGCATTGCCATATCCACGCCTTTGCGGATCAGCGGTTCCCCCCCCTTGCCGATAATACGATTCAATGAGCTGGAAAGTTTGGCCTCATTGTGGGTAGAAACCAAACGGCCGGTAAACAGTAAGCCCCAGGTCGCCGCATTGACAAACATGGAGGGGCTACGGCCCAAGTGGGAGTGCCAATTGCCATTGCTGATTTTATCGCGGATCAGCGCATCACGAGTCGGTTTGTCAGGAATACGCAGCAGTGCTTCCGCAAGGCACATCAATGCCACGCCCTCTTGGGAAGACAGGGAGAACTCTTGCAGCAAGCCTTGCACTATACCAGCGCGGCCATTGGCGCTTTTTTGATTGCGCAATTTTTCGGCAATTGAATAAGCCAGTTTATGTGCCGCTTGGGCCAAATTTTCGGGTAGACGGGCCTGTTCCAATAACATAGGAATGGCTTCTGTTTCCGGGCGGCGGTAGGCCGCTGTAATGGCTGCACGGGTAACCGATTGTGGCAACACTTGCTCGGCGAATTCTAAGAATGGTTGGTGATTATTTTCAGTCACTTGCGGCATAATATCGTCCGCTTCAGATGAAGAGGACGCTTGCGCTGTTGGGAGCTCCGGTAATTCGCTGTTATTTTCCAGCCGTTCCAAATAGTTAAAAATGGCCTGTTTAATCAGCCAGTGCGGTGTGCGGTCAATACGCTGTGCGGCGGCCTTAATACGGTCGCGTGTCGCTTCATCGAGTTTCACGCCCATTGTGGTACTAGCCATACTGTCAGGCTCCTTAATCAGGGGAGTTAGCATTTTAATGTAAACAATATCAGGCATGTTGCAACTTTGTGCAACCGTGTTAAATCATGCGGATAATCGAAGTGTGAATTCAGTCTGGTTTTTAACAATTATCAAGCGATAAATAGGTTTCAAATATGGTGTGAAAGCGAATTTAACACTAATAATAGTAGGGTTTTTGGTGGTTTTACCTTAGGTGCTACTCATTTTGTCGTGTTGGGTGCCACTGTCGACAGGATTTAATGTGACGCAGGGTGAATTTTTTGTAATGAATTTGTTTAAATTGTTGTAGCACAAGAAAAGACTCCACTAGGATAGCAACCACAAGAAAGCCATTTGCCAGCGAATAGTTGTGCTAATAGTTGATTTCGGTTTGTAGTGTTGATCTCTGGTGCAACTCAGTGTCACGTTCCGACAATGCAGAGAGAAAACATGGTGCCGCCTTACAGGGTAAGCACTCAATATCATGGGATATTAAAACGATAATATACGAAATGGAGATGTAGCATGACCATGAATACACCGATGTTGGTGACTTTTTTAGTTTACATTTTTGGGATGATCCTCATTGGTCTTGTGGCCTATCGGGCGACCAAAAGTTTTGATGACTACATCCTGGGTGGACGAAGTTTAGGAAGTGTGGTGACGGCATTATCTGCTGGGGCTTCCGATATGAGCGGCTGGCTATTAATGGGGTTGCCGGGGGCTATTTTCTTGTCGGGTATATCCGAGAGTTGGATAGCCATAGGTTTGACCATTGGTGCTTATTTTAACTGGAAATTAGTGGCTGGCCGTTTACGGGTTCATACCGAAGCGAATAATAATGCCCTGACCCTACCGGACTATTTCACCAGCCGTTTTGAGGATAAAAGCAAACTGTTGCGGGTAATATCAGCCGTAGTTATTTTAGTATTCTTTACTATTTATTGTGCTTCAGGAATTGTTGCCGGAGCGCGGTTATTCGAAAGTACTTTTGACATGAGTTACAGCACCGCCTTGTGGGCAGGGGCTGCTGCCACTATCGCTTATACCTTTATTGGTGGTTTTCTGGCGGTCAGTTGGACTGATACCGTACAAGCGACATTGATGATTTTCGCACTGATCCTGACCCCGATTATGGTGATTCTGGCTGTGGGGGGAATTGATACCTCAATGATGGTTATTGCCGCGAAAAATCCCGCCAATATTGATATGTTCAAAGGGTTGAATCTGGTTGCTATCCTTTCTCTGCTGGGTTGGGGCTTGGGCTATTTTGGTCAGCCACATATTCTGGCGCGTTTTATGGCGGCAGACTCTCACCGCACTATTCGTAGCGCCCGCCGTATCAGCATGACCTGGATGATTCTATGTTTGGCGGGCACTATCGCCGTGGGTTTCTTCGGGATTGCCTACTTCGAGAACAATCCGCAATACGCAGGAAGTGTGACTCAAAATGGTGAGCGCGTCTTTATTGAATTAGCCAAACTGCTGTTTAATCCATGGATGGCCGGTATTTTGCTCTCCGCAATTTTGGCTGCGGTAATGAGTACGTTAAGCTGCCAATTACTGGTGTGCTCTAGTGCATTAACAGAAGATTTGTACAAAGCGTTTCTGCGTAAAAAAGCCAGCCAGAAAGAGTTGGTCTGGGTGGGGCGTGCCATGGTGTTGTTGGTGGCGTTGATTGCCATCGCATTAGCAGCGGACCCAGATAACCGGGTGCTTGGTTTGGTGAGTTATGCTTGGGCGGGCTTCGGCGCTGCCTTTGGGCCAGTGGTTCTCATTTCAGTCATGTGGCCACGGATGACCCGCAATGGTGCGCTGGTGGGGATGCTGATTGGTGCTATTACGGTGATTGTCTGGAAGCAATATGCTTGGTTGGGGTTATACGAAATCATCCCTGGTTTCTTGTTCGCCAGTATTGCGATTGTCGTGGTGAGTTTGCTGGGTAAAAGCCCGAGCAATGCGATTACCGAACGTTTTCGTCAGGCGGAAGCTGAGTTTAAAACAGTCTAAAAATAGCTTTTATCTTTAATCCACATAGCCTCCTGCAAATCAGGGGGCTTTTTTATAGAAAATACCGCCTCGGCTTCATTGCTGCATTAATTTGTATCCTAATGAATTCATGTGCTATTTAACCCGACAGAAACAACTTGCCACAGTTTGCTTAACAATATTCTTATTTAGCCTCTTGAATTTCTTTTTGCCAGAATGATAATCACTATCGTTTTACTTTTCTTTACGTTTATTGACGATGTTCTTAATTGCACATTTTCCTTACTGCCCACCCAGGGGTGTTTAGCATGTTTGTCCCATTTCTTATTATGTTTCGTGAAGGGCTGGAGGCAGCGCTGATTGTCAGTTTGATCGCCAGTTATCTTAAACGGACTCAACGCGGTCAATGGATGGGGGCAGTATGGGTGGGGGTTATCACCGCCGCAGCACTTTGCCTGGCTATCGGTATATTTATTAATGAAACCACCGGTGAGTTTCCACAAAAACAACAAGAGTTGTTCGAAGGGATTATCGCCGTGGTGGCGGTTTGCATATTAACCTATATGGTTTTCTGGATGCGCAAAGTATCCAAATCAGTCAAAGTTCATTTAGAGGGGGCGATTGATAACGCCCTGAAATTTGACAGTAAAAAAGGCCGAGGCCAAGGGTGGGCATTAGTCGCAATGGTCTTTTTTGCCGTGGCGCGCGAAGGTCTGGAGTCAGTGTTCTTTTTGTTAGCCGCTTTTCAGCAGGATGTCGGCATTGGCGCACCCATCGGCGCAATATTGGGCCTGAGCTGCGCTATTTTGGTCGGTATGGCCATCTACTGGGGCGGTGTTAAATTACATCTGGCTAAATTCTTCAAATGGACCAGCCTGTTTATTCTATTTGTGGCCGCCGGTCTTGCTGCCGGGGCGATAAGAGCCTTCCATGAAGCCGGCCTGTGGAACCATTTCCAAGATATTGCTTTTGACCTGACCAATGTGCTTTCAACTCACTCTTTACTGGGCACTTTCCTTGAGGGCATGTTGGGTTATCAGGAAGCTCCTACCGTCAGTGAAGTCGCGGTCTACTTTATTTATTTGATTCCGGCATTGATTTTCTTTTTCCTTCCACCACGCGCCACGGCAGCATCAACCGTACCGGCTGCGCGGAAAACTAACCAATAATTCAGGGATTTATCACATGTCTAACCGGTTCTTCCGTCGCACAGCTTTACATGCCGCTTTACTGGCACTGCCTGCTTTCGCCATTAGCGCACAGGCTGCTGATATTCCTCAGGTTAAAATCACAGTCACTGATAAACAATGTGAGCCAATGGCGCTGTCTATCCCCGCGGGCAAAACCCAGTTTATTGTTCACAATGCCAGCCAAAAAGGGTTGGAGTGGGAGATCCTGAAAGGGGTCATGGTGGTTGAAGAGCGCGAGAATATCGCACCCGGTTTTACTCAGAAAATGACTGCCAATCTGGAACCGGGTGAATACGATATGACCTGCGGTTTACTCAGTAACCCTAAAGGTAAATTGACCGTTACCGCAGGTTCTGACACGGCGACCAAGCCGGATGCCATGGCATTGGTGGGGCCGATTGCCGAGTATAAAGTGTATGTTACCCAAGAAGTGGCTCAGTTAGTCACTCAAACCAAAGCTTTCACTGATGCCGTGAAAAAAGGGGATTTGGCCTTAGCCCGTAAGCTCTACGCACCGACTCGTCAGCATTATGAACGTATTGAGCCGATTGCTGAATTGTTCTCTGATTTAGATGGCAGCATCGATGCCCGTGAAGACGATTTTGAACAGAAAGCGGCTGATCCCAAATTCACCGGTTTCCACCGTTTAGAAAAAATCCTATTTGGTGACAATACCACCAAAGGGGCTGATAAATTTGCTGACCAACTGTATCAAGACACGCTGGAACTGCAAAAACGTATTACCGGCCTGACATTTGCGCCGAATAAAGTGGTGGGCGGGGCCGCAGGTTTAATTGAAGAAGTGGCCGCCAGTAAAATCAGCGGCGAAGAAGATCGCTACAGCCGCACCGATTTGTGGGACTTCCAGGCAAACGTTGATGGTGCACAGAAAATTGTGAATCTGTTGCGGCCATTGCTGGAAAAAGCCGATAAGCCACTATTGGATAAAATCGATGCCAACTTCACCACTGTTGATAGCATATTGGCGAAATACCGCACTAAAGATGGCTACGAATCCTACGAGAAGTTAACTGATGCTGATCGCAATGCGATGAAAGGGCCGATTACTGCACTGGCGGAAGACCTTGCTCAACTGCGTGGCGTATTGGGTCTGGATTAAGGATGAAAATGAGTAAAAAAGCCGGCCCGCAACACGGGCCGTTTCAGCAAGATAACGGGGCGGCTTTGCCGTCTCGTCGGCGTTTATTGCTAGGCATGGGTATGATGAGTGGCGCATTGGCACTCGGCGGGGCAAAAATAGCCCGTGCTGCGGATTGCCCGGCACCAGAGGCTGCTCCCGCACAAGATGAACGCTGGCAGAAGCAACCTTTCTACGGTCAGCATCAATCGGGGATATTAACCTCACAGCAGGCGGCGATGATGCTGGTGGCATTTGATGTGCTGGCAACAGACAAAGCTGCATTGACCCGGCTATTCAAGCTATTAACTGAGCGTATCGCTTTTTTGACCACGGGCGGACATGCGCCTTCCGTTAATGCGAAACTGCCGCCATTGGATTCGGGGATTATGGGGCCGGAAATTTATCCCGATAATCTAACGATCACTGTTTCTGTCGGCGATTCGTTGTTTGATGAGCGTTTTAGCTTGCAAGGGCAAAAACCACTGCGGCTTCAGAGAATGACCCGCTTTCCTAATGATTCACTGGATGCTGGTTTGTGTCATGGTGATATATTGCTGCAAATTTGCGCCAATACCAATGAAACCGTGATCCATGCGTTGCGCGATATTATCAAACATTCGCCGGATCTTCTCAGTGTGCGCTGGAAGCGAGAAGGGTTCATTTCTGCCCATGCCGCCCGCAGCAAAGGTAAAGAAACGCCGATCAATTTATTAGGTTTTAAAGACGGAACCGCCAATCCGAAAACCAGTGATAAGCCGCTGATTAATCAGGTGGTCTGGGTTCGGGAAAACGCCGGAGAACCTGCTTGGGCGACCGGTGGTAGCTATCAGGCAGCACGGATTATCCGTTTCAAAGTTGAATTCTGGGATCGGACTCCCTTGCAAGAACAGCAAACTATTTTTGGCCGTGATAAACACAGCGGTGCGCCTTTGGGCATGGTACATGAGCATGATGAACCGGATTACACCAAAGACCCAGACGGCAAAGTCATCCCAATGGATGCGCATATTCGGCTGGCAAATCCGCGCACGGTGGAAACTCAGAATAACTTGATGCTGCGCCGTGGCTACAGCTATTCACTGGGCGTATCAAATTCGGGGCAATTAGACATGGGGCTATTATTTGTCTGCTACCAGTCTGATTTAGAAAAAGCTTTTTTGACAGTACAAAAACGGCTGAATGGAGAGGCGCTCGAAGAGTATGTAAAACCGATTGGCGGAGGATACTTCTTCGTCTTGCCGGGGGTGGCGGATGCTAATCACTATCTGGCGCAAGGGCTACTGGAAGCTTGATATTGAAATAAAGCACCACCTTAGCGGTGCTTTCATGGCTTTTTAGCGCGCTAATTTAGCGGTAATTTTCGCTACATGTTCGCCCTGGAAACGTGCGATAGCGAGTTCCTCCGCGCTAGGTTGGCGGGAACCATCACCACCAGCAATAGTGGTTGCGCCATAAGGCGTGCCGCCGCGGGTCTGCGAAACATCGAATAGCTCTTTGGCACCATAGCCGATAGGGACAATAATAAAGCCGTGATGGGCTAAGGTGGTCCAGGTTGAAGTGATGGTGTGTTCTTGCCCGCCACCCGTTCCGGTAGAGGCAAATACACTGGCGACTTTGCCGTATAATGCACCGGACGCCCACAACCCCCCAGTTTGATCAAGGAATGTACGCATTTGCCCCGCCATATTACCAAAGCGAGTTGGCGTACCGAAAATGATGCCATCGTAATCTGCTAACTCTTGCGGGGTTGCTACGGGGGCCTTTGGGGCGGTGTTCCCTCCCGCTTTGGCGATGACATCGGCTGGCATAGTTTCCGGCACGCGCTTAATGGTCACTTCAACGCCGCTGACTTTTTGGGCACCCTCGGCAATTGCGCCAGCAAGTGTTTCGATATGCCCATACATGGAATAATAAAGCACTAGAATTTTCGCCATCTCGCTTCACTCCAATCATATTTATTGAATATTGCTGATGATGTCATCATAGTCGCTGCTTATGATACTTATTAACCATACGCCAATACGCTCAAGCTGCAATGTTGGGCACACAGAAAGTCACTGTAATAAGAAATCTCCTATCTGAAGACACTAATTTCCCCAGCTTGATTACAAATTGCGCAATTTTTTTTGTAACCGCTTTTGCTGCCAGCGTTCAACCCAATTACCTAATAAGAAGAGGTTTATGGCTTTCAATACTAATGGGATGCTTAACCCCAAAACCACCCACCAAGCCCACATATAGCTGGGGAAAGTAAACCAGTTAATGGCAAATAATATGGCGCACAGAATAATGGCTCGCAATAATTGGCGCAAAAAAGACATTTCATTTTCAACGGCTTTACGTGCATCTAATACTCGCTGGTCAACCGCTTCACCAGGCCCATCTTGAGGTTGATTAGCATCAAGTGAATAGAGTTCGCTGACTTTCAATTCCATCACCGCCGCAATGGCACTTAAGGTTTCGAGGCTGGCTTGTTCGCCATTTTCGATTCGCTGAATAGTGCGGACACTGAGGCTGCAAAGTTCTGCTAATTGCTCTTGTGACCAGGCCCGTGCCTGGCGTAATTCACGAATACGGTAAAGATTCATTTTTAACTCCCCTAGGTTTGAAAGTATAGCTACAAACCTAAACGTAAGTGCGCAATACCACCACGACAGTAACCAGACAATAACCCGCCATCTCTCTGCCATGAGGAAATGGCTTTAATTTTGCCGGTTTAGTCGAGAATAGCCCGTTAATTCAACTCAAGTACTCATCCTGCACCGGGGGAGTTATCACAATTACTGACTATCTACATTGACAGTGTAACATCCGATTAATATCTTTAATGACAGTAAAACTCCAATGTAAAATTACTTTCGGAGTTTTATTATCATCACCATTCAGCCCAATATAACGATTAATTAATGAGGAACATCTTGATGACTCAGATATATCATCAATATAAGAAAAAATTGAGCATAAAAGTCATCCTATTGGGTGCGCTTATTCTCCTGGTCACGCTCCCCTTATCTTACGCTAATGCTGAGCGCTATCCCGATGTACCTGTTCCTTTTAAATATGGAACGGGTACTCGAATTAATAACAATTTATATATTGGTCTCGGTAGTGCTGGCCAATCCTGGTATCGCCTTGATACAGATAAAGTCAGTGACGGTTGGCAGAAAATAGCCGATTTTCCAGGTCAACCCCGTGAACAGGCCGTCACTGTGGCATTAGACGGTAAACTATATGTTTTTGGTGGGGTAGGCAAAAATGCCGCTAGTGATACACAGATAAGCGCACTGAATGATGTTTATCGATATGATCCGCAAACTAATCAATGGCAGCCACTGGCGACGCGAGCACCGCGAGGCTTGGTTGGAACAGCTGCCACCACCCTGAATGGATCTCAGGCGCTACTGCTGGGGGGCGTCAATAAGGCTATTTTCGATGGTTACTTCACGGATTTGTCCTCTGCGGGCAGTGATGAAACCCAGAAAAATGCAGTTATAAATGCGTATTTTGAACAGGCTCCAGCGGACTATTTCTATAATCGCGATGTACTGATGTATGACCCTGTCAAAAATCAGTGGAAAAGTGGCGGGCAGACACCATTTCTGGGGACGGCAGGATCAGCTATCACAGCCATCAATGGTGATTTGATATTAATAAATGGTGAAATTAAACCTGGTTTGCGTACAGCGACAGTGTGGCAGGGCAAAAAGCAGGGGACAGAACTCAAATGGCAACGGCAGCCTGATTTGATTAGCGCTGAAAAAGGCACAGTCCAAGAAGGGCTGGCAGGGGCTTTTGCTGGTGTGAGCCATGATGTGGTTCTGGTGGGCGGTGGGGCCAATTTCCCCGGTTCATGGAAACAATTCAATACAGGTCAGTTATACGCCCATAAAGGGCTGAAAAAACAGTGGCAACAACCCATTTATGCGCGGGTGGATAATCAATGGCGGGTGGTGGGGAATTTGCCCCAACCACTGGGTTACGGTGTATCCATTCAAGATAAAGATAAAGTAATTTTAGTTGGGGGGGAAACAAGCGGTGGTGCTGCCACCTCAGCAGTGACTCAACTTTCTTGGCAAGGTGGCAAACTACATCTTGAGTAGTGAGACGAGTATGATAACGCTCTATATTGAGCTTTTGAGCATAATATAAGAGCGTTATGGCACAATATCAGCCCTCCTGTTTGCGTAAGCTACAAACTCACCTTACAGGAGAATGACATGAAAAAAGCAACACTGTCTCTGGCGATTATCGCGGTTTCATTATCTGCGCAGGCGGGCAATTTCAGCGTGATAAGTAACGACATGCCTGAAGGGAAAACCTTGCAAATCCAACAGGTTTTTAACGGATTTGGCTGTGAGGGTGGTAACCAATCGCCACAACTTTCATGGCAGGGCGCTCCCGCCGGAACGAAAAGCTTTGCCGTAACAGCCTATGACCCTGATGCGCCAACCGGCAGTGGTTGGTGGCATTGGACGGTGGTGAACATTCCCGCAGGTACCCATCAGTTGGCAACCAATGCTGGGCAGCGCACTGATAGCGCCAGCACTACTAAAGGTACCTTACCAACAGGGGCTATTCAGGGGCGTAATGATTTTGGTTATTCTGGCTTTGGCGGGGCCTGCCCTCCTGCTGGGGATAAGCCACACCGCTACCAGTTCACTGTCTGGGCATTGAAAACAGATAAATTACCGCTGGATAGCAACGCCAGCGGCGCACTGGTCGGCTTTATGCTGAACAGTAATGTTATTGCGAAAGCGGAATGGGTTGCCACCTATGGTCGTTAACTTTGAAACCAAGAGCGGAAAGTATGCAGCAGATAAATCACA
Source organism: Yersinia kristensenii (assembly GCF_900460525.1). NCBI lineage: Bacteria > Pseudomonadati > Pseudomonadota > Gammaproteobacteria > Enterobacterales > Yersiniaceae > Yersinia > Yersinia kristensenii. Next base: position 3,201,913 of record NZ_UHIY01000001.1, read on the forward strand.
GTCAAATGGCTGTATCGAGCGCTGAGATTGTTGCCCGTCGCGCACATACGCTGCATCGAGTGACTGTCTTTTCTCCCGCGCTCTGTCATGTCCGGCAGGGCAGTAAATTGGTGCAATGGGGTTCGCAGGCTGCCAGTGCCGGGCAATCGACCCTGATTTTGTTCCCTGCTGGTACTGAAGTCAGTATTGCCAATATGCCGGATCGTGGTCATTACTGCTCTGATATGGTTTATCTGCCGCAAAGTGTGTTGCGCCAGTTCCGGCAATGGTACGGTGCGTTGGCCGTCGCACCGGTTACAACGGCTTCTTTATGTGTTCCTTTGGATGCCAATACCCGCCGGGCTTGGGATAGTTTATTGCTCAACCTGAAAAACCATGCGCCGGATGCATTGTCACAGCACGCTGCTATGGGGGTTTTATTGGCCCTCCACTTGGCCGGGCAGGCGGGATCGTTATTAATCGATCGGCGAGATAAGCTGGCTGAGCAGGTACAACAGATTATTCTGCTCGATCCTGCCCGTGACTGGAGTGTGAGTGATGTTGCACAAACCCTGCATATGGGGGATTCCACTTTACGGCGCAAGTTGATGCAGGAGGAACGCCAGTTTCGCGTCATTTTAGAAGAGGTGCGAATGGGGTGTGCATTGCATGCGTTACAAACTACGTCGCTGCCCATTGGTGAAATTGCCGCGCGACACGGTTATATTTCGGCATCTCGTTTTACTTCGCGTTTTCAACAACATTTTGGTTTAACGCCTAGTCGGTTGCGCGAAGCGATAATCGCATCTTAAGCGGTTATGTAATGAAAAAGGCTTATTCTCAGCCAGTTAAATGGGGGAGCTGGCACCCAGGGGAGCGGGTGCCAGATAACTGAGGATTAGTGACTATTATTGCTGTCGAACAGGTGAGTTTTGCGCTTTTTCAAGATGATATAGCCGATGGTCAGAATAACAAACCACAGTGGCGTCACAATCAGTGCCTGACGGGTATCACTTTCCAACGTCAACAATACCAATACAAAGGCGAAGAAGGCCATGCACACCCAAGACATGAAAATACCAGCTGGCATTTTGTAAATGGACTTTTTATGTAGCGCCGGACGCCTTTTACGATACACCAAGTAAGAGCACAGGATGATAGTCCAGACGAACATAAACAGAATTGCCGATACCGTGGTGACCAGAGTAAAGACGGTCATGACGTTCGGAATAAGGTAAATCAGCACCACGCCACCTAACAAGCAAATACAAGAAAATGTCAGGCCAGAGGCGGGAACAGAACGGCGCGATAACTTACCAAATTGTTTGGGCGCATCACCTTCTTTTGCTAAACCGAATAGCATACGGCTGGTGGAGAACACGCCGCTATTGGCGGACGATGCCGCAGAGGTTAACACCACAAAGTTGATAACACTGGCAGCTGCGGGTAGGCCGACCAAAACGAATAACTCAACAAACGGGCTTTTATCGGCAACCACTGAACTCCATGGCGTCACCGACATAATCATAATCAATGAGAAAACATAGAACATGATGATGCGGATAGGAATGGAGTTAATCGCGCGCGGTAATACCACCTCTGGATCTTTGGTTTCAGCGGCAGTGGTCCCAACCAATTCAATACCCACAAAAGCAAAGACGGCAATCTGGAAACCGGCAAAGAAGCCACTGATTCCTTTCGGGAACATGCCGCCATCATTCCATAAATGGGTAAATGATGCAGTGGTGCCAGAAGGGGACTGATAGCTCATTAATACCATGGTCAGGCCAGCAAAAATCAAGGCCACGATGGCCACGATTTTGATCATAGCGAACCAGAATTCCATCTCACCAAACATTTTTACTGTTGCCAGATTCAGCGACAACAGCAGTAAAACCACTAATAATGAAGCGACCCATTGTGAGAAATCAGGGAACCAGAATTGCGCATAAGCCGTGATGGCGACAACATCCGCGATGCCGGTTATCACCCAACAAAACCAATACGTCCAGTCAGTGAAAAACCCCGCCCATGGGCCGAGTAGGTCAGCGGCAAAATCACTGAATGATTTATATTTCAGATTCGACAGCAGCAATTCACCCATTGCTCGCATCACGAAGAACAACATAAAGCCGATTATCATATAAACAAAAATGATTGACGGCCCGGCAAGGCTGATGGTTTTACCCGATCCCATAAACAAGCCAGTACCTATGGCACCACCAATGGCAATCAGCTGGATATGGCGGTTTGAGAGACTTCGTTGAAGGTGCTCTTCAGGTTCCGGCAACGGTTTTGCCACTATCTTGGATTGGTCTACCATCTTTCCCATTCCCTCTTCCTGTATTTGTGAAGTTATTGAGCTCTATGTTGGCTCTTTGGTCTTACCCTGTCTGTCTATTAGATTTTTTGAATGCTTTAAGTACAATTTTTGAATTATTTAATAATTCCGCAACAATAATTACACAATGCGCCTCATTTTCCAGTGTTTATATTTCATACACTGAATTTTGTTAAGTTCATCACAGCGCATGGAATTACAACATGAAGTTACATAACTAACAATAATCGCAAGCGCCAGAAGCATAATTAATCCACAGAGAGGAATATCACTCGGTATAAAGAGAAAAATCTGATGAAGTGTTTGACAGCCAAGTCCAACAGGAGAATAATTATCGCTGTTGGGTCGTTAGCTCAGTTGGTAGAGCAGTTGACTCTTAATCAATTGGTCGCAGGTTCGAACCCTGCACGACCCACCAACAAACCCATAAATATCAATAAATTACAAAACCCTCAATTAAAACTCCCAAAAGTAGTGGCGACAAAATGGCGACAGAAATCTGTGGCAATGGCGATATTTTGACGCTAAAAAACCCGCCAGTTCGCAGGTTATTTTTTAGCCAAATAATATAATTAGAAATTGAGCGTAGATTGTCTTTGGGCCGTTGAATGTGGCGGAACTTTATTAATAATACCCGGCGTCATAATAGAGCGAATAAATGTCTCCATTGTAATAAAGGTGTGTCCGCAATTAATATTGGTACACTGATTATATCTCTCTTTAGTTTCGGCAGATATTTCACGACTGGATCGAGTATGTGCTGTGCAACGGCAAATAGGGCATCGCATCATAATAAACACCTCAACGTTCATTTGCGCTTATTGGCTATTTTAAATTATTCAAATGAATAAATCATCTGTTTGTATTCAACAAGTTATCCATCAATAGCTTCATAGCTTATATCTGATAATAGAACTTCAAGTTCGAGGTTTGTCGTATAACCGCTATTATTGAGCGAATGAATAACTTTAGTAATTATCCACGGCTGGTTATCGATCACTGACTTAAATCCTTTCACTTTGACAGGGGTTTCCGGGTATAGCTCTGGCCTGCCAACGGCCAAAGTAATAGAAAATTCCGCCACACCACGTTGTAATTTATCCCATTTTGCCTGAGCAGCGCGTATGGCTTGCGCTTTGCTGGCATAAGTTGTCGTCAGGGTAAACGTGTTATCCGCTTCGCCCACCATATATTCACCCTCGCGAGTTTCCTGCTCTTTAGTGGTTTTTTTCTTCGCTTCCGGTTTCGCTTTGGGGTGTTGTAACGCCCTTAAATGCTGTTCCTTGGGTTTGCGCTGGAGCTTCACTTTTTGCTTTTGCGGCTTCGGGTCTTTGGTGTGTAACCACTTAGCTGTAACGCCGGTGTAAGCGCCCCGATCAGCGATGGCAAATTGGTGCCGATCGCCGTCGCTGCGAGTGAGAGTGACTGGTGGAATGGGGTGACCACTGGCCGTTACGCCGCGACCAGCTATGAGAAACAACAGCTTCCCCGCTTTGACGGAGACTTCGCCTCCGTTCCGTTCTGCAAGGCGAGTGAGGAATTTAGCGTCGGACTCCTGCGACTGGTCGATGTGCGGAATTTTAATTGAGGCTAATGCCGGAGCTACGCTGGCAATGAGTTTGTTCCGCGTGGCGATGGCTTCAACGATAGCGCCGAGCGTGGTGTCATGCCATGATCCCTCGCGTCTGGAATTTAGCGTTCCACGAAAATCTGCACTTCTGGCACGGATGGTCACGGTATCCGGTGCGCCGCGATGTTCCACTTCATCAACGGTAAAGCTGCCTTTACCGATCAGCGCAAATCCTTTCCAGCCGAGAAACAACGTCAAAACAGCACCGCGTAGCGGCAACTCAACCCGTCCGTCGGCGTCATCAAGCTCAATATCAAGCTGGTCGGCTTCAAAGCCGCGATTATCAGTCAGCGTTAGATTTATCAAGCGGTTGCTGATATTTCCGGTAATATCATGACTATCAAGCGTTAACATAAAATCCGGCATCAAGATACTACCCGCATCTTTTGTCAGCACATCTAACATTAACTCGCCCCCACTGCGCCAGCCAGTTTTGCGATCATATTGCCGTTATTGCCGATGAACGTTTCGCTCTGTTTACCTATATCGCCATATAGCGCTGCAAGCGATTCATCCACGCGGGTGAGAGTTAGCGTAAAATCGATTTTGCGCGGAGTACCATCGGCAAAAAACACGCTACCGGTTTCATTCACCGAGTTAATGACATACATACCGTAAATCATGCCGGTGCCATCCAGCAATGGCCACGCGCGGCCTTCTTCCGCCATCAGTCTAAGTGTGGTCATAGTCATTTTACCGCCCGTGAGTTCGGGATAAAGCACACCCCCAAGTGTGATTTTCTCTTCGCCAACCCCAAGAAACTGAAAAGCATCACGCTGACCAACCCGACTATTAGACGGCCAGCGATACTCCGCATTACGCTGAAAATTCTGGTAGGGCAGTGTCTGCCGCATAAAAACAAACATACCGAGTGCGAGCATCATGGTGTGTTATCTCCTTATCCATCGAATGTCATGCTGGCACGCATACGGGCGCGCTTTTCCCGTTCATATTGTTCGAGAGCATCGCGAAGCTGGCGGTTAAGATTGTCACTCGTTGAGACGTCACCAGAGAGCGTGATGTGGTAATCGTTTTTGCTCTGGTCAACGAAAGAGCGGCCCGCAGGTGCGGTAACTGGCTGATAGGCCTGATAGCCACCATAAGTACTGGTCGCTGGAATGTAGGAGCCGCTCTGGGTCACGGCACTGGCTTTAGCCGCAGTTTGGTCAAGTGTGCTGGATTCCTTATTGATAATACCTAGCTTTTCCAGCACCCAATCAATACCACTGCGCAATTTGTTAAAGGCATTGAGCGGCAGCATCAGCGCATCAGCCAGCGCCTGACCAAATATCACGCCTGCATTGCGGCAACTGTCGAGTGTTTCTTTACTGGATTTCACTGGTGCAATGAGGTCTTTAAACCATTGCCAGACCTTTTGCAGGCCTTCGCCGAGGGAATCAAACATCGGCTTAAGCGGCGCGAACATTCCACCGATCGGTGCAAATGCTGCCTTGAGTCCAGCAACTACACCACCAAAAAATGCGCTGATAGGTTGCCAGTATTTACGGATAAGTAACGCGCCGGCGGCAATGGCTGCTACAACAGCCACCACCGGCCAACTGATCGCACCAATGGCAGTCATAATCGCGCCGCATACCGAGGTGAACACGGTGCCTAGCGCGCCAGCCGCAGCAATAATGGCATTCACACCAGTGATAACCGGCCACGCCACGAGGCCAATGGCTCCAATTATGCCGACAATGCCAAGGGTCACCGCAGCAATAGTGCCTAATGTCTGAGCCAATCCTTTGTTTTTCTGGATCCAGAGATCCAGTTTCAACACATATCGGGTGGCCGTGTGTACCAGTTTGCGCAGTGAAGACTCCTGTTGGTCATACAGGTCAGTCCCCACGGCCTGATATGCCGACTGAAATGCTTTAAAGTCGCCGCCGAGGTTGTCCTGCATAATGTTGACCAGTTCCTCGGTTTTGCCGTCAGAAGCTTTAAAAGCAGCGGTAAGCTGGTCGAGTTTACCGGTTACCGCAGCGGTCATTAAAACTGCAGCGGCCGAACTGGCTTCCTCGCCAAAAATGGTTTTCATGTATTCGGCGCGTTGGGCAGTACCCAGTTTATTTTGCTCAAAGCTGGCCTGCATCTCTTTCAGGATGGTAAAAATTGGCCGCGTGTTGCCTTTGGGGTCGGCAGTTTTTACTCCCAGCTCTTTTATTGCATCCCACGCCTTACCGGTCGGAGCCTGTAAGCGACTCAATACTGCACGACTTCCCGTACCCGCCATTGAACCGGTGATTTTTGCATCATGCAGTGCGCCGACCATAGCGGCGGTTTCCTCAATACTGACACCGGCATTTTTCGCCACCGGGGCGGCGTAGGTTAATGCATCACTGAGACCATCAAAATTAGCGGCGGTCTTATTCATGGCCATTGAGATCACATCACCTATATGCGCGACCTTATTGTTTGCAAGCTGAAAGGCTGATTTCATCCCCATCAGCAATCCGGCGTTTTCCTCCATCGTGCGTCGATTCGCCAGAGCCATATTTAGCGTGACCGGTGTCGCAGCCTGAATGGCGTCCACATCACCGCCCGCTTTAGCGATAATAATCTGCGCACCCGCAGCATCGTCGGCAGAGGCTGCGGTATTATCGCCAAGTTGGCGCGCCTGCTTGCGTAATGCCGCCATTTCTGCAGAGTCTTTTGTCACGCCGAGCACCGCCTGTAACTCGGAGTTCTTCTGTGCAAAGTCATAACCGGATTTCAGCAGCGCAGCACCGGCTAACGTGCCAGAAGTTGCAATCCCTACACCAGCAGCCCCGATTGATGCTGCATTACCCGCCAGCTCTTTACCTGCCTGATAGCGCTGCTTTACCGCGTTGAGTTTTGCCTGTTGCGCACTGACCTGCGCCAACGCTTCACGCTGACGATTGAGCTGTGCCGTGGTTTCGCTGATGGCGTTTTTCAGACGTCGCTCATCTGCCGCCAATGTGCGTGTATTAATACCCGCCTGACTGAGTTCCTGACGCTGGCGCTGTACTGCCTGTCGTAAGCTATTATGTTTGAACTGAAGAGCGGCGGCATTTTTGCGGGCTGCCTCCATCGCCTGAGCCTGTGCGCGGGTCGGCTGTTCGGTGTTTCTAAACTGAATAGCTAACGCGCGAGCTGCTTCTTTTGCTCTTTTCAGCTCCTGACCGGTGACGGCAAGCTGCGCGCTGGTCTTACGGAATCCCTCAATACGGGATGCCTGACCGCTCAGTTCGCGTAATGATTTTTGCGTTTCCCGAATATCCCCAGACAGCGATTTACTCGCTGTCTGAATGGATTTAAACGGGCGCGTTGCTTGGTCAACAGCCTTGAGTAATACCTGTAACTTAACGTTGTTACTCATGGGTATTTCCACTTCGCTGGAGCGCTTTTTCGCGCCATGTGATGAGTTCGGTCAGACTCAGGGGATATAACTCTGATGGTGGCCAGTGGAATATCACGGCAATATCTGCCATCAAATCATCGACCGACAGTTTCTTCGGGAAATCTACTGCACCGAATTCGGCGATAAAAAACCCACCACCTTACCAGCCAGTGCCACAAGGTCGGGCAGTTCTAATGCGGCGACTTCCTGTTCAGTCAGTGACGGATAAGTCATACGCGGCAACACCTTAATCAGCGCGTCAACCTCAGAGTTCGCTACTGCCGCCAGACTGACACCGCGCAGGGTCCCGGCATTGGGTTTGATCAGGGTGATACTCGCGACTTCCTGCCCGCCACGTTTAACTGGGCTTTCCAAAGTGACGATATTCTCGTTTTCTTTCGTCATAATTTTCTCGTTTCACTTAGTTTCAGGGGAAACCGACCAGCCTGACTGACCGGGTAAAGATTACAGGCCGATATTGCGGCGATGTTGCTCGAGGCGGTCGACGCCATTCACCTTCTCAATCAGATTAAGGGTGTCTATTTCGACCAATTCTTTACCATCCAGCGTCAGCTTGAAGTAAGTGCAGACCACCGAGATTTTCGCTTCAGTATCCTCTCCCTCTTTGCCTTCGCCGGTGTCGATCTCTTTCTGGCGGCCCCGCATCACGACTTCGACGGCCACCGTTTCGCCGCTATCATCGCGCTGGTAAGAGCCAGAAAAACGAATCGGTACCGCATTTATACCAGTGGCAGCATACAACTCCCAGATAACCGCATCAGGGAAACCACCAAGCGACCATTCCATTGACAGAGCATCATCATCCAAACCGAGATCGACCGGAGCACAGCCATTCATGCCCGCACCGCGATAGTTTTCGAGCTTACGGGTCAGTTTGGGTAATGTAATTGACTTGGCGACGCCCTGATAATTGTAGCCATTCAGGAACACATTCATCATTTTCAGTTTGCGTGGCATTGCCATTGTTCAGGCTCCTTACTTGCTGTTAACCGAGGAGACCAGATTTGCCAGATACTTATCGGTGATACGCTGGCGTAAGGTCAGGTTTTCTAGTGGCGGTACCGGCGTATAGTCATAATCGATATACAGTTTTCCGGCTTTCAGGGTTTCGGCGTTATTGGCATCTTCATCAAACCAGCAGCTTGCATCGACGATATAGCCGTTAGTTTTCAGCTCGCGAAACTTGGCATTGATGCCATCCACGATGTCGCGAATTAGTGTGGTGGTGACAGGTTTATCCACCGCCCACCTATGCCCCTCGGCTAGGGTATCGGCGATAACCTGTGCGGTGCGGGTATAGTTCTCAAACAGGAATAGCGGGTCATCCGAGCAGGTACGGTTACCCCAAAAACGGAAACCATCTTTGCGGATTAGCGTGGTGATACCGGATTCATTGAGCAGGTCGGCATCAGTACCCGGTTCTTGTAAATCCCAGAATACCGAGGCGCTGATACCGGTGACGCCATTGACGCCGACGTTAGACAGCGTTTTGTGCCAGCCCTGTTCTTGGTCGATCTTGGCACGCAGACCGAGTGCGCGAGCGGTGGCGTAGGCAATAGCTGTCGTGTTAGTCGCAGTGTTCCATGCCAGAAAATCCGGCCAGATCACCATCAGCTCACGCTGGCTGAAATTCTCGCGATAGGCTTTCGCTTCGGAAACAGTCTTACAGTCCCACGCGCTGACATAACCAAATGCGCGTAACTTCTGGCAAGTGGATGCAAGTGCTACGGCGACCTCTTTGGTGTCCAGCCCCGGCACCCCAAGAATGCGGGGCTTAACACCGGTGACTGCCTCGGCGGTAAGCAGGGCTTTCAGGCCAGTATATTTACCGTTTTCATCAGTGGTGCCAATGATGTTGGAAACTGTCTGCGCGAGTTTGGCTTCTTCATCATCGCCGGAACCCTCCTCCACACGCACAACAACAATGACGGGTTTCGACTGATCGGCAATAGCCTGTAATGCTGCGGCCAATGTGCCTTTTTTACCGGCTTTGGCGATGGCGCTCTGTACATTGGTAATTAACACCGGCTCATTGAGGGGAAATGTTGCTGCATCTGCATCGCTGGCCGTGCAGACCATACCAACAATCGCGGTTGAGACAGTAGAAATGACACGGGTACCGTCGTTGATTTCGATGACCTGTACGCCGTGGTGATAGTCACTCATCCGTTTAACTCCGTGGTTAAGAGATGAGTGTTATTGTCCGGTTAGTCTTTAAAAGGTGCTATTTATCCGGGTTGGCTAAGGTCTGGCACAACAGCAGGCAGTGACAAAATCATCAGACATGCAAAGTCGAAGCCGCACTTATCCGGAAAGGGTTTTTATGCGTGGACCTCCGCCCCTATTACCTAAAAATATTTTCAAACATATATCTGTCATCGGTAATATGCGATTCTGGGCATAAAAATACGAACTCTACCGTTGTTTTCGCGGTGAGTTGATGTGCAGTATTGGGATAAATGCAAAATACAGAACCTTTGCTAAATTTATCCTCTCGGTGATTTTTTAAAATACCCTCTATAACATCTGCTGTCCAAATAGAGCCCTCTCCCGAAAGGATGATATACCATTCTTCACCCTCAGTATGACTATGGCAGCCGACATACTTTCCTTGATCAATTATTGTACCATAGGCCTGTAAACCCTTTTTCTTAAACATTTCTATAATTGATATACCCACTACGTGGTCTTCTTTTATTTTATTACCACCAAAATTTGAAAAAATTATCATGCTAAAAATCCTTTTTGTTAGTAGAGTAAAAAATGACCTAGACAGCTGATGGTAGCCGCTATTTAATAATTAAACAATCACGACTTAAATATGGAAGTAAGATGAATTATTACCTATTTAATTAATAATTAAAATATAATTACGACACTAAAAGGTGAATTGAATGAATAAATCCCTATACGACTCACTCAAGTTATTAATACATTTTTGGAAACTCAGTTCTGAGCCTTGGGGGGCAAAAGATAATCAATCAAAGTTTATTTATGCAAATGATAAATACAAAGCCTTATTGGCATTACCAAACAAATTTTGCGTTGAAGGACGATTTGATGGAGAACTCCCAGCACCTACCGCTGAATTTCAAACAGATTTTCAACAGCATGATCGCAAAGTCGAGCTATTGCAAGACCGTATAACATCGATTGAAATACATGCTTTTGACGGGCAAACCTATTTTCAAGCTTGGTTTTTTGATAAGTATCCTTTAATAGATAAAGACGGCATTTCACAAGGAACGATTTTCCATGGAAGACCGGTCGATAATCTATTACTAAAGAATTTGTATAAAATAAAAATCCCAACTTCACTTGTATTCACACCTCCATCTGAATTGTTTTCAAAACGAGAGTGGGAAGTTATTTTTTATATCATGCAATCATTTACCAGCAAGGAGATATCAAAAAAAATACATTTATCACCGAGGACAATCTGTAACATAATTCAGAATATTTACGGGAAAATTAATGTCACCAGTAAAAAACAGCTAATCGAGTATTGTTATGAGAATAAAATAAATAACTATATACCCCAAAGCTTCTTCGAAGCTACAGGTTCATTTCCTCTTATGTCATAATTAACTTATTAAAATAAACATATCGTTATCTTAACCTTTGTGTACTAAAATACAGAACTCAATAAAACGTGAGTTTGTCAGAGGAGTAAGCGGGCGAGCGCTCGCCTGAATTACGCCGGTTTTTTCGGCCAATCAATACCCGGTGCCGCTGATATATCTAGCTGATTAAGCTGAACGCGATATTTACGCCATGCTACTAACTCAGTTTCGGCGGTTGGGGTGGACATATCAAACTCAATACTGTCTTTGAGAATTTCAATTTGAGTATTGGCATCGTCCAGCAAAATACTTTTCCTTTGCCTTGCTTCGGCTAAGTAATATTGTTTTTCCGCCTCACTGTCTTTAACCCATTTAGTGCCATTCCAACGGTCAAATGGACTGGTGGGGGCCAGTAGGGTGGTGTTTTCTGGCAGCGAACCAAGCTGATTGATGGTTTGTGGCTCACCGGTTTGCGTGTTGTAAACCTCGGTTTCGCGACGGTCTTCGACATATTCCCATCGCTGGGTTTCTTCATTAAAAATAACTGCATATCCCTTTCTGGCGAGCAAAGGTTTTATCTCCGTGCAGGATGCGGGTAGCCCAGTATAGGGAGCAATATAGTAATCACTTTCCCCAACAAATTCTTTAGTCTCATAATGATAATTAAAAACAGTAACAATCTGTTCTTTGTCAGACATGACAAAAGCCATAATTATGCAGCCCTCACAATGTAGTTAAACGCCATATTAACTGGACGGTTTTCTTTGGCTGTTGGGACGACGCGGGAAGCGTCAAATTTCTTGGTTGTTGCTCCATTACCACCATCATTAATAGCATTGTGTCCAAAAGCTTTACCTTCCTGATAGAACGCTCCCCCACAGTCAGTCCAATATGAGTTACCGGCCAACCTTTGAACGTAATACCCAGTAATGTTCCTGATGGCATCTCCCTGAAAACTGAGCAATGTACGTCCACCATCAAGGTTTCGCCCATTGTCCCAGCCACGGATAAATACGCCGCGCAAATCAGGCAATACGCCGTTTGGATAGGCCTTTGCCAATTGAGGGCATCGCGCTTTATCAAATGGCTGACCATTACAAATTATCCAACCTGTTGGCGGTGTAGCTAACGGCCACGGCAGTGGAATACCGACAGGTAAATTATCTGGCACGCGTAAATAACGGGCATCACTTTCAGCTTTGTTGTAAACCCCAATATTACGAGTAAACAATGGTTTATTGGGGATATCAGCGCCGTTCTGGCTTTTTTGCAGTGCACCTGTCGCTTTATTGACGGTATCTCGCAAGCCAAGGTTATCGACAAAACGTGGTTTATCGGGAATATCAGCGCCATTACTGCCTTTTGCCAACTTAGTACTAAGAGAGTCCGCTAATGCCTTTAGGGTGCCAAATTCAACAGGAACGTTACCTTTCAGAATGCTAATCCATGTACGTACAAATCCAGTGGTCGCTATTTGCTGATTATTGCTGTCTTGTTCTGGCGTGGGTGCTGTTGGTCTTCCCGTCAAAGCTGGGCTGTGTTTGAATGCATATTGGTTATGCGGATTAGCAGCATCAATATGTTTTTGATGTAAAGTATCGGCGTACTGTTTAACTTCAATGATTTTATTATCAACATATTGGCGAGTTGCCAGCACCACTGACGGATCAACTTTTAACTCCATCGCACTGGTGCTGGAAACAATTAAAATCATTCGAATGGTTTGAGTTCGGCCACTCCCCTCCTGTAACAATGGCTTGTATGTTTCAGGGCAGTTTGCGACGGCAATTAACAATCCTTCACTGTCAAACAGACCGATTTCACGAATAAACCAGCCGCCCTCATTTTCGGGAATAACCTGCTCGACAATTATCTGATTTATATTTTGCGGGTCAATTGAGAGCATATTAACTACGCCTCGCCTGACTTCATTTATTAGCGTTGTTTGTTCTGGATTTGGCGTTACAGCCTTTCCGCCACCATCCCCGACAGACATATGGGTAATTTTTAACGTTGTCCCTAATGCTGCTGCATTGGCCAACCGGGCCGCACCCTGATTAGTCAAAATTGCAAAATATTTCGTAGTCATTGGTTTACACGTTCAGTGAGTCAATTAAATGTATAGCTGAAGCTGGGAAGAACTCGCCCCCGACGGTGATTTCATCCGCTATATAGGGGTAGATGGTCAGCGTTTCACCGTGATAACAACTTGCACCGACAAATAGGCTACCGCTTGAACTTAGACTGATATTAAGGCCTATTAGGTGGCGGCTTGCTGGTTTGGCATCATTAATTAAAAGCTCGAGCACCTGATACATTTCGTCAGTAATACCACTGTCGAGCACTCCAATAACGAGGCGAAAAGTGCCGGGTTCCTCGTTAAGCTGCCACCACTCTTTAACTTCAATCAGATAGCCAAGCGGTTCCACCGCCCGCCGCAATGCACTGATAGTGCCTTTGTGTTGATGGATAAAAAATGAGGATGCAATAACATGGCGCTTAGTCGCTTCCGGCCAGTTAAAATCCCACCGGTCAACCGACAGCGCCCACGCCAAATAAGATAACAGTGCGACAGGACATCGCTGCGGATCCCCCAATGTACGTAGTGGCACTGGCACTCGGGTAATTTCAGCCGCAGCCATTACGGTGGCGACTTCCAGCGCCGATGAGCCCACGGGCAACAAACGATTATCACTCATCCGTCCCCCCTACGGTGATCGTGTATTCAGTGCAATAAGATGCCTGGTATTTATCGAGCACCATGTCATGGGCTGGCGAAGCCAGTTCCACACGCTGCACTCCTTCGACGTGAAGTGCGGCATGGATGGCCGACAGGCGAATATCCCTCCCGATCCGATGCTGCAAGCTGATATAGGTTTTGAGTTGCTGTTCTGCCGCTTGTATAACGGGTTCTTGCTCGGGGCCGGGGTAAAAATATAACGTCGCATTAATCTGATATGGCACAATCTTGGCGCTCTGTACTGTTACACGGTCGCCCACCGGGCGCATGTCATCAGCATTGAGCGATTTTTCTACAGCAGCCAGTAGATCAGAATTAGCGGTGCCGTCACCCTCACGTGATAGCACAGTAATCGTCACACAAGCAGGGGTAGGACTGACGACAGAAATATCCGCAACACGCCCGTCAGCGCTGCGACCATGATACTCATAAGCCCCGACCGGCCCCGCCACACTCAGCCCCTCGAATGCCTGCTGTGCTCGCAGACGCAAATCGGTGTCAGACTCCATCACTGCCGGTGTGGGTGGAATTGTGGTGTTATCTGCCGGGGTGATAGTAAGCCGCTCGGTATTGTTGTTTGCCGCCATCACGTCAAGATCATGACCAACGGCATAGGCCAGCATATTGGCGCGGGCCGCTTCGTTGACTCGCTGACGCCAGATAACCTCACGGTAAGCATTTTCTTCAAGGAGTTTGGTCAGCGGTTCTGACTCCAGTGCTAGCGTGCGTGCAACGGCTTCCTGCTGTTCTTCGGGGAACAGAGAAATCAGTGTCGCTTTGCGCTCGGTGAGGATGGTTTCGAAATCAAGCTTCTCTACCACATCCGGCGCGGGGAGCTGGTTCAGGTCGATAATCGGCATGGTTTCAACTCACAGGAAGGGTTAACAAAAGATTTTCGCCCGTTTCAGCGTGTTGGCCAGTCAAGTTGACCACCATCTGACCGTTAAACCGGTGTTCTGTGGTCACCGAGGTCAACTTTACGCGCGGTTCCCATTTGAGGATCGCCATGTAACAAGCCACCTTGATTTGCAGTTCAAGGGCGGGAGTTTGTGGCTGGTCAATCATTGAAGACAGCAACGAACCATAATCACGGCGCATCACACGCGAACCAATGGGCGTAAGCAAAATATCATTCACACTTTGACGAATATGCTCCGTATCGGTAATCGCCCGACCAGTAGTGCGACTGATACCGATGTAACCTGCAGTCATAGTGGCGCTCCTGTTGTGCCGCCGCTGTCGCCTGGGTGTTGGTGGGTATGCAACACTTTGCCGTTTGACGACAATGAACCGCCGCTATGTTCAATATTGCCGCTCATCTTGCAGCCTTTTTGTACCTCCAGTGAGCCAGCAATCAGCGTATTGGTGCAAATTACTTCGGGCGAGTCGAGAGTAATGCGGGTTGATGCGCTAACCCGTACCTCTGGCACGGAGGCAATAAGAGTTTGCGATGCGGTGATATCGGCGGTTTTAATGCCGCTGACGGTTAACGCACTGCTCTCCGGTTCGTACTCAATCACAGCACCATCGGGAAAAGTAACGTGATAGGCATCCGCCGAGGCAGACGGTGCAGGATGGTCGTCGGAAAAAATCCCCGGCAGCACAAAAGCCGTATCAAGCTCACCACCGACCGCCAGAATTAATACCTGCTCATCCACCGAGGGTGCCCACCATGTGCAAGAACGTCCAGCGCGGTGAGTCAGCCACTGGAGCCAGTCGGTATAAATACCCCCCGTTTGCACACGGCAGCGGCCAGCAATCAGGTCGGTTTCGACAATCACGCCAGTGCGGATCATATTGCGCAGCATGCGGGCAAGTTCTTGAATATTTGCGAGTGTGTTCATAACGGAGAGGATGCCGGTGTGGTCATTCGATGGCAACGTGATGCCATTGGGCAGTAAACTACACAACAGGTTGTCGTTACGGCGTTTTGAAAGCTGAATAATTTGAAAAGGAATCCAAAATGTTTGATTTTATTGGCAGTGGAATTGATGGTCTTTATAAAATATTTTGGTTGATTATTATTTTGTATCTTGTTGTGTCGGGAGGCATTGGCTATCTACTCCGATTAATATCTAAACCGCTTAAAGTCGACTTTACTGACAGAATTATAAAAAATCTGGATGGCGACTTCCTAGACTTGCAATTACTTCGGCTTTACCACGGCATCAATGTTCTCAACAAGAAAGACGCGAGGCTGGTATCTAAAGCCATAAGCAAAGGAATTCTATCTGAAAAAAACTTCAGATTTCTTTCCTTTGCTCCTCCAATAGGAAAATTCAAACATGGCAAAGCTGAAATTGTTCTCTATGTAGCGTTAGTTTTACTTTTTTTTGCATCCATTCTTATAGTTTGCAACTCGGTAAGAACATACAAATATAATTATGCTTCGTTTAATGCAGGCAGTGAACGCGCCCTTATCTCCGAAATCTATGTTTACGACCCCGAAAGCAATGAATATTTCAACGCGAAACAATGCAGGGAACTTACAACCGCTACAAATAAGAGAATTCTAATATCAGCATGTGGCTACCTTCTTACAAAAGATCCCGCAGAGAAAAGAGAACTAATGACCGCAATAGAAAATAACAATTCGTCATTCATTGCGGCGATGATACTAATTGTATTGCTCTTTATAATTACGTCATTTTTAACTCTTGGTTATGTGATTTACTTTGATACTAACAATAAGTTTATTGATTTTAAAAACAATGAGGAAAGACGTTTTGAATGAGCACTAACTTAACATTCTAATTACTTCATCCTCTATCAGTTCGGTATCACCATTATTAAACCCGAGTAATTTACGCTCGGGATATTCCACTGCGATACTGTTGCGACCCGGTTTATCCTTTAGCCCATAATGATGCACCCGCGCGATACGCTGTACCTTGCTGGTAAACTCCACCACGGCAGCATTGTCATCGCCTTTGGCTTTCATAAAGCGGTTGGTACGCAGTTTTGTGAACATTTCCCGCTTAATTCGGCCTTTCTTCGCTTTGATCGGTTGGCGCTTTCGCGGAGCATAGGGAGTGCCATCCGGCGATTTTTGGGATTTGATTCGCTGCTGCTGACGTTGGCGTAGCTTCTTCGCAATTTCGACAGTCATACTGCGACGGCTTGCGGGTGATAGCGCAGCAATCAGACCAGCCAACTTATCTTCAAATGGTTTAAATTCATTCATTCCACTGACTCACTGGTTCACCATTAACCCACATTTCTGCCGGTCGCGTTATCGGTTCTGGTCGCGATGGCTCCGGTATGTTTTGCACATGTAACGCGCTGTCGACCTCCCTGACAAGGGTACGCTCGGTCAGTAACAGGTTGATACTGACATCAATGCTATTGTCGTTATTGATATCGGTATACCACGTAAAGCCTTTTTTCTGGCCTTCATCGGTGGTCATAATGTCGGGCTGATTTTCACGTAGCCATGCCATTATCGGCACCAGCAGTAAATCAATATCGCCAGTGAAATCCGTCACCACCACATTGAGAGTGTACTGTTTTTCAAATGACAGTGATGCGGCCAGTGTGGCGGCAATTTTGCCATTATCCACGAATAAACGCAGCATGTCGGGATTGGTACGCAGCACCGGCACTGCATCAGTGAGAGTCTTGCGCAAATTGTCGGGTTTCAGCATCTAATTCATCCTGACATTGTTTAACAATTTCAACCTGTAACGCACAACGTTCGAGTGCATGCTCAAGCTGACGAATATCGGCACTCAAATCGCCGTTAGTTGTCGGGTCGCTGCCGGGCATCGGGCAAAGGCTGACTCTCGGGCATCCGCTGTAAACAATGACTGGCGGATGCACAGGCGGGGCGTCGGTGCATCCGGCGCACAACATCAGGCAAATCAGTGCGGTACCAGCGGCGAAAGGTTTCGTTTTCATTGAGTAATCTTGTGATGGTTTGTTCACGCTGTGCTGCCAGTTTTCCGGCGGCATCAAGCTTCCGACGCAGGGCAACCTGTGCTCTCTCATTTTTCTCAGCTCGGTTGGCAGCAACGTTAAGTTGATTTTTTAGCATGCTAATCGTACTTTTTTGCTCGTTAGTGACACGATTAGCTCCCTCAAGCGACCGGCTTAATTTGTCGTTCTCGTCACGCAGCCATAGCACACCGAACACGGCCAGAATTAGCAACACGATGAGTGTTTTCATTGCGTTCCCTTAAGACAATAAGCACGTTCACGCTGGCGGCGATTCTCCAGCCCTTTACTTTTGACTCCATTGACATATACCCAGCGAGAGAGTTGATTACATGCCTGTTCCCATTGTCGGTGTTTTAGATACGAAACTAGCGTCGAGCGACAGGCGGCTGCCGTGCCGACGTTAAACGAGAAACTGACAAGTGCATCGTAAATCGGCTGCGGCATGTCTACCGGCACACAAGCCGCCAGTTGTTGTTCAACATGGAGAACATCAGCGACTAAGTTTTCCGCCGCATCACGCTCGGTAATCTCTCTTTTAGGCACAACGCCAGCAGTGTGACCAATACCTGATGTCCACACTCCCGCGCTGCATTGATAGGGCCGTAGACGGCATCCCTCAAGGTCTGCGATCAGGGCAAGACCTTCCGGCGAGGTATGTAGTAAATGAAAATCGGGCATCAATATCGTCAACGCCAGCACTACACCGACACTGCAACGTTTAACGATTGAGTTCACGGGTCACCCCTTCATTAAGCCCCATAGATCTGAGGTAATTAAAGGTTTTACGGCGATACCAGAAATTAACCAGCGCGGTAAAAATGGCACAGCTCCCACCGATATAGAGCGCAAACCTATCTGGCGTCTGTGTGCCGAACCATGCAAGTGCTACTGATAACCAGTAAGTAATAAATGTGCTGATCTTCTCCATTGTCAGTCCCACAGGTTTACAGTCTCTGTGACAGGTGAGGTTTGAATATCTGGCAACTCAACGGGAGTACCATGCGGTAGCACCGCCCCAAGTTCTGCCAGCCCTGGATTAGCGGCGAGCACCGTTTCAAATACCCCCTCTGTGCGCCCGTAATATCGATCGCAAATGAGGTCAAGGGTATCGCCTTGTTGCGCAATGATTTGCATCAGATGTGGCCCACAATACAGCGTGGTTTATCTTGGATGCGCGAGACCGACCAGCGCATATCCCGCCACAACTCATCAATAGTGCTGTCGATGCTGTCAGCTTTTTTGTCGCCTTTGGCACTGGCATCCACGCCGCGATAACGTTCATACAAGGTCGCGGTCGCCATTGCACAAACGGCGCGCACATAATGTAAAACACGGATATTCTCCCCATCGACCTCATCTGACGGCACATCTATAAGGCGGTTAAACCCAGCGGCGACTTGCTGCTCGCGAAAATCGTGTAACTCCGCATTGGTTTCTGCCATACCGGTTTTAATGGCCTCCCGTAACCGGGCTGGGGCGATGGTTTGCTCAAGGCGCATCAGGTCACGAACGTGCTTCGGATCAATATCGGGAAAGAAGAATGTGTTCTTTATCAGTGGCTCGTCATGTGCAGATGGCGGAATGACTACGGTACCGCCATGTGGCTGCTTATCTTTTGGGGAAATAATCACTGTCGTCATGACAACCTCAAAATAGAGGGCGGTGGACGCAAACGTTGATCTGGCATGTTGTCGCGGCTTGCGTGCCGCCCGGCGCGGGGCGCGTTTGGTTAGCGGCTGGCTTTGCGTAGTTGGCTCTCCAACCGTTCAATATCTTTTTTCACACCGCAATGGTTATTGAGCTGTAACGCGCGCCTGAGATGTACCAAGGCTGATTCGGTTTTACCACTGTCCCGCAGGACGATACCGGCGATTTTGTGTAGCTTGGCGCGCACTTGATCTGGCATATCTTCGGCATCGGTCAGTTCCATTGTGGCCAGCAGGTGGCCGATATTGACGGGCTGGCCCGCACTGTGGGCGCGAGTGGCAGCATCGGCCACATCTTCAGCCAATAAGTAAGGCGTAGAACGTTTATAGCGATCTGGCATCACGAGGCGATGGTGCAAGGCATAGTGGGCAATCTCCAGCGCACCGGCAATATCGCCAATATCCAGCTTCCACACCATAACCGTCATCAATACCGCATCTTGTGCACCTCGACCTTCGCTCAATACTCCGCTCACCCAAGGGGCGTAATAGGGCAGCATTTCCCGTTTGCGTTCAGCTTTGCGCTCCATTGAATGCACATTTTTTAGAGCGCGAATATCTTCAGCCAGTTTTAGTAGCATCAGTTCATAGCCATTGGCATGGCGCAGCGGCTCATCAATTTGCTGCGCCGCCTCCGCCGCTAAAACTCGCATCATGTGCCGTCTGGCGGGGCTTAACATGGTTTAGGCTCCAGTTTCTGAATGTTCGTTTTTTGTTTCAGTCAATAGTTGGATATTTTCAATCAGGCAGCCACAGCCGTATTCCTCCACTACATAATCCTGTTTGATGGATTCGTAGTTTTCGATGCGATCGCGGCGGGCAACTTCTTCGATATGGCGGCGGTGGCTGTCGTCCATAAAATAGATCGATAGGTTGTCCAGACGAGTCACTAACATGGCGTTGGCAGGGAAATAGGGCACGCGCACCGCTGGCAAGTTGCCGATACGTTTCTGACTGACAATCACATCCGCTGCCAGCATTTCGCTATTGGGTTGTTTTTGGTTAATCAGTGGGAAATATTTATCGACTAACAACTCACGGCCACAGATCACCACTAAATCGGGGTCTTCCTGATGCCAAGGGTCAATCATGGTATTGGTGGCATCAAATACCAGCGCATCGAGGTTTTTATAGTCGCCATTTTCGCCGACACGAATCACGCTGGAAATTATCGCACCCTCTTTACCGGTCACTTTATCCATCACCCGTTGCGGTGCTTCGTTGCGGTATTTTTGCAACCAGCCTACGGCTACATCTTGCAGCATTGGGTTTTGCTGACGATTGGAGGTAGCCGCACGTTTCACTCCGTTAAAGCCCGCCATGATGTAATCCAATGCCTGACGCTTGGCGATGGCATCACGTAGCCGCAGTTGAAAATCCTGATACCGCGCCCACAGATCCAGCGTGTTATAGCGGATATGAAAATCAAAGTTCATCTGTTCACACTGATAACGGCGGGCTTCAAGAGCGGCAAAGTCAGCGGTTTCACGCTCGCCGCCAGTCGCGGTATCGGTAGTGCTGGCAATAGAACCGGTGACGCCGATACCGATTTTCTCACCCGTTAACTCGGCCACCGGCACCATATTGATACGGCTGAGAAACTCGGATGACTCCTGCACTCGGGTCATCAGGGTTTGGGTAACCGACGGCTCGACGCTGAATTTCTTCGCCACATCGCTCACCTCAATGCCATTCAATTTGGCAACCTGAGTCAGGTAAGCGTTGAATTTGATTCGGGTATTAGGTCGCATGAGGCTCTCTCAGTCTGGTTATTAACAGTTAGTCAGAAAGGTTTCATCACCATTACCGCCGTTGGCCATCGGGCGACGCAGTTGGATCAGGCTTTCGCTCTGGTCGAGGCTGGCGCGCAGGTGGGAAAGTTGCTGCTGATTGGCTTCAATCTGTTGCTCAATTTGTTGAAAACGCTGCTCGTTAGCATCAGCCTGAACTTGCAGCTGTTCGGCTACGGTGGTCACAGCGGCGTGGATATCAGTAAAACGGGCATCGTCAGAGGATTGCTTGCGATTAAACAGCTCTTTTACCCGGCTAAGTAGACTGATTCCGGGTTCAGGAATTTCTTCAAATTCAATCGCGGCCTCAACGGCAACAGAGAACAGATCGGTGGGTTCCAGTTTCTTACCAGCCAGTGGATTAGTTTTGGCGCGGGCGCAGAATTCCAACATTTCAGTACCCAAGCTGGCTGGGTCATCAGTCACCGCCAAACCAATCAGATAGCATTTACCGCTGTTGGAGAAATTCGGGCGAATCTCCATTGAGGTGTAAACCTTTTGTCGAGCTTGCACCATTGCTACCAGATCGTCGGTCGGCACCACCTTGGCATATAACGCCCACTTACCGTTTAGCGCGGAATCATCGTTGATTTTCTCGGCTTTTAGTTCAACCACATCACCATAACGGCGGAAAGGGCTGTCAGGCAGTAAACCTTTAATGTGTTCCAGATTAATGCGGCAGCCATAGACGCGCGGATCAAAGGTATCGGCCATTTGCTGAATGTCATTACCGTCGATAATACGACCATCGCAAGTATCACCTTCGACACCGATACGGAAAAACTTAGAAATTTTCTTAGCCATAATGGGAGTCCGTGAATGGGTCAGTTAAATCAGCGCTAGTTTCCTGACTCCCAATCCCCACTGCCACCACTCTAAATCCTTTAATCACTGACACAACAGTGAGTTGAGGAAGAATCAAACTCGTTTTCGTAGCCTTGCGCTCATGATGACGACCCCAACTACCCTTATCAGTGATCCACGGCGGCAGGCGGCTTTGCTTTACTGGCAGGGCTTTTCTGTGCGCCAGATTGCCGAGCTGCTGAACCAGAAAGCACCAACCGTGCAGAGCTGGAAACAGCGGGATGCCTGGGAGGATGTTTCCCCGGTATCGCGTGTGGAGAGCAGTCTGGAAGCGCGGTTGATTCAACTGATCATGAAGAACAACAAGGAGGGTTGCGACTACAAAGAGATTGACCTGCTAGGCCGCCAGATTGAGCGATTGGCACGAGTTAACCGCTACAACCAAACCGGCAATGAAGCCGATCTGAATCCGAAGGTACGTAACCGCAATAAAGGGGAACGTAAGTCGGTTGAGAAAAATGTGTTTAGCGACGCGGCTATTGAAGCGCTGAATGATATTTTTCTGGAAACTACGTTTGAATATCAGAAAGGTTGGTATCGGGCTGGCTTGCAGCATCGTATTCGCAATATTCTTAAATCGCGCCAAATTGGCGCGACCTTCTACTTTGCCCGTGAAGCACTAATAGATGCACTAACCACTGGGCGCAATCAGATCTTTCTGTCAGCCAGTAAAGCACAGGCGCATGTATTCAAAAACTACATTATTGATTTTGCCCGACAGGTAGAAGTTGACCTGAAAGGCGATCCGATGGTGCTGGCCAACGGTGCGCGGCTGTTCTTTCTCGGCACTAATATCCGCACCGCTCAGAGCTACACCGGCAACCTGTATCTCGATGAATACTTTTGGATACCGAAGTTTCAGGAGTTGCGCAAAGTGGCTTCGGGTATGTCATTACACAAAAAATGGCGTACCACCTATTTTTCCACGCCATCCAGTCTGGCCCACAGCGCTTATCCGTTTTGGTCTGGCGAACTGTTTAATAAAGGGCGTAAAAACAAAGAACAACATATTTATGTTGATCTCAGCCATAGCCATTTGATGCACGGTGCGCTGTGTGGCGACGGTCAGTGGCGGCAGATTGTCACTGTTGAAGATGCGCTGGCGGGCGGCTGTAACTTGTTTGACCTCGACCAACTTGCGCTGGAATACAGCCCAGCGGAATATCAAAACCTGCTGATGTGCGAATTCGTCGATGATAAAACCTCGGTATTCCCGTTCGAAGAGTTGCAGGGCTGCATGGTCGATAGTCTGGAGGAGTGGGATGATTTTAATCCTTACGCCTATCGACCTTTTGGTTATCGGGCGGTTTGGTTGGGTTATGACCCGTCTCACACCGGTGACAGTGCGGGTTGCGTGGTATTGGCTCCACCGCTGGTACCCGGCGGCAAATTCCGCATTTTGGAACGCCATCAATGGAAGGGAATGGACTTCGCCACTCAAGCTGAATCCATCAAAACCCTAACTGAAAAATACTGCGTGGAATATATCGGTATCGACGCCACGGGCATTGGGCAGGGCGTCTATCAACTGGTGCGGGAGTTTTTTCCGGCGGTGCAGGAAATTCGTTACAGCCCGGAGATTAAAACCGCGCTGGTGCTGAAAGCCAAAGACCTGATCACCAGTGGGCGGCTGGAGTATGACTCCGGCCACACCGATATCACCCAATCTTTTATGGCTATCCGCAAAACCATGACTGCCAGCGGTGGCCGTGCCACTTACCAAGCCAGCCGCAGCGAAGACGCCAGTCATGCAGATATCGCATGGGCGGCGATGCACGCGATGATTAACGAGCCGCTAACCGCCGGTAGCGGTTATGCCCAATCTTCAATTCTGGATTTTAACTGATGAGCAAACGCAAAGGCCGCAAGGCAGTAAAATCAACCAATCTAACTCGGCAACTGCAGCAACCAATGGAAGTGTTTAGCTTTGGCGAACCTTCCGCAGTGCTGGATCGTCGCGACATTCTGGATTACGCCGAATGCATCGGTAACGGCAAATGGATTGAGCCCCCGATCAGTTTCACCGGGTTGGCCAAAAGTCTGCGTGCGGCGGTACATCACAGCTCCCCGATTTATGTGAAACGTAATATTCTGACCAGCACTTTTATCCCACATCCGCTGCTCAGCGCCCAACAATTTAGCCGCTTTGCACTGGATTTCTTAGTATTCGGCAATGCCTTTTTGGAGAAGCGCTTCAATCGCTTAGGCAAGTTAATGCGGTTGGAATGTTCACCGGCCAAATATACCCGCCGTGGAGTAGAAGATGATGTGTATTGGTTCGTGCAATCTTTCCGCGAACCGCATCGCTTTGAGCCAGGCACGGTATTTCACCTGATTGAACCGGATATTAATCAGGAACTTTACGGCTTGCCGGAATATCTCAGTTCACTCAACTCAGCATGGCTGAACGAATCAGCCACGTTATTTCGTCGCAAGTATTTCCAGAACGGCGCACATGCCGGTTATATCATGTATGTCACCGATGCGGCCCAAAGTAATACCGACGTAGAAACATTACGCAACGCCATGCGCAGCACCAAAGGGTTGGGGAATTTTAAAAACTTGTTCTTCTATGCTCCAAATGGCAAACCTGACGGTATCAAGATCGTCCCACTCAGCGAGGTGGCCACCAAAGACGATTTTTTTAATATCAAAAACGCCAGCCGCGACGACCTACTCAGCGCCCACCGCGTACCACCGCAGATGATGGGTATCATCCCCAATAACACCGGCGGATTTGGCGATATAGAAAAGGCCAGTCAGGTGTTTGTGCGCAACGAGCTAATGCCGTTGCAGGAACGAATGAAAGAAGTGAATGAGTGGGTAGGGGAGGAGGTTGTGGGGTTTAGGGGGTATGAGTTGGGGTAGATTTAGAGGTAATTAATGCAGTAACACATAATGTTTGTATCCTACGCGCTACTTATCATAGAGAGACTGAAAGAGTCCCAGTTCATAATCTGCTTCATTGAAGGCTTGTGTAACTTCAGGCTTACTGAGTGCTCTAGTTTTTAGATCCTTAAATGCATAACCTTTCACTAAAATCTCTATATGCCTGAATAATCAATCTTTTAACGGCTTGTTTAATAAGGCCAAAAGCTCTGATGGGGGAGTCTGTAACTTATGAACCTCATCATGGCAAACATTACAGAGAGTAAGCAGGTTTTCAACGGTATTTTCGCCGCCATCAACATGGTGCTCTATATGATGGAGTTCAAGCAATGATCTCGGATCGTTCGGTTTTTTAAGCTGATATTGCCAGCCACAATTTCTGCATGAATGATGGTCTCTTTCGAGAACTTTAACACGCACAGGGTCAGGGATTTTTCTGTCATGTGGCTTGGCTTGTCGATCTTGCTCCAGAAGATAAGCGCCAACAGATAACTCCGGTCGACCGGAGTTTTTAGTGGCGATTGGCCAACCGTCTTCTGTATGTAATTCTCTGGTTCTTCTGGCCCATTCTTTACTATCGTTTGCGAGATAACGTAGTTCTTCACCAGAAACAGCCCGACCAACGTTTTTTCTCAAGTACAACAAGATCTTATCTTTAACAGAGATCTTGCTTTTACGAAGTTCATTTGCCTCGTTCCAACGTAATGCAGCTTCTCTATCTTGTTCAGTGTTGATTAAGGTATAAACATCGGTTTTAAGAGCCTGAAGAGAAGTCGCGTTTAGTTCCTCAAGTGTTACTTCTTGCTGTTCTACAATTTCTTTCAACATTTTGCCACTGAGCACCGCCCAGCCAAATTCAACGCGTAACTCTCTAATTCTTCTTGCGTACTCACTGATTCCAGCGACAACCATCAGTTCATCGCCAAGAATGATTTGTCTTGGATATCTAATTAGATAGGAAAGAATACGATCTCTGGCTGAGTTGCTATCTTCACCGACAATCAATGAGCTTCCTAAATCTCGCAAAAGATGGTTAGCAGGAACTAAGGCCCGGACTTGCTCCCGCAAGGACTCATCCAGCAGCTTGTGTTCAAAATCAGTAATAAGCTCAAGCAGTTCTTTACGCAGCTTTTCCGGCGTACTTTTCTGAGATCTTCTCGCCATTTTTTATTCTTAATTCCATTAAATTTTGGACATAATTTGCAATTTTTTGGGCAAATAAGGGGGGGACCGCATTACCAATTTGCCTTGCTACTTCGGTTTTGGAACCAATAAAAATAAAATCATCCGGGAAACTCATTAAACGAGCGGCTTCACGATGAGTTATTGGACGATGTTTCTCCGGATGAAGATAACGCCCTTTTTCTGGTTTGAAAAACTCAGTTCTGATTGTTACTGATGGCCTATCCCACCACAGTCTGCCAAAAAGATCCGTTCCACCAGAGGCTTTTTTAATCCAACAAGCCGGCGTTATATCAGGGCGATGCTTTTGCAAATCGAACCTGTTACCACCGGGAGGAACGACACGATATCTTTCTTGGGAAAGCGCTGTTGGGTTTCGCCCAAAATGTAAGTTAAGCGGTGCAGGAATATCTCTTATCTCTGTTCCTTCCGGCTCAGGTAAATCAGAAATAGCATCTTTGACTGTAACCCATGCTGGCAAGGCACTATTTTTATCGGGCGAACAGTGAGTTGGTGTTGGAGGGAAAGCAGGGAGTTGGTTGATATCAAACAACTCTGCTTTGACTCCTATGGCGATGACTCGCTTACGAGTCTGCGGAACACCGTAGTCAGCGGTATTGAGTAGGGATGGATTGAGCAAGATAAACCCAAGTTCATTCGCTCTGGCGGTAATATCGGCGAACTCTTCGCTGTTTAATAACCCTTGCACATTTTCCATGACAAAAATGGAAGCGGAGGATTGTTCGATGATATCCATATAGGGTTCCCATAAGGCACGGCGATGATCTCCTGCTCGTTTTTTATTGAGCAGGCTAAAGCCTTGGCATGGTGGCCCACCAATAACTAAATCTGCTTGCGGGATTTCATTTTCTTCAATCCATTCATCAATGTTAGCAGTGACGCCATGGTTGCCGAAATTAGCGTTATAGGTTTTGATTGCGGCTGTATCATTGTCGATAGCCAAAATGCTTTCAAAGTAATTAGCTTGTTTTCCTTTCAGAAAACCAGCAGATAGTCCCCCAGCACCACAAAATAGGTCTATCACTTTGAATTTTTGGATTTTCTTCATTATGGATACCATTGCCTACTACAAGATGGTGGAGATTTTATAGGATTATAGGACAGACTAATACTGTATGGATTTACATGCAAGTCTGTTTCTGCGCTCTGGTGGATTAACTAATCAAGAATACTTCTGTACGACCATATCTGCACCTTGGCACAGCAAATCATTAATTGAGTGGCCGCTAGCAAGTGCAGTAAGGATAAGAGCATGATGGCGTTCAGGTGTTATCTCGACAACGATTTTGCCACTATAGGATTTATAAGACTTGATTCCGTCTCTTTTGCACTCATCCAAAAAGACCGACAGGGAATGTGAGCCTTCCATTTTTAGTTCATCCACGCTATTACCGTAGAAGTCAGCGCCACCATTAAGGCCGATAAATTCGCCTCGGAACATTTCCATATCAGGGTCAAAAGTGATGACCGCAGTGTGTCCATCGATTTTCATTGTATTATTCATGGTGTTATTTCCGATACAAATACATAGTTCAGAACCCATCGCGCGCAATCGTATCCCCGCCACGCCTGCCCGCTTTATAGGGCACTTTTCATGCAGTTGCGTGATCGTGGTAGATCCGCGCCAGTACTGGCTTGGTGCGCTCAAATCTGGCAGCGGATCGTCATGCAAATTCATGCGCTAAATGCATGCATGGGTTGCGAATAGCATCTACCGTTTCAATCAGGGTTTCTTGCCGGTGATGGATAGGTTTTCACCCTAGTAGAAATACGTTGCCAATATAGGCCTATGGTACGATTGCTTTTCTTGGGGTTTAACTCATAAAGCCCTTTAAAGCGGTAAAGAGTCATTCCTAAATTATCTTTGGCTTTTGCAAAAACCAGACGTTTATTTCTCGTTTCTGCCATCCATTTATCAAAGTGAGCCGCTTGGGCGTCTTCGGACTTAGGTATTTCAGTAATGACGTTTTCATCATTAGAGATCTGATTGCTCCAGTGCTCATTATCAAAAAGTTTGGGCAACCAGATAAGTATATCGTCATGGTAGGGGTGTTTGGCTCCAGCCTTCTGGAGAAACTTGTAGTTATGTCCGAAACAGTTACAGGCATCAGTAATCCTGCGGAATGCTACGTTATCTTTCACATCGATATAGCCTCTGCGAATATGAGGTTCGATAGATAGCTCTTTATCCATATCCCAAGGCTCAAAGCAATCGCCTAATGCACTGATCTTAGACTTGATTGCAGCAACACAATCGTCAATACGTTCGTTCATCTGACGTAATGAACCATCAACTGAGATGCGAATAACCTCATGGCCAGTAGCATCGATAATATCGGCTTCTCGGAGATTATCGTGTTCGGCTTGTTTGAGATGGAATGGTTCATCGATCTCAATATGTAGGTTGATGGCTGGGAAATAAAGATCGGTCAGTGCTCGCCCTGATTCTCTTTTCACGTACTGTTGAGTAACAAATTTTATGTCATCGCGATTTAGCTTATGCACAATGCCAGTAACGACATATTGCTCGTGTTTTTTGTTTTTAGTCCTAGCTAATTGGCGAACGACGTATTCATATTGTGAAATCATTTGGCTGCATATTCTCAAGATTTATAGATGATTGATGATATCACCTGTAGTTTATGGTGGTCCAAATAGGGTTTTAAACTCTGAAGGTATACTACTAGGGAATGTCCCTAGGCAGTTGATGCATATCAATCCCCACTTTCTATGGTATAGCGTCATGAGTTGAATGATAAAAAGTGACAAAGTACCCATGTTACTTACCGAAGCTTGGCCTATATCCCATCAAGGGAGCTAACGATTGGGTCTTTGTCACTGTTTTTGGCCCGGAATACGTCTAGTGGCGGTTTAATGTGGCCATCAATAAAAGCGACAGAGACAAAAAAGCGATTACGTTATTCATGGTATTCCTTTCTGCGTATGCTGATGAAAAATGCAGGCACATATTAGCAAACATGAATTTACTATTGGAATATCGCCAGTTTCACGTTCGGGATTCACTCCTGATAAACATTTTTTAATCATCGTGTGCAGTCTGGTGAAGCCTTATAGAACACTTCTTCATGCCCATTATTTGGCAAGCATTCGTCCGCTAAATCAGAGATTAGGTAGAGTGCCATTTCCATTTCTTCATGCTTGCAGCACGCGGTGAGGGAAATCTCAGCGATGAATTGTATACGTGACAGGGCAAGATAGATTTGTTCAATGTGTTCCATATTTATCTCTCCTTATTTACTGTATAAATATACAGTATTATTGTTTCGGGCGATTTCGTTAGTCAAGTACATCAATGTTTTTATGAGACTTTGTTTGGATATGGCGACTTAGCTATAAATCTTTAGTCATGTCTCCCCATGTATCTAACGGTGGATAGTGAAATACCAGATCGCCAAAGTGGATTTTGGCTCCGCGTGTCAGTGCCTCCAGTTCCCACCGTGTAGGCTGGATACCTTTAGCGGTCAGTTCGGCTCGAATTTTGGGCAAACGTGCCCGTTCTTCTTGTGTCAGGCGGGCAGAAGGCGCGGCCTCGCGGCAGTGATACAGATTATATGGGCGCTGTTTATAGTTAATAGTGGGAGTTTGTCCGCGCAAAATTGACTTAATCAGCAGCACATTGCCTTCATCATCCCAATCTATTGGTGTATTCACCGGTGAATAGGTGTTTTCAGGCGGCAATTCTGTCGGTTCAACGGTGGTTACTTCAGCATCGAACCCACAGTTATTGACAGAACTCCGAGGCGCGCCAGAGGCGCTTTTTAAAGTCAAAAGCTCAACGTCAACGGCCTTGGCGACAATACGCCATTGGGTTGAACGGGTTTCATAAATCTTAGATTCGCCGAGATGAGGGGCATAAATGCCGATGACCTTTTGTACTTCTTCGTCATAGGCGTTGAGTTCTTCGGCCACCTTGCGGGCTACCCGAATGGTTTGCTGAGCGCGCGGTACGTTGGCCCCACCTTGTTGAGTGATGTACGCGGCAAAATCACCGGCATCAGCGGCAGCACGTACCGCTTCAACCTGATCATCGAATCTTTCTGCAAGACTCAGGCCACGAATGCGGCGGCATTCGCGATAAGCTCCCATCGTTGGAATGCCAATTGGGTGGAATTGAGGGATGCGCCACGTTGCCGCCCAAGCGGTGACGGCAGCAGCGGTTTCAGTTAGCGGCTGGCCAGTTTCATGATCCAGCTCGCCATCCAGTGCATAACCGTCGATATTCTTGGCAATGTATTTCGCGATATAACCAGCCGCACCACCTTTTTTCATGTGCTTGCATTCAAAGCGATTTTTTTCTGCGCCACGTTCGTCACCGTCTTCCATCAGAGAATAACGGCGCATGATATCGATCACCTGTCGGCGTTGCTGGCGCTCACAAAACAGCATCATATGCCAGTGAGGGGTGCCATCGTGGTGAGGCTCGACCACGCGCATGCCGTAAACTTTCAGGTCGTTATCTTTGAACGCTGTGCGCATCTTGCTCCAGATTTTGCACAGGTAACGCTGACCATCTTTGGGCGTAAATGCCTCTTTATCCCATTTGTGATTAAACAGGACTTTATCTTTTTCATTATTCTCTACCACGCGAGTTGGGTGGTACTTGGAAGGGGTTGTGATGGTAGTAAACATGCCGACGTGTTGCATATTAGCGGCATATTTCTCAATACCGGCGATGGTATTCATCAATTCCATGCGGCGGATTTCTGGATTAGAGATACTGGCTAGCACTTTATCGATCAGATCGATACGTTCACCGGTATCAACATTTTCCAGTTCGCAGCATTTCAGAAATTCCATATTAGACAAACGGCGCGATTGAATATCTTTAATTGCCTGCTTGCTGGCATAACCGGATTTGTGGCGATTCACTTCGCCGACGGCAATTAAGAGTGCTTCCCGCCAACGGGTGCGCAGAGATTTAAGCTGACGCGTCCACCATTCATCATTGACCAATCGGGCAATAGCGGAGAAAGCGTGGCGCATGGTTAACTTACCTTTACGATATTTACGCCAGTGTAGCGGGGTAACATTTAATGACCGCGCCATGCCAGTAATATGGCCATAGAGTTTGGTTTGTGCGCTATCGCTGAATACTGCCGTTTTATCGCCATTATGTTCAGCAATATAGGCATCGCTGAGTTCTTCATAGGCAGAAAATAACTGTGCAGAAATACGGCCTGCAAATCTAACCAGTTCTTTATCATTCATGCCTGGCAGACTTAAATAAGTCTCTTCCTCGCTTAAAAAGCCAAGGGCGATATCGTGTTTTAAACCATGCTTTTGGTTTACGGTTTGAATGCGTGGCCAAATAAGCTGCATAAAGCTGAGGACCAGATATTTATTAGCAGCTAATTGGCCTTGGTGCTTTTGTAGATTGGCATGGCGGCTGATAAACAGTGAGCGCAGGAAATACGGCAGGCTGTTGATTTTATTTAAAACAGCTTGCCCCTGAAGGTATTCTTCACGGGTAAGTTGTCTTTCACGACCTATGGCTTTGCGTGGTGCATTCCACGGATAAGCGCCGACGAAAGTCTCGCGGCAACTTACCGTAAATGGCGGTGGTGGCGAGGGGGCAAAGCGCCCCCTAACAACATGATTCATCAATTAAGAACCTTATTATCAGGGCTTATTTGATTTGTTTGTTTAAAATGGCCTCCTTGATGAGGCCATATACTCATCTCTTGAATATTCCTTGCCCTAAATTGTTTACCGTTGGTTAGCGTAATAAATGTGGTCCCATCCTCTACGATTGACGGATAGATAAAGGCAACGTCCTCAGCTAAAACACATAACTGCCTGTTGTTTGAGATAAAAGATAAATAGGCCATTTTTATATAGAGCGATAATGTGCTGCTTTAAGTTCACGGATCTGCTGGCAGTGGACACAGCACTGCACACCCGGCAATGCGGCGCGTCGTGCTTCTGGAATTGGAGAATCACAGTCGGCGCATATAAAAGCGGATGGCATCAGGGTGTTGGTTCTGGCTGCCGCTATCTGGTGTTCCAACTGGAGCTGTTGCAGCTCTTGAGAGTGATCGAACATATCGGGCATTTCAGATCTCCTTAAAAATCACTCTGGTGGCACTCAAAACCACGCTGTTGAAATTGTTCGGATTCCTGACGCAGCAACTCAACAATTTCATTGCTGGAAAGTTGTTGATTGGCGGCATGGGTAGCGAGACGGTCTAAATATGAAGAGAAACTGATAGCTGCATCGGCTTTAGCCTCCTTACGTGCTTGATTCAGTTGGTGTTGGCGCGCCTGTTCAAGGGCGCGGGTATGCATATCTTGTCCTATGGTTTTATACATGTGCATGGTCATGGCCTTATTCAGGGCGTAGGCAACCCGGCGGGTCATACGCCAATTAATTTAAATACGATGATTAGTTGAAATAAGCGTCAGGTTTAACCGCAGTTAAAATATCCGGCGCATCCTCGAATAAATTAAGTAATTCACGTAATGCTGCTATTAAAGTTTCCCGCCACGGGCAAGCGTTTTCTTCTAGATAACTGGCCGGTTGATTAAACTCTTTGTGACTTAATCCAGCATGAAGAAATAATGTTTTACGCACGCTGATAGGCAGTCGTTGAATAAAGGCGACATTACTAATGGCGTGTTTGCGATATTTAGCAAAGTGATGTCGTAATTCATCCAACGCACTGACGATGCGTTGCCGCTCGTTATTATCCATTTCCGCCAGTTGGAGTAGGGCGTGGCGTTTTTTCAGTTCAGCATGAAAACAGACGGTTGCCCGGTAACGTTCTGGCATCGAGTCGTAAAAGTTGCAGGTATCCCGCCAGCGAGAGCCAGCAAAGTGTTTACCGATAACGGCACGCAAAGGAAGTGGCATTGCGCGAAGGTGTTCTGGACCGAAAGCGCAGCGAATGCTCATTTACCCATCCTCCGATGAGAATCAGTAAAAGTGCCTTGTGGTGGTGCCCAACGGTGACCATCAGGGCGAATAATAATGCCTGGCTTACCTTTACCGTGTTTAATCTCAACGTGGCCAGCATTGTGGCCTTGTTGACGCCAGAGTAATGGAGCAATTGAGATTGGGTTTTGCATATTACAGACCTTCTACGAAAGACCGGAAAAGCTTCCGGTTTGGATCAAATCGACCGTAGTAGTTAAAACCGGTATTGAGTGAAAGCGCTCTTCAATGGCATACGCAAAGAGCATCAGATCACGGACCGCTTTATTAGCGCGGCTGACAATAGCGTCTTTGCGTTTTTTAGTGAGTCGGCTGCCGGATATTAATTGCAGTGATTCGCCAGCCAATTCTCCTGCGGCTGAACTGATTTTGAGAGCCTGAGTTGGAATATCAGTGGCTTTCTGTGGATTTTCCAATGGCAGTGAAGGTAAACGACCCAGTTCAGCTAACGCACCATCCAACAGGGTGTAATTCTGCGTGGCGTGGGTAATACGCAGCAATTCCACGGTTGTCAGTTCGTGCGGCTGTGCCGGATTCAACTTATTGCGCAGTGTCTGGGGATTCATGCCAATGGTTTCGGCGACTTGCTTTATCTCGACAGTATCGGCAAAGCGTCGCAAGGCTGAATCCCAATGAGGGTGTTTGTCAGTTCCATTTGCAAACATGGCGCTAACCTCAATAATTCAGGAGAATTACCGTAATGGTTTATCGTTCAAACGAACATCAAAATTGGACTCAGCAAGTGCGCGTAAGGTCAGTTCGACCATGTTGATTTCAATTTTAGATTTGGTTTTGGGCTTACCGGTTTTCTCACTGATGGTATCGGCTTTACGTTTGATAGTGATTCTGCCGTCTCTAACCATATCAACCACAGTCGTTTTCGCGTGGCCAGTCTGGCGGCAGAACTCTTCAATAGGGAGGTAGGGGTTAGGAATTACAAGATTGATTGAGATCACTGGTTTCATAAGGCATTATCCCCAATGGTTTCGATAAACGATAATCGACAAAAATACTTATTTGAACACTTTTGAGAATGATGATGTTTATATAAAACATTGTCAATAGGTGAACGTTTAAATGAATAAAAAAAA
The DNA here is from genome assembly GCF_900460525.1 of Yersinia kristensenii. Lineage (NCBI taxonomy): Bacteria > Pseudomonadati > Pseudomonadota > Gammaproteobacteria > Enterobacterales > Yersiniaceae > Yersinia > Yersinia kristensenii. The sequence goes on from NZ_UHIY01000001.1 coordinate 3,235,982, forward strand.
TGCTGACAGATATGATCCGAATTCAGGTGGCCAAGAAGCCATGAAGCGAATCATGGAAGCCTATGGATTTAAAACGAGAACCGAACTATCTGATTACACAGGAATTAGTAACAGCACTCTCAATACATGGTGGCGTCGCGATTTTTACCCCGCACAAGTTATGGTGTGGTGCTCACTTGAAACGGGGGCATCATTGCAATGGCTGGCTACAGGGGAAGGCCAGATGTTTGAAGATACGGACAGTCAAATTCAGAAAATTAATTTATTCAGTTTAGACAAAGGGATACTTAGTGATACTGGCGCTGTTTTATTCGACAAGTCATTGCTTCAATCTCAAAATGATCTCATTGCTGTCAATAGCGGAGATAGTACCTATATCGTAAATAAGTCATTTCAAACTGTGCTAGATGGTAAATGGTTGGTTGAAATTGAAGGAATGAAGAGTATTCGCGATTTGGAGTTAGTACCGGTTGGTCGCGTCCGAATTAGTGGCGGAGAAATCAAACCCCCATTTGAGTGTGCTCTGGCAGATATAAAGATCATTGGCATTGTGGAACGAGTTATTAGTAAAGCGTGATCGATTTATGGCAGGCAAGTTAGTGAGACGTCGATGGTCATAAGATCGATACAACTTATGGCGATTAGATTATGACTAATTATACAAGTGACAATATATTTGCTCCAAAACGTGGTGGGCGATCTGCAATTCAAAGGGTAATTAAAGCCTACGGTTTAAATAAGAGAACTGAGCTTTCAGAAAAAACAGGGATCAGCATTGCTACTATAACCACTTGGTGGAAAAGGGATTTTTACCCGGCTAACTTATTGATTGGTTGTGCTTTAGAAACGGGTGTTTCACTACGTTGGCTCTCTCTCGGTGAGGGGCCAATGTACGACGATGCAAAAGGCGAGATAACCTCAGTTGCCCGCTATAAAATTATCAATGGTAAATTGTTTGAAGATGGATATTTGGTTTTAGATAACTCTTTATTATCGGTTGGAATGGCTCGGCCTAAAGTTATCATCTCGGATGGTGTGACCAATTTGGTTGATTGCTCATTTGAAGATATTTCGGATGGGACGTGGTTAGTTGAGATTGAGCATAAAGCAAGTATCAGAAACTTAGAGCTTATTCCTGTTGGTAAAGTAAGGGTCAGCAGCAATGAGCTAAAGATGCCATTTGAGTGTGCATTGGCAGATATTACTGTTTTAGCCCGTGTAGATAGCGTGTTAAAGAAAATGTGAAGCCAAGTAAATAATATTAAAAACTCTATCCTTCATAAATTATGCATATGAATAAATTCAACCCCAATCATGGTGGTCGTGAAGCGTTGACTCGAGTTCTGGAGGCATATGGATTCAAAACCAGAACAGAGCTTTCACAGCATACGGGTATTACAAACAGTACCTTTGGGACGTGGTGGAGTAGAGATTATTATCCGGCGCAGGTGATTATCTGGTGTTCGCTGGAAACCGGAGTTTCCCTGCGGTGGCTGGCTACAGGGGTGGGGCCAATGTACGATGACGCAAAAGGCGACATAACCTCACTAACCCGATACAAGATTATCAAAGGTAAATTGGTTGAAGATGGGCATCTGGTATTGGATAACTCACTACTATCACCTGAACTTACTGAACCAAAAATTATTGTCTCGGATGAAGCGATTAGTTTAGTTGATTATTCATTTGAAGACATCTCAGATGGGACATGGCTAGTAGAAATCGAAGGCAAAGTTAGTATCCGGAATCTAGAACTTATCCCTGTCGGTAAAGTGAGAGTCAGTGGAACAGAGATAAAGATACCATTTGAATGCGCGTTGAACGAGATAACTGTTTTAGCCCGAGTAGATAGTGTTTTAAGGAAGGTGTAAGTACGTCGTATGGCAGTAAGAAAGTTGAATACCGGGAAATGGATTTGTGAGTGTTATCCGGCAGGTAGGGAAGGGAAGCGAGTAAGAAAGCAGTTTGCGACGAAAGGTGAAGCACTGGCATTTGAGCGCTTCACGATGGAGCTGGTAGACAACAAACCTTGGTTAGGTGAAAAGCAGGACACGCGGTTGTTATCAGAGCTGATCGAAATTTGGCATCGGGCGCATGGCATCACTTTGAGCGATGGCAAATCTCGTCATCAGGTTTTGCTCAATATGTGCCGTGACCTTGGTGATCCGCGTGCCATAGATTTTACCGCAAAAACATTTTCTCAGTACCGTGAACAACGGCTCAATGGGAAAATATTACGCGGCACTCGTACCAAAGGCGTAACACCGCGTACGCTAAATATCGAATTGGCATACATGCGGGCGATGTTTAATGAACTCTCCCGCCTGAGTGAGTGGCGCTACGACAATCCCCTTCGTGGTGTACGCCAGTATCGAACCCATGAGCAAGAAATGGCGTTCCTGACCAAAGAGCAAATAGTTAACCTCCTGAAAGAATGTGAAAACAGCACAGTACCGGAGTTGGCTACCGTTGTGCGGTTGTGTCTGGCCACTGGTGCACGTTGGTCAGAAGCGGAAAGCCTGACTCATACGCAAGTAATGCCCTATAAAGTCACTTACACAAAAACCAAAGGGAAGCGCAACCGAAGCATCCCAATCAGTGAAGAATTATTTAACTCTTTACCCAAAAAGACCGGTCGTTTATTCCCCTCATGCTATTCCGCCTTCCGCACTGCACTGAAGAGAACGAACATAAAACTACCAGATAGACAGTGTTCACATGTTCTACGCCACACTTTTGCCAGCCATTTCATGATGAAAGGTGGTAATATCCTTGTATTACAGCGGATTTTGGGGCATACAGATATTAAGATGACAATGAGATATGCCCACTTTTCACCAGAGCATTTTGAATCAGCTCTACAATATAATCCATTAGTTACCTAATAATTCCAAGGTACTTATAAGATGAAACCAAGAGTATCAATTTTAGAAGATGACCTCGCTAGCGAGGGGATTGGGTCTGGTGTCGAATCTGAGCCAGAAATGCCAGAATATGCTAATAAAACTCCATTTGATCCTGATTCTATATCTTTAACAACTAAAGTAGTGTCACTCGATACTGTTTTGAGACGTCTAAAGAATACGACGATAGTACTATCGCCGGAATTCCAACGTGAAGAAGTATGGGATAAAAAGAGAAAAAGTCTATTAATTGAGTCCATGATATTAAAGATACCATTACCTATGTTTTATGTATCTGAAGATAATGATGGTGTCTGGGAGGTTGTTGACGGATTACAAAGGCTTTCTACTATTAGAGACTTTATTCTTGGAGAGGATGGTGATGGGAAAGGATTTAAATTACAAGATTTAGAGTTTTGGGGTGAGTCACTGAATAGTAAAACTTTTTATAAATTATTATTTGACTCAAAAGCAGCTAGAGTTGTGAATAATATAATGGAAACCGAACTTCTATTTACGGTAATTAACCCTGGAACTCCAGATAATGTCAAAAGGAATATTTTTAAACGAATAAATACTGGTGGAATGCGATTATCAGATCAAGAGATAAGAAATGCACTTTACCAAGGCATTGCCACAAAGTTTTTACGCGTTCTTAGCAATAATGAATATTATACTGAAGTAACTGGTGGAACGATTAAGGATAATCGTATGGCTGGACGAGAGTTAATTTTGCGCTATTTAGCTTTTAGCTTATTAGGTAGGGATAAGTTTACTGGCGATATAGATGATTTTTTATCAAATACAATGCTGCATTTAAATAATGAAGCTGAATTTAGTGATCTTGATTGTGCTTCATTGTCGAGTATTAAATATAGATTTGAATTAGGTCTATATCGTAGCTACTTGCTATTTTCATCTCATGCGTTTAGAAAGTCTGTTGCTGGAGCAAGGAAGAAAACTTCTATAAATAAATCACTATTTGAGGTTTGGTTAATTATACTCTCCGAGTTAGATGAAACTGAATTTAAATGTTTAGAAAGCCAAAGTGAATTTTTTTTAGCAAAGTATTCTGATCTTTTCCATGATGTAGATTTCAGTAACTCGATTAGTCGTAGAGGTGGTAGTCCATGGGGAGCCAACTTCCGATATAGCGTGTTGAAAAAATTGGTAATGGAGTTTATATAATGCCCTATTTTACATCTGTAGATTTAAATGCATTTAAATCATTTGTTGAAAACTCGATATCTTTAGGCCCCCTTACAATATTAAGTGGCTTGAATGGCAGCGGAAAAAGTTCAGTTATACAGTCTATTAGAATGACTTTATCTGCGTCAGAAGGAAACTCTCCTTTTTTAAAAGGTTTTGGTGGGTACTCTGATCTTAAATCGAACGTTGCTTTATTAGACAATCCTATTGTTATCCAACTGAATACAAAGTCAAATGATGAATATCGCCTTATTATAGATAAAAATACTTATCGTTATAGTGGTGGAGAAATTGTTAAAAATGCTGAATATGTCAGCGCTGATAGATTAGGACCCCAAACATACCTCCCTATCATGAGTGAAGGGACAGTAGGTTTTACTATTGGAGAGCGTGGAGAGTATGTGGCTGATTATTATAAATACTTTGAGGATATTATTATTAATGACTCTTTACTACATGCTTCAATTTCAAGTCGGAAATTGGAACACCAACTTATGGCATGGATGGGAGAGATATCACCTGGAGTTAAATTAATATTTGACCGTTTAGATAATCATGATATTTCACATCTAGAAGTTGACTCATTTAGAGCTACTAATACTGGTTTTGGTATTAGTTATTCATTGCCTATTATTCTAAGTTTATTAGTTATGTCATCAAAAGGCCCTGTTGAGTCATTGTCTAATACTAGAGTGGCTAATTGGATTCAGCAAAATATAATTAATTCACCTATTATTTTGATCGAGAATCCTGAGGCACACCTACATCCTAGAGGCCAAACAGCTATGGGAGAGTTAGTGACTAGAGCTGCAGCTTCTGGTGTGCAAGTAATAGTTGAGACACATAGTGATCATTTCTTAGATGGTATCAGAATAGCAATTAAAGAAGAAAAAATAAGCAGCCAAGATGTAAATGTTAAATTTTTTAATAAGAATAAATATGGTATTTCTGAAGTTACTGATATAAAAATTATGAAAGATGGCAGCATTGAGAATTGGCCCGACGGTTTTTTTGACCAAATGTATAAAAACTTATCAAGATTATCGATGTAGGAAATTTTATGAATTTTTCATTCGTAATTGACGAAGTTCACTTATCGAGTATTTTTCTAAATGCTCAAGAAAATATTGAGAAAATAAAATGGTATTCTAACTTATGTTCACACTTACCTGATAAGCATGTAGACGTATTCATCACAAGAAATTTACTTTCTAAGAAGTACAATGGCGTAGATAATGTTGAGTTGTTCTATCCGCAAGCAGGCATAGCTCGAGATGAAGCAATGAAGTTCGTATTATATCAAAATAGGAAATTTAAAAAATATGATAAAAATGATTGCATTGTAAATAATGAAGATCTAAGTGCTTATGAGGACTTCCATTGCTTTCTTTTGAAGCATAAATATGTTTCAGTTATTACCTCAGAGGTATATGGGGAAAGTGATTGGTGGGATGACACAGCTATGAATATTTTTAATAAATCCTTAAATTCTATTGTATGCATAAGGGATATAATAGTCAAAATAAATTCAATCAGTGATGATGATTTTCAATTAATTACAAGTGTTATTTTCCCGAAATTATATTTTAATTGGACAAATAAAATAAAATTAGATAATTTCAAATTAAAAGATAGTCCGATAAAGTGGGTTATAAACTCACTCTCATATTTAAATGATCATGCACTGAATGATTATATAAGTGACCCAAGTACTTGTATGATAGAGGCTCAAAAGAGAGGTTTTAACATCTCACCGGAATCAACAAAAACAAGAAAAGCAAAAAGAATGATGCAAGAAAGGAATATTATTATTGCTAATAAAACTGTTTGCTGTGAATGGCATTTCAAGTATTCTGCACATGATGGTGGAAGAATCCATTTTCATTTTGGGAACGATGTAGATAAAGAAGTAAAGGGTGCAACAAATGGATTACCAATAGTTGGGATTTTTGCACATCACCTTAGTATCAAATAGCTTTAGCATGTGGCGACAAAATGGCGGCAGAGCTTCGCAAAACTCATAGTTTATCGAACTTTGTCGTTTTTTATCTAACTGATTTATAAGTAAATTGTTGATTTTGAAAACCTGTTGGATTTACTCTTAATCAATTGGTCGCAGGTTCGAACCCTGCACGACCCACCAACAAAATCAATCACTTAGTATTAACCTCTAATTTGAAATCTATTTCATGGGATATGCTTTGGCGTGATTACTAAATATTTATTCTAGTTATCTCTCATCGTCGATTAAAATAATAAATATCATTTCATTATCATTTTAACTTAATTTTCACCTTGTTTTTTTATTATGGCTAAGTCGTCTAAAGTGGCTCAATAGACTGTCATGCTACTCATTACACAATGAAAGCTAAAATATAATATCCAAGTTGTTTTTAAACCTTATTTTGACTTCTTTAACATATTAAAAAGATCCACACCTTTGTGAGGCTCTTTTCGTGATTAATGAAAAATAAAATGGATAAATCCAGCAATCAATAATAAAAATACGGTGTATTGTAAGTAGAACGCAGACATTGTGTTCATATTTACCCCCTTTTGGTATTATTACAGTTAATAAGCAATTTTGGGGCCATATCTAACTGGTTGATAAGATGAGAAACTTTAAATTTATCTATTAAAATAAAGCACTATATTGGGGAGTGAGCACCATTTTGGAGCATATATATAGGGATGTGTTCGTGGATGTTTTTTTAAATAGACCGCAGGGGGAGTTACCTCCCTGATCGCGGATAACTAATTTAGAAGTATTTATTAATGCTTGAATTTGTGTTTATGCTGGTTTTTGTGCGGAGAGTAAAAATATCATTGGGCGCTCTTTTTCCTCATCCAATGCAGGACAATCTGTAATTTGTTGTGTTGTTGGGCCCCATTCATCTAAATGTGTAATAACAAAACCATGTTTAATCAGAAGATTAATATAAGTTCCTAATGTCCTATGTTGCTTGATAACCCCTTCGGCCAACCAGTCTGTTACCCGTTTCCCTTCAGCTTGATAGCTATTTACTGGCCATGATTTTTGCCCATCATCTGCAATGAGCCAGCCTGGTTCTCGCGGTGAGGTGTAGATGGGATGTTCTGCAGAAAAAACGAAACTACCACCGGGAAGCAAAGTATTAAAAACCGTGTTGAATAACTCCGGTAGGGCTTCGATATAGTGTAATGTCAAAGAACTATACGCCAAATGGTACATTTTTTTTGGTAGTTGAAGCGTTTCTAAATCTTCTTGGCGATAAATAATGTTTTCATCATCAGTCATTTCTTTAGCGCGGTTTAACATTTTCGCTGAAACATCCAGCCCTAAAACCTCTGCTGCACCTTGTAGACGTGCGTAGCGACAAAACCAACCATAACCACAGCCCAAGTCTACGATTTTACGCTCAGGTAAAGGCGGTAGGATTTTGCAAATAGCCGACCACTCCGGAGCACCATCCAATCCATCAACTGAACGGCTAAGTTTGGCGTAGCCTGAAAAAAAGTCCTGATTATCATAAATATTTTGAGTCATTGATCTTCCTCTTTAAATGTTATTTATATTGTCCTATAAAAATATCGCGAGTTAAGCAAAAAGTGAGCTTTCAACGAACAACTCACTGTTATAGGAGAATAATAGAAATCTGAATGTTCCTAAATCAATCGACAATAAAAAGCTTAGCACCGGATAGGGTTGATGAACGATGTGCTTCGGCATGGTCCGCAACTTGATAACTCATACCCGCTTTTAATGTAAAAATGCGCCCATCATCAAGTTCTGTGCTTAATTCACCGTCGAGACACAATAAGATATGCCCTTTGGAACACCAATGATCGGCAATGTATCCCGCACTGTATTCCACCATCCGAACCCGGATGCTGCCAAAGTTCTGAGTTTGCCAATATGCAATTCCCTGATCTCCGCTATGCTCAGTTTTATCAACAGCGGACCAATTTGTGATCCCGAATGGGATATCCTCTATATACATTTAAGCTCACCAATAGACAGCAGATAGGACCTACATTAGACGATTAATAAAAGAAATACACAGTCTATTACCTTATCGCCAGCCCAAATTTTATAAAGTGGGCCATACTATGAGAGAACGGTCAATTGGAGTCACCAAGCCTATGAAAAACCCCACTATTTTTCAGTTCTTTCATTGGTATTATCCTGATGGAGGTAAGTTATGGCAGGAAGTCGCTGAGCGAGCAGAACATATTAGCCAACTGGGGATTAATTATGTTTGGCTTCCTCCTGCCTATAAAGGAGCTTCTGGTGGATATTCTGTCGGATATGATACCTATGACTTATTTGATTTAGGTGAGTTTGATCAGAAGGGAACTCAGGCGACAAAATACGGAAATAAAGAAGGGCTCGTGAATGCGATAAATCGATTAAAGGAAATGGATATCAAAATCCTTTTTGATGTTGTATTCAATCATAAAATGGGGGCTGATGAAAAAGAACCAGTGAGTGTCCATAACGTCAATCTTGAAAACCGTACTGACATTGATGATGAGGTTATCGATGCCCAGGCTTATACTCGATTTACTTTTCCGGGCCGCAATAAAAAATATTCTTCCTTTATCTGGGATAAGCAGTGCATGAATGGGGTTGACCATATTGAAGATCCGACAGGTGAAGGTATTTTTAAGATTATAAATGATTATAGCAATGAGGGTTGGGGAACCGAGGTTGATGATGAGTTAGGTAATTTTGATTATCTAATGGGAGCCGATATCGATTTTCGTAACCCCGCAGTGATAGGAGAGCTAAATTATTGGGGAGAATGGTTGTTAGAAATGCTCCCCATTGATGGTTTCCGTTTGGATGCAGTGAAGCATATTCCTGCATGGTTCTTTAGACAATGGATTCAGCACGTACAAAATAAAGCAGATCATGATTTGCTGATTATTGCGGAATACTGGTCGCCTGATATTGCAAAGTTACAACAATATCTGGAACGAGTAGACGGTTTGGCCATGCTGTTTGATGTCGCTTTACACCACAAGTTTCACGAAGCCTCAAATCAAGGTGAGGATTTTGATCTTACACAAGTGTTCAGTGGGACATTAATTGAAGCCGATCCAATGCATACAATCACTATGGTGGCAAATCATGACACTCAACCACTCCAATCGCTAGAAGCGCCAGTCGAGCCTTGGTTTAAACCGCTAGCATACGCATTAATTTTAATTCGTGAGCAGGGGATACCATGCGTATTTTATCCTGATTTATTCGGCGCTAATTATGAAGATACCGGGGATGACGGCGGGACTTATCAAATAGAAATGCCAATCATTACGGAGTTGGAAAAGTTAATTCAAGCTAGAAAGCGCTTCGCGCATGGTGCACAAAGTGACTATTTTGATGATAAGAATTGTATCGCTTTTGTGCGAGCTGGCACAGAGGAAAACCCCGGTTGTATTGTTATTCTTTCTAATGGTGCGGAAAATGAAAAAGTCATCATGCTTGGGGAAAACTTAGCCAATAAAGAGTTTGGTGATTTTTTAGGTAATCACCCGGCTATTATTACTACAGATAATTCTGGCGAGGCAGTATTCCCAGTGAGTCGGGGGAGTGTGAGTCTTTGGGTGCAAAAAGAGTTTTTGCAATAATATGATGTGAGTTAACCTTATATACCCCAAAATGTTAGGTGATTAATCATGGTCTTCGTCATTATTTGGTTTGTTATTGCAGGGTTAAGCGAGTATTTGGTATGGGATTACCCTCTGTTAGCGCTATCGTTAGCACTAATTTTTGTGGCGATTGGTGGGTACTGGATTTACAAAATCAGAAGAATTCAGGTCAGTGATGAGCCGTCTGATGAAGTGAGATCAAAGTCAATCAGTAATCTGAATCTAACTTTTTCTGTGATAATGCTGGCTATTCATGCCCTTATTTTGTTGTTATTACGCTGATTAGTCGAGGTTCTAACTGTGCCATTGACTCCAAGCTGATATGAGTAGCCAGGCGGCAATAATCCAACATAAAACAGCCGCACTTAACGCAATGGGTAAACGTAGATGGTCAAGAAAAAAATAAAGTGATATCAGATAGATAAAGTAAGGAATGATTGCCCATAAGCCAAAAACAATTGTTACGCGTAATGCTTGGATGCTCCTTTCACTGCCGACAATATAATGCGCAATAAGTGCAAATGTTGGAAACAATGGGATTAAGCCCGCAATATAGTAATTACGCGTTTTCGATAATATTCCAATTAAGACCACAACGCTGGCACCGATTAATGCTTTGAGTAACAGGCTCATCATTGTCTCGAACGACCATAAAATAAGCTGCCGATAGAGTATATTTCAATGAAAGAAAAGAATTTTCTATATCGGCAGTATGACAGAATAGGGAGACTACTGGTTATCACCTGTGGTTATTGACGATAGCCGCTTTTAATTTGAGCCAGTGTATTGGCGAAAACTTCAGCTTGAGCAGTGTCTTTGATATCGGCAATGGAACGTTCGATATTTAAGATTACTTTCCCCGCATCGGCTTGGCCGATCGCTTTAAGCAGCAGGGTTACAGTCGCTTTCAAACATGCAACTTCATTGGCTAAAGTTTCTGGGTCAGCAGAAGTGGTAAAGTCTGGATTACTCATTTTTTTTCCTGAAGTAGTCACTTGCTTGTGGACAAGGTGATGCAGATAGGCCCGCACGACAGTGAACATAAGCGGCATTATTAAACAGTTATTGCATTATACCATAAACTGATGATTAGCTTTGATAACATGTGCGCAATCTCTAATGAGTAGCACGAACCAAGAGGGTATTTATGTCAATACCACGGTTAATCTATGCCCCTATTCGCGCTGGTTGTATAAACTTAATTAAGTTAATTTTGTTCATAATATCCACGTTTTTCTGATAACGGGTAATTTATGTCAAAAACCACTCATTTTCATAGTGAATAAGAGATCAGTAATAAATAAAAAAATAAGAATAATTCCTATACTTAAAAATAGAACAAAGCTATCTGATTGTTAGTTGTATCAATATGTTGGGTTTTATTGCATAAAAATAATTTTTCTGAGGGTGAAAATTATTTTTTTTATGAACAAATGGCTAACTCCAAGAAAAATCTTAAAAAAACTTTTCTTTTTTATCTTGTTATTAATTTATACACCTGAAAATTTATGTACATAGTAAAAATGTTGATGAAAACAATATCTGTCAAACAATATAGATGTGAATTTGCAATTATTCTGTATTCATTGTTTGCCCGAAAACAAGTAATATCATTACTGTAAGTAAAGCGTGATTAGGTTACTCCCTTATTTTTGGGGAATTTTCTTTGATTAGCGTTCTTCTTGTTGATGACCACGAACTGGTGCGCGCAGGGATACGACGCATTCTTGAAGACATCAAGGGTATCAAAGTAGCGGATGAGATGCAGTGTGGCGAAGATGCGGTAAAATGGTGCCGTAGCCATATTGTTGATATCGTATTGATGGATATGAATATGCCCGGTATCGGCGGGTTGGAAGCCACACGTAAAATTTTACGCTTCTCTCCGGATACTAAAGTTATCATGTTGACTATTCATACTGAGAATCCATTACCTGCAAAAGTTATGCAGGCGGGTGCAAGTGGGTACTTAAGTAAAGGTGCTGCACCTCAGGATGTTGTTACTGCTATCCGTGCTGTCCATTCAGGGCAACGTTACATAGCTTCAGATATTGCACAACAAATGGCGCTAGGGCAGTTGGAACCCCCGACGGAAACACCTTTTAGTTGTTTGTCTGAGCGTGAGTTACAAATTATGCTCATGATAACAAAAGGCCAAAAGGTGAATGAGATATCGGAGCAACTTCATCTGAGCCCAAAAACGGTGAACAGTTACCGTTACCGGATGTTTAGTAAGCTTAATATTAGTGGTGACGTTGAATTAACCCACTTGGCTATCCGCCATGGGCTGTTTAACGCGGAGATGTTATCAAATAGTGACTGATTGTTTTGATTCTAAAGAGTTTTTGAAAACTGTCACCAGTCAACCTGGTGTTTACCGCATGTATGATAAGGCGGGAACAGTTATTTATGTCGGCAAAGCAAAAGATCTTAAGAAGCGCCTGACCAGCTATTTCCGTGCTCAGGTTGCGAGCCGTAAAACGGAAACCTTAGTTAAGAATATTGCCCAGATTGATGTAACCGTCACTCATACGGAGACGGAAGCGCTCTTGCTTGAGCATAATTACATCAAACTTTATCAGCCCCGTTACAATGTGTTGTTGCGGGATGATAAATCGTACCCACTCATTTTCCTCAGTGCAGATAAGCATCCTCGTCTGGCGATTCATCGTGGTGCAAAGCATGAAAAAGGGGAATATTTTGGGCCATTCCCGAATTCCTATGCTGTTCGCGAAACCTTAGCATTATTACAGAAGCTTTTTCCTGTTAGGCAATGTGAAAATAGTGTTTATCGCAATCGCTCACGGCCTTGTTTGCAATACCAAATTGGCCGTTGTTCTGGGCCCTGTGTTACCGGATTAGTGACTGAAGAGGAGTATCAGCGTCAGGTCGATTATGTGCGTCTGTTCCTCTCGGGCAAAGATCAACAAGTATTGACGCAATTGATTTCACGTATGGAAGATGCCAGTCGACTGCTTCATTTTGAAGATGCGGCGCGTATTCGTGATCAAATACAAGCGGTAAGACGTGTTACTGAGCAGCAGTTTGTTTCCGGCGACAGTGAAGATCTTGATGTGATAGGTGTGGCGTTTGATGCCGGATTAGCTTGTGTACACGTGTTATTTATCCGGCAGGGAAAGGTTCTGGGAAGCCGAAGTTATTTCCCGAAAGTCCCTGCTGGAACTGAATTGAGTGAAGTTGTTCAGACATTCGTCGGGCAGTTTTATTTACAAGGAAGCCAGGGGCGTACGCTCCCTGGTGAAATTTTGTTAGATTTCACACTTGAGGAAAAGGATCTGTTGGCATCTTCTCTTTCTGAACTGGCGGGAAGAAAAATCCAGATCCAAAGTCGTCCTCGTGGTGATCGTGCTCGCTACCTCAAGCTTGCTCGGACGAATGCTTCAACAGCACTGGTGACACGTTTATCGCAGCAGTCAACTATCCATCAACGTATGAAAGAGTTGGCTAAGATTCTTAATCTTGATGAGATAAATCGGATGGAATGTTTTGATATCAGCCATACGATGGGAGAGCAGACGGTAGCATCTTGCGTAGTATTTGATGCAAATGGCCCTGTACGTTCGGAATATAGACGCTACAATATTAGTGGTATCACTCCGGGTGATGATTATGCGGCTATGTCTCAAGTGCTGAAACGCCGATACGGCAAAGCATTAGATGATAAAAAGATCCCTGACGTTATCTTTATTGATGGCGGTAAAGGTCAGTTATCCCAAGCTTTTGACGTTTTTGCTTCACTCAATGTTTCGTGGGACAAGCAAAAGCCGTTATTAGTTGGGGTTGCCAAAGGAAGTGACCGAAAAGCGGGGTTGGAAACATTGTTCCTGGCTGCTGAAGGGGAGGGCTTTTCATTACCGCCGGACTCTCCTGCATTACATTTGATTCAACATATTCGTGACGATTCTCACAATCATGCAATAACTGGGCATAGGCAGCGTCGTTCAAAAGTAAAAAATACTAGCGCATTAGAAATGATAGAGGGAGTTGGCCCTAAACGGCGGCAAATACTGCTGAAGTATATGGGCGGACTGCAACCTTTACTTAATGCTAGCGTCGAGGAAATTGCAAAAGTGCCGAGTATTTCACAAGCATTGGCAGAAAAAATCTACAATGCATTGAAACACTGAGGCTAATGTTGCACCATACTCATAATATCCACACCAGCCAGATAGTTATCGTAGCATTATGCAATTGAATATACCGACTTGGCTTACCCTGTTTCGTGTTGTACTCATCCCATTCTTCGTTTTGGCGTTTTACCTGCCATTCGTCTGGGCTCCGATGGTTTGTGCCATCATTTTCGTGTTTGCAGCAGCAACCGACTGGTTTGATGGCTTTTTAGCCCGCCGCTGGAAGCAAACAACCCGTTTTGGGGCTTTTCTTGATCCCGTGGCGGATAAAGTTATGGTGGCCATCGCATTAGTGCTGGTTGCTGAATATTACCATGTCTGGTGGATTACTTTACCGGCAGCGACCATGATTGCCCGTGAAATTATCATTTCCTCTCTCCGAGAATGGATGGCTGAAATTGGCAAACGCAGCAGTGTTGCGGTTTCATGGATTGGTAAGGTAAAAACAACCGCTCAAATGGGTTCATTAGTCGGTCTACTTTGGCGTCCTGACCACAATATTGAACTTGCGAGCATTGTTCTACTCTACATTGCTGCGGTACTGACATTTTGGTCAATGTTTCAATATTTAAACGCTGCCTGGAAAGATTTGCTCGAACCTTGATCGAAGCGCCGGAAAAAGCAGCAAACGAACGAATTAGTCAGATAATTTTATTGACTCATCGCGTCAGGTAAGTAGAATGCATCGCATCAGACGGCAGCAACAAAATGTCGAAAGATAGCAAAAGAATCAGTAAGTTCTGATGTTGCGGGAATAGCTCAGTTGGTAGAGCACGACCTTGCCAAGGTCGGGGTCGCGAGTTCGAGTCTCGTTTCCCGCTCCAAATTAGTAGGTTGGCTATAAGCGAACCTCAGTAGTAAGGCAAAGAAGAATAAGGCGCGTTGGCAGAGTGGCCATGCTACGGATTGCAAATCCGTCTACCTCGGTTCGACTCCGGGACGCGCCTCCAGTTTTCCAGAGCCCGGGTGGTGAAATCGGTAGACACAAGGGATTTAAAATCCCTCGGCTTATGGCTGTGCGGGTTCAAGTCCCGCCCCGGGCACCATGGAAACAAATCTAAGTAAAACAAAGTAGTATGAGTATGTCGTTAACCGCCGAGAGGCGGTTTTTTTGTGCCTGAAATCTCGCTTCATAATATACTTTCATAATATTATCCCCGCTCTACTGATCTCCCACAGCTGGAACTATTGCTATTTTTCTATCGTAGCGAGCGGTTTGAGCAGCGTTCTTGTGTCCTGAAATTGCTTGTTTATCGTAAAGAGAGCCGCTCAAGCCAGAGATGCCTTTAACCTTTAAGTCGTGGAAAGTGAAGTCAAACTCTAATTCAGGGTATTTATCTTTATCTTTGGCTTCGCGCCAGCGACTATTAAAGCCGTCGCGTGTATACCGCAATTCTGTTCGTTGGCGGATGATGTATACACTGCTGATATCCTGCTCTACGCAATACCTTGAGAGGCGTATTTGCGTTAATCATGTAGGTGGTACTGACAGCCCATCTGTTCGTTCCACTATAGCTGACTACTCCCGTGGAGTGGGTATTCTATCAGGATCACTTCTTGTCATTTTTCATAATTGACAGGCGCTGATACCGGGCCTGAAAGGTTCTAACTCTCGGACATCTGGCCACGTTGAGTCCGTATCGTCCGCATCATTTCAATTGCTTTGGTTAGTTCGAGGTAAAACCTCACCGGCCAGTCATTCTGGCAGGGGATTGTCGGCATTCTCATACATTTGCGCACGAATATTCACCTCTAACTTAGCTCTCCTACTTAAATATTTCCTTTCCCCTGCCGATAAAGATCTAAATAAAGGTAGAAAACATTATTTACGTCATTACTCAGGTAATTGGAGTGGGATTCATGATGGACATTTCCATGCCTATGCCACCTTAACGATTTCAGCCCTAACCGATGAATCACCATTCTTGAACTTGAAGGAAAACCATGAACAGCACCCCCGTTATTGTTTTAAATGGAAAACCTAATATTTTACCGGCACTATCTCAGTTTCGACTTCATCCGATGGTGCTTGCTTGCGCTGCCGCATTGGCATTTGGAGCCACCACATTCCCCGTGCGTGCGGCTGACTGCAGCGTAAACGGCACCACTTACGCTAACTGCATACAGGGTCAGGCAGGAACTTCCGGTATTAATGCCTCCGGCGCGGAGGGGACTACAGGGAGTAATGGTAACACGGCTGGAAACCCAACTAATGCCGGGACTAATGGTAATAACGGTGGAGATGCCACCAATACCGCAACATCAGGTGGTGCAGGTGACGTGGCCGCAACAGGTGGTACCCTCAATATCACCACAGGTAGCTTACTTGCGGGCGGTGCGGGGGGGGCTGGTGGTAATGCCAATGGCGGTAACGGCGGTAACGGCGGCTGGCCTGTACAGGGAAGCAACGCCAACGGCGGAAATGGGGGCGATGCTGGTTTGTCTGGGGTTGCCCAAAATGGCGGAATGGGTGGCAACGCGATTGTGGGGAGCGGGTTCAGCGTAAACAATGACGGCTCAATCTTTGGTGGGGCGGGGGGGGCTGGTGGTAACGCTCTCGGCGGTGCAGGTGGCCGGGGAGGGCAAGGTGCAAACAATTTCGGTCATTCCGGCGATGGGGGTGATGGAACTGCCGGTGGTATTGCCGGGAATGGGGCAGCGGGCGGCATTGCCGTGACAGGGAGTCATTTCGAGCTGGTCAGCCAGGGTATTATCCGAGGTGGAAATGGCGGGGGAGCCGGTTTAGCGACCGGTGGGGCTGCGGGTAGCACAGACCTTGCGGGTGCGCCCGGAGGCACTATGGGGGCAGCGGGACAGGCGGGTGCCGATGGTACTGCAGGAACTTATGGTGCTGGCGGGGTCGCTGTTATATCTACTGGCTCAAGCACCATCACGACATCGAATATTATCGCTGGGGGGCTCGCGGGCGACAGAAAGACGCAGGCTAACGCGATTGAACTTTCCGGCGGGAATAACACCCTGACCCTTGAATCCGGCTACAGTTTTGTTGGCAATGTGATTAGCAGTGGTGGGGACACGCTGGTGCTAGGCGGAGATACCAACAGCAGTTTTTCTGTCGCCAGTCTCGCGGCGTCATCACCATCCTCATGGACCGGTGATGTGCAATATTATGGCTTCAGCAACTATGTAAAAACCGGTAACAGCACTTGGACACTGAGCGGTTCAACCACGGAAGCCACAGCATGGAACATCAATGCTGGCACCCTATCAGTGTCGAGTGATAGCAACCTCGGGGCAGCAGAGCGCGCGCTGACTTTCGGCAGCGGTACTCTAGAGAATACCGCTGTAATCAGTACGGCACGAGACATGCTGCTGAATACCAGTGGAACACTTAAGACGGACGCTAATTTAACCGCGACGGGGCAAATCTCAGGTCTGGGTTCGCTGGTCAAAACAGGCGCTGCAGGGCTTATCCTCACGAATAACAATACTTACGCCGGTGGCACCACCATCAACGCGGGTACTCTGCAAATCGGTAACGGCGGCACCACCGGATCAGTGGTTGGAGATATTACCAACAACAGTGCGCTGTCGTTTAACCGCAGCGATGCACTGACCTACGGCGGCGTGATATCCGGCTCAGGTTCTCTGGTTAAGTTTGGCAACGACGTGCTGACATTGACCGGTGACAACACCTTTACCGGCACTACTACCATCAGCGCGGGTGCCCTGCAAATTGGCAACGGCGGTACTACCGGGTCAGTGGCCGGGGATATCATCAACAACAGTGCGCTGTCATTTAATCGCAGCGATGCACTGACCTACGGTGGTGCGATATCCGGTTCAGGTTCTGTGGTTAAGGCCGGCAACGACGTGCTGACACTGACCGCTGACAATACCTTTACCGGCGATACCACCATCAGCGCAGGTACTCTGCAAGTCGGTAACGGCGGCACCACTGGGGCAATGACCGGGAATATCATCAACAACAGCGCACTGTCATTTAACCGCAGCGATACACTGATCTACAGCGGCGTGATATCTGGCTCAGGTTCTCTGAGTCAGGCGGGCAATGACGTGCTGGCATTGACTGGTGACAACACCTACGCTGGTGGCACCACCATCAGCGCGGGTACCCTGCAAATTGGCAACGGCGGTACTACCGGGTCAGTGGCAGGGAATATTATCAATAACAGTACGCTGGTGTTTAACCGCAGCGATGCACTGACCTACGGCGGCGTGATATCTGGCTCAGGTTCTCTGAATCAGGCAGCTATCGGCGTGCTGACGCTGACCGGTGACAACACCTTTACCGGCGGTACTACCATCAGCGCGGGTACTCTGCAAATCGGTAACGGCGGTACTACCGGGTCAGTGGCAGGGAATATTATCAATAACAGTACGCTGGTGTTTAACCGCAGCGATGCACTGACCTACAGCGGCGTGATATCCGGCTCAGGTTCTCTGAGTCAGGCGGGCAATGACGTGCTGACATTGACCGGTGACAACACCTACGCCGGTGGCACCACCATCAGCGCGGGTACCCTGCAAATTGGCAACGGCAGTACTACCGGGTCAGTGGCCGGGGATATTATTAACAACAGTGCGCTGTCATTTAACCGCAGCGATGCACTGGCCTACGGTGGCGTGATATCCGGTTCAGGTTCTGTGGTTAAGGCTGGCAACGACGTGCTGACACTGACCGGTAACAACACCTTTACCGGCGATACCACCATCAGCGCAGGTACTCTGCAAGTCGGTAACGGTGGCACCACCGGGGCAATGGCCGGGAATATCATCAACAACGGCTCACTGTCATTTAACCGCAGCGATGCACTGACCTACAGCGGTGTGATATCCGGTTCAGGTTCTGTGGTTAAGGCTGGCAACGACGTGCTGACACTGACCGGTAACAACACCTTTACCGGCGATACCACCATCAGCGCAGGTACTCTGCAAGTCGGTAACGGCGGCACCACCGGGGCAATGGCCGGGAATATCATCAACAACGGCTCACTGTCATTTAACCGCAGCGATGCACTGACCTACAGCGGTGTGATATCCGGCTCAGGCTCTGTGGTTCAGGCTGGCAATGGTGTACTGATCCTGACAGGAAATAACGCCTATTCTGGTGGTACCGTTGTGAATTCGGGCACACTGATCCTGCAGGGAGTGAACGCGGCGGGAACCGGAGATATCACTAACAATGATAAGATGCATTTTTGGAACACAAATGGTGAACTGAGTCATAACATCTACGGGACCGGTAGCATCACGTTCTCTGGTAGTTCAGAGGTCAGAGCTGATGCTGAGGCCCGAGTGTCCGCAGTAAATATCGACGCCGGCAGTAAACTGACGCTGCTGGATTCTCAGGCGTGGCAGGCCGGGAATGGTTTTTCGAACGTAGGAACCCTGGTGCTCAGTCACTTGAGCAGGTTGTTAGGGAACGCAGACAATAGCGGTGTCTTGGCATTGTCAAACCAGCAATATGTTACCTCATTCATCGACGGCAACCTCACTAACCGTGGCAGTTTGGTTCTTAATCCCTCATCAACCAGCGCAGGGAATAACCTGACAATTAACGGCGATTACGTGGGCGGGCAGGGCAGCTCACTTTCCTTGGGCGCAGTACTGGCAGACGATAACTCGCTGACCGACCAGTTGACAATACTGGGGAATTCCTCCGGCACAAGTACACTCTACATGGTCAATGAAAAAGGCCGCGGCGGGCAAACTCTTCAGGGTCTCAAGCTGATTACTGTACAGGGGACCTCGGATGCTGTCTTTACGCAGGGTAACAGGATCACCGCCGGGTTATATGACTACTCTCTTGTGAAAAAAGAGAATGACTGGTATCTGGATAGCTATACCAACCAGATAAGGCCTGAAGCCGCCAGCTACGCAGCTAACCTTCAGGCGGCGAATACGCTGTTTACGCTGAGCTTGCATGATCGTGCGGGAGAAACACAGTACGAGGATCTGGTTACCGGTGAAACGCGTTCAACCTCAATGTGGATGCGTAACGAAGGTGGGCGCAGTAAGGTATCGATGACGGATGGTCAGAACAATACCAACACCAACCGTTATGTATTGCAACTGGGTGGTGACGTGTTGCAGGTATCATCCGAACCATTGGGCAAATTCAATCTGGGGGTGATGGCGGGGTATGCTAATGCCAGAGGCCAGACCTATAACAGCCGGAAGGGCTACAGCTCGCGTAATACCATAACGGGTTACAGCACGGGGATCTATAGCTCTTGGTATGCAAACGACCAAGTGAAAGGCGGTTTGTATACTGACAGTTGGCTGCAATACAACTGGTTCAGGAATCAGGTGAATGGCCAGGAAATGGCAGAGGAAAAATATGACAGCCGGGGTCTGACCGCATCACTTGAAACAGGCTATGACTGGTTGGTCAATAGCTGGACGACGGCCCACGGAATCCAAAACACCCTTTGGTTGCAGCCGCACGCTCAGGCAATCTGGATGGGTGTTAAGGCTGACGGTCATACGGAAAATCAGGGTTCGTATGTGGAGGGGCTGGGCAATAATAACGTGCAGACCAAGTTGGGTCTGCGTGCCTATCTGAATGGGAAAAGTGAGTTAGATCGGAATACTGAGCGCAAGTTCCAGCCTTATGTAGAGGCTAACTGGGTACATAATACCAACCAGTACGGTGTGCGAATTGACGGTGTGGATGACCACATCAAAGGGGCGCGTAATGTCGGAGAACTCAAAACGGGGGTGGAAGCTAAGCTGACGGAGCGGCTGAGCATTCAGGGCGGCGTTTCAGGGCAGATTGGCGGTAACAGCTACTCCGATATTGCTGCTTCTCTGGGTGGGAAGTTTAACTTCTAATCACACCCAAACTCTTTCGTTGAGGGATATAAGCGCAGTCTGATAACAGGCTGCGCTTTAATGAGGATATTGTAGACACAATCGATGATATCGACAGCTTTTATCATCTGAAGCATCGGCATTATCGGCTGGGAAATATATCGCCGGATGGATATGAACGTCGACTACAGCAATGTGCCTAACTCCGTGTCCGGTTTTAGTTGACCGCTACACTCACAACTTATGGTGCAATTCCGCCGTTGCAATCTCGAATCCTAATGTTGGCCAAAAGGTATCAGCCAAATGCTATGGATGTGGCTTCGGGAATGAATATCGCAGCTTTCAATGCCGGAGTTGTGCTCGGCTCCAGTATTGGCAGTATGGTCATCCATATTTGGGGGCTGCCATCGCTCGCGCCTGCCGGCATCGCCCTTGCCGCGGCCGCAGTGCTCGTACTTCTTTGGCAGCTGATATTACCATCGATGAGAGCCCCTCGGCTCTGAAACTATAGACTTACTTAGCCTCTTTCGGGGCTTATAATTCATAACACCTGTTCGTAATGAGCGCGAACAGGTGTTATGACTATGAGCTGCGGTAAACCCAAAACTTTATGCAAACGGAGGTTCTTTTCTTAAAATTTTATCAATGACATTTAATACGCCTGAGTCATTATTCGAATCAGTCTGATATTTCGCTATTTTTTTAATACGATCTGGCGCGTTCGCCATGGCAAATCCAAAACCGGCATGTTGTAACATCTCTATATCATTGCCGCCATCACCAAAAGTCACCACTTCTTCATCTTTCACACCCCATATATTTTGGAGTATTTTAATACCATTGGCTTTGTGTACACCGGGTATTATCAGGTCAACTGAACCATGCCCACTGGACACGGGAGTGACAATACCGGCTAATTCAACCTCAATGAACTTCATAAAGTCCGCCAATTCTTCATCGGGTAAACTGATTGCGAACTTAAATGCAGGTTCCTCGACTTGGCTGAAGTCATCAATAATCTTAAGTCGATGGTAATATTTGCTCATGGTGGTGAAAAATGTATTACCTGATGAGCTGAGCATACAAGCGCCGTTCTTTCCACACACAATGATATCCAGATGGGGTATGCGTAATATTGTTTTTAGAACTTTGTCACACCCTTCCTCCGAAAGTGCCCCGCAAAAAATCTCTGTATCTTCATTGCTGACATAGGCACCATTTTCAGCGACAAATGCGATTTCATGGGCAATGTCTGGGAAAAAGGAAATGAGCTGATAATATTGGTTACCACTGGCAACGACAAATTTTATTCCGTTATTTTTAAGTTGTAAATATTGTGTGCTAAACCGTTTCCTATCAAAATTCATCTGGTCGTTAAGAAAGGTTCCATCCATATCAACGGCAACGATTTTAATGCTCATTTTGTTTCCCTCTTTAACATATCGAAGATATTAGTTTGATAGAAAATATCTCAGCGTCATTTATCTAAAAAAAAGCTAGCAAAAATTTGCTAGCTGGTAAAATTACCATACTCAGTCACTCTTTTTCTCTTGCGAGAATTTTTTAACAAATAACCTATTCTGAATATTTCCTCTTAAGGCAGAGGCTCATCGCCATTATATTTCAGCTTAAACGCACCGATGGCAATGACAAGAAACGTTAGTGCGACAATGGCAAATGCAGTATAAAGATCCGTTAAATGGGCAATAAAACCAATCAGTGCTGGCCCGCCCAGTACACCGAAATAACCCAGGGTTGCAACCAGGGCAACGGACATATTTACCGGCATAACTTTTTCCTGGCCCGCGAGTGTGATCAGAACCGGAACAATATTAGCGGCCCCAATTCCGACCAGTGCAAAACCAAGCAGTGTGAACTTCCAGTCGGGTATAATGACCGCAACGGCATAGCCGATCATCGCAATGAGACTGCTAAGAATCAGTATTCGCTTGCGCCCCAAGAGACTAACCACTTTGTCCCCAGTGAAACGCATGATTGACATCGTCCCACCAAAAATTGCAAATCCCCAGCCAGCATGTTTTATATCAAGTCCCCGATCGTTCGTCAGAAAAACGCCACTCCAATCTAATACTGCGCCTTCTGCCATAAAACAAATCATGCACATCAGAGCCATTAATATGAGCCGGAAATTGGGCCTCGGTTTTGTTATTACCGGCTCAGTAGGTTCTTTATTATCACCAAAGGGGATTAATTCATTGAAAACCGTGGTGGTAATAATGGCAATGACCACAATGGCAATGAATGTTACCGTTAGAGGCATTAAACCCAGTGTAAATAGTATTGCACCACCGCCTGCACCGGCAATTGAGCCAATACTAAATAGGCAATGGAAACCTGACATTAAGGGTTTATCCGAGGATTGTTCAACCAGTGAACCTTGGACATTCACTGCAACATCCGCCAGGCCAATACCCGCACCAAAAAAGAATAGGCATAATGCCATAAAAGAAAATTGATCAATAATTGCCAAGGTCGGCAGGAATAGACAAGTCAGAACGATGCCTAATAACATAATACTTCTACAGCCAAAAAGGCCGATAAGTCTTCCTGAGAACAGCATGGCAAGCAGTGAACCTGTTCCCAGACAAAGTAACAGCAACCCTAATGAACCTGCGTCAAAATTCAGACGATTTTGCGCGTAGGGCACTAGTGCAGCCCAAAGCCCCATAGCAAAACCAGCCACAAAGAAAATAGCTCGGGTAGATGCTCGCTTAGCGTAAGTATCCAGAGGGGTATCGAGTGTATAGCTGGACATTTAGTAGTTACCTTACTCTGGTTAATTGTGGTGAAACTAAGAGCATTTTCAATGTAAAACCACTTAGTAAAAGACTTATATTAAGTGATAAAATAATATGATAATACTCAACATGTCAAGAGTATTCTGTTGGGAAAGATATTTTCAGGAGGATGGATTAGGGGTTCAGACGGCTAGGGTTGACGTGAGAGTCGAGTATCAAAATGGGTTCCCCACCATCATTGCAATGGGTGAGAGTTAGCTGTCAAAGACTCTAAAATTATTATAGGCATCAAGGGTATATTCTGATATGCCATTATGATAATCAGCTTTTATGCAATCCCGATAAACAAAATGTGGGATGTGTTTACTATCAAACCTTTTTAATAGTTCAATGGATAATTCATCAATACACGTCTCACTGATATTATGACCTGATATTGCTATGGTGACCGGGTTAATAATCGGAATCAAAGATGACGTGATATGGAGAAGCTTTTCAAATTCAGGAGGATGATGAGGATGGGTATTCTTGCCGGTGGTTAAATTATCATAGAAAGGGAGTTTTGACACCTCACCCGCAAATTGACTCGCTCCACGAAGCATTTTTCCCGAAATAACGATACCGCAACCCGCGCAATGTCTTGGGGGCATAAAAATGTAAGCAATCGGGTCATTAATATCGCGGCAATTATTCCGATAGAAGCCAAATGCAGTGTAATTCATATCATTACCTACTTGAACAAAAATACTAAATTGGTTATTTAATAATTCAGTAATATTCAGTCCTTCAAAGTGGGTGATATCACAAGTTAGCACTTTTCCATCAACAAGAATGCCCGGAAGACCAAGGCCTAATGCTTTGATATTAGGATGTTTATCTTTAACCTCTTGAATGTGATTAATTAATTTCTCTACAGTCAGATTATTGTAGATTTCATTATATTCCACAATATTTTTGCCATCAGCAGAGGTGACTGACGATGAAATGACACCTGCATCATCAGTGCCTTCGGCATAAACACTTAAAATATTAAAGTAATTGGAGTTATATATATAGCGCTTAGCAGGCCGTCCACCACGAGATTCATCAAGAGATTCTTCAATAACCTCACCCTCGGCACATAGCTCATTTAGGATAGTGCCGCAGGTCGCCAAACTTAATCCAGTTTGAGCCGATATATCGCCTTTAGTGGCAGATACCAATGATTTTAATGTGCTAGTTACCAGCATGATATTTTTTTTCTTCATCTGTCTGGTGGTATTAATCAGCACTGTAGTCATTTTTTTCACCAATAATTTAACTGATTTAAATATAACATGTTCGTATTTATGAAGAAATAGTTATATGGTTTTACTCTGTGTTATAGCGATTGGCTTTTTGCGGTAATCCCATCGTCTTGTTGAGATACGGCATTCAGTCATTTTTCGTTTTGTTACGTTCACCTCTAACCTTATTTGTCATGTAACAGATACAATATCAGTGGGGTTTGACCTAAATTAACTGGCGGTGGATAGGAGTAAGGTATGACAAGTAAAAAAAGAGGGATGGGGTACATTGCCATCGTGGTTGATGATTACGATAAAGCGATCGAATATTATACTGAAAAATTAGGCTTCTTTTTGATAGAAGATGAGCCACAACCGGGTAAGCGCTGGGTGTCGGTTTCGCCGAGTGAAGACAGTGAATGTCGTTTATTGTTGGCTCGTGCATCTAATGACCATCAAGCGACATTTATTGGCAATCAGTGCGGTGGCAGGGTATTCCTTTTCCTTGAGACCGAGAACTTCTGGCGTGATTATGAATTAATGAAGTCAAATGGGGTGACTTTCTGTGAAGAACCCCGCAAAGAAGCCTATGGCATGGTGGTCGTATTTGAAGATATTTACGGCAACCGCTGGGATCTCTACCAAAAATAGCAATATTACATCAATGAATGAATAAAACATATATTGTACGGGCTGTGAACCTGTAACCAGCTAACCTCTTGGTAAAATAGGATATTAAAAGTATCACCGACGCGATAAATAGTAGGTGATAAGTAGAGGATAGGGATAAGTGAAAACGATAATAGGGATAAATTTATGATAAAGATTATCTCGGTGAGAAATCAGCCAGAATATAAAGATAAAGCTATTCATTATTTTCAAAGCAAGTGGGCCACGGATGAAACCAAAATGCTTTATCAAGATTGCATTACTCAATGTATTAGTGCAAAAAATCCGTTACCGCAATGGTATTTAATGGAGTTCAATTCAGAGGTTATTGGCGGTGCTGGCCTGATTACTAATGATTTCATTAGTCGCATGGACTTATACCCTTGGCTGTGTGCGCTTTATATTGAAGAACACTTTCGCGGCCATGCTTATGGTGCGCTGCTAATAAAGCACCTGGCTGAAGAGACCAAACAATTAGGTTTTGACGAATTGCATTTATGTACTGACCATATTGGTTTCTATGAAAAATATGGTTTTACCTTTACCGGCGTGGGTTATCACCCATGGGGCGAGTTTTCACGAATTTACTCTCTGTCATTGATTTAATCGGAGGCCGGGCAGAGTGAACGAAAGCTGCCACGGATGTAAATAAGTTTACTGCTCAGTTTTCAGCGGATACTTGATACGAAGTTTGATCGTGTTCGCATTAAACTCAGTCCGTAGGTTTATTACGGACTGAGTATCAGTCTCTAGCTTGCTGATTTTTGCTGATGTAACTCAGTGGGCTGCATCATTTTCGCCTTACCCTCTTTGAGAGAGGTATCGACCGGGTCTGCGGCAACTTCGCGGGCGCGTTTACGCAAACTAAACCAACCAATGACCAGTAATAGAGCGACCACCGGTAAAGCTGCAATGGTCCAGGTACCATTCGGATAGTCGAACGCCATCATCACTAATACACTTGCCAGAAAAAATAATGTTAACCAGGAAGTCACTGGAGCACCGGGCATTTTGAAAGCGACGGGTTTGGCGGTTCCTTTTTTAACTGCTTGGCGTAATTTCATCTGACACACAATGATGAATGCCCATGAGCTAATAATCCCTAATGATGCAATATTCAAAACAATTTCAAATACTTGAGAGGGAACAAGGTAATTGAGTAATACACCGAAGACATAGATGCCAACAGTGACCAGTATCCCGGCATAAGGAACAGATTGGGGGCTCATTTTCGACATGAATTTCGGTGCGGAGCCACCCATCGATAATGAGCGCAGAATACGCCCTGTAGAATAAAGACCTGAGTTTAAGCTAGAAAGGGCGGCAGAGAGCACCACAATATTCATAATTGTTCCAATGTAAGGAACTCCTAAGCTGCTGAAAAATGTTACGAAAGGGCTTTGTCCCGCCTGATAGGCATTCCACGGCAGTAAGCATACCAGTAGCACCACAGAGCCGACATAAAACAGGCCAATGCGTAAAATCACGCTATTGATAGCTTTGGGGAGCATTTTTTCTGGGTCTTTACATTCCCCAGCGGCAGTACCAATTAACTCGATACCGGCAAAAGCAAATATGACTCCTTGAACTAATATCAGTGCGGGGAGTAATCCGTGCGGGAAAAACCCGCCATTATCAGTAATCAGATGCATACCCGATGGGTGCCCGCCAACACTTTGGCCAGTACCGAGAAACACCACACCCACGATCAAGAATATAGAAATGGCGGCGACTTTGATCAATGCAAACCAGAACTCCATTTCTGCAAACCATTTCACGCCAATCATGTTCATGGTGGCGACAATTGAAAGCGCGCCTAATGCAAATAACCATTGGGGCACATCAGAAAAAGTCCCCCAATAATGCATATAAAGAGCAACGGCGGTGATATCGACTATCCCAGTCATTGCCCAGTTGAGAAAATACATCCATCCTGCCACATATGAGGCTTTTTCACCGAGAAACTCGCGGGCATAAGAAACAAAACTGCCACTTGAGGGGCGGTGTAAAATCAGTTCACCGAGTGCTCTGAGAATGAGAAAAGAGAAAAGACCACAGACCAAATAAACCAAGGCTAATGCTGGGCCTGCCATTTGTAAACGAGCACCGGTGCCCAAAAATAAGCCAGTGCCGATAGAACCGCCGATCGCTATCATTTGTATATGACGTCGGCCCATACTTTTGTGATAGCCCGTATCATGAGAATCTAACCAGCGTTTTCTCGCTGCGTGATTGGTTTCTGCAGAGTGTTTTCCTGACATCATAGACATTCCCTATTTTCCTGTCTGTTGTGCAATCATCGTAAATGTATTACTGCAACCGATTGCTAAAGGTTAATGCATAAATAGCGTCTTAGCGCCTTCACTTGTTATGGTATATATCACTACTATTGAATTATGGGAGAGCATGCTATCGTTTCTGTCGTGATGAGGCAAAATAATATTCACATATAAATTATTTTTTTCATGGTATTACCGGAGTCAGTAATTGAATAGCTAAGATTAATTTATAATCACGTCACATGCTTCTATATAGACGCATTCACTATTAATATTGATTAAATCAAGAGCAGTTTGTAACTGTTTGTTACATAAAGTGAGTTTGGTATTCTTTGTTTTTTAATTATAAAACTCTTCCGTATGTTTGTTATAAAAATTATTTTTAGACTTATCTTATATGTTGTGATTATAGTTTTCATTGAATTGTAGTTTGTCTTAACTCGGTGGGGTGGGATGAATGTTTTAATGTGTCTTTTTTTTAAAATTAATTATTTATATTGTCATAAAATACATTGTTAACCATAGTATTTACATGATAATTAAATTATATGTAACAAATCAAGACAATAATAGATTACGCCCGATATGGAGCAGATATTGAATAAAAACTGGGGAGTACAGTGGTTGACGAACAACTTTTGAGACTGTTCGTAGGTTTGCTCTACATTAAACGGTGTTTTCATTGATGTTGGTAATGGATGTTTAAATGTTTATGTCCACACTAAAATAGTAATTTACTGATTACCAAACAAAAAGCATAACAAAAAAAATTTAATATATTCAAGTTATTTAATTATAAAACTCCGAGTTAAGTTAATTAAGATAAACCTGTAGTGCTGTTAACAAATACAATAATTATATATATGTTTACTATTCTTTCACTCTGGTTTGGTGGTATTTTTAGAAGGTGTATTTGTATCCTCTATTGTTGATATAGATAATAGTTTTACGTGCCAGGTTAGCCGAGTTATTGAACGAGAGTGGCGAGGTTATTACCTCTATTTCCTTAGGTGCTACCCAACATTAGGTCCAAAATGAAAAAAACAAATCAGGATATTACGCTTACCTCTATCGAAGACGTTGATATGGCGGATAAGTCCGCTATCAAAAGAATGTTCATTGGCTTAAACCAAATGAATGTCAATACTATGCCGATGGTCTTATTTATGACCATTTCGGGCATTGTGTTTATTTCGGCTTATGCCAGTTACCTACCCAAGAATATGATTGGTGGTTTGGCGGTTATTATGACGATGGGTTTTGTGTTATCTCATATTGGTCGCCATATACCGCTCTTAAAAGATATTGGCGGCCCAGCTATATTGTGTCTCATGGTGCCGTCCGTATTAGTCTATTTTGGTGTTTTTCAAATCAATACGTTAGAGACGGTTCACTTGCTGATGAAGGAAGCAAATTTACTCTATTTCGTCATTGCTAGTCTGGTGGTTGGCAGTATTCTTGGTATGAATCGCGTGGTACTTATTCAAGGGATGACGCGAATGTTTGTTCCACTGGTGGTGGGGACCCTAACGGCCGTTGCAACCGGTTTGCTGGTGGGTAAGTTATTCGGTTTCACCCTTTATCACACTTTTTTCTTTATTATCGTACCGATTATCGGTGGAGGTATTGGTGAGGGTATATTGCCTTTGTCATTGGCCTATGCAGCCATTCTTGGACAGACCCCGGATCTTTATGTCGCGCAATTGGCTCCAGCTGCGGTAATGGGTAACATTTTTGCCATTATTTGTGCGGGAATATTGGCCCGTATTGGTCTCTGGCGCAAAGATTTGAATGGCGAGGGAATGTTAATTCGTTCAGCACAAGACAATGCGATATTCACTTCGCAAGAAGGGCCAAAACAAGCTGACTTCCAATTGATGGGCGGAGGATTATTGATGACCTGCGCTTTCTTTATTGTGGGCGGATTATTTGAAAAAATTGTGCATATTCCCGGCCCGGTACTGATGATTTTGATTGCTGTGATGTGTAAATATGCGCAAGTTATTCCGTCAAAAATGGAGCAGGGCGCACACAGTTGGTATAAGTTTGTCTCAGCTACGTTGGTCTGGCCCCTGATGATTGGCCTTGGGATGCTGTATGTTCCGCTAGAAAGTGTTGTCGCGGTGTTCTCCGTTGGCTATGTCGTGGTGTGCGGTTCTGTCGTTTTATCAATGGCTGCTGTTAGTTTTATTATCGCCCCTTATTTGAATATGTATCCAGTGGAGGCCTCCATCGTGACCAGTTGTCACAGTGGATTAGGGGGGACGGGGGATGTTGCGATTCTGTCGGCATCTAACCGGATGTCATTGATGCCTTTTGCCCAGATAGCGACCCGTATCGGCGGTGCATCCACCGTGATTGGTGCTACATTGCTGCTAGGTTGGATAATGTAAATAGCTTTTTCGTGAATGATATAACCAACGGTATTTCTTATCGGATGCCGTTGGTTATTGAGTTTTAGCCCCACACTATTGGCAATACTGTTTCAATACCTCCTGCTGGCTGGGCATGAGTTTATAAAGATAAACCGGGCGACCTGTTGCGCCATACAATACCTTAGTGCTCAGAACCTCAGTATCAGATAAATAAATCAAATACTTACGGCAAGATACACGTGAGATCCCAATTGCATTCGCCATCTGTTCAGTTGAAAACTCTCCGTCTTGTACTCCTTGAATCCATTCACAAACGGTGCGTAATGTTTGTATTGTGAGTCCTTTGGGCAATTTTTTTGCGTTCGGCTGGGGTGACATTACTCCGTCTTAGTAAGGAATCGACATCTTCTTGGGCACAATATTCGCGTTGCCCCAGCAAACTCTGTTTTTCGCGATAAGTCGATAGAGCTTCTTCAAAACGCGAGAATTGGAATGGCTTAATTAAGTAATCAACAACTCCATATTGCAGCGCTTTTTTGATAGTATTTACATCAGTGGCAGATGAAATAACAATAACATCGGTATGTTCACTGAATTCACGTAGGACGGGTAATAAGTCTAGTCCATTGTCTTGGCGCATGAAAACGTCTAATAGCACCAGGTCAATGGGGTGCTCTGCGGCCATTAAATGATCGCGGGCTTGCTGCAAACTGGATACCGAGCCACAGCAGTTGAAACCTGCCACCTGGTTCAGATAACATTTGTTCAGCTCAGCGACCATTGCGTCATCATCCACTATTAATACATTAATCATGATTTACCGCGCTGTTGTTTGAAATTATTGTCACTAGAAGTCATGTTATTCGAGGTAATGTCGTAGGGAAGACTAATAAAGAATTGTGTAAAAACGCCAGCTTCAGAATCAAACTCAATATTGCCGCCAATACTTTCTAAACTCTGCCGAACCAGGCATAAACCTATGCCGTGTTCATTCCCTTTGGTGGAAAAACCATTATCAAAAATACTACCTTGTAGCTCTGTTGCAATACCCGGCCCATCATCACTGACAACACAATGTACCCGGCCATGTTGATAATGGAAGCTGACATTAATTTCCCGTTGAGGTTGGCTACCAATGGCTTCCATGGCATTCTCAATCAGATTGCCTAAAACTGTAATTAAGGTCGTCGTTATTTGTTCATTATCAATATCCGGCAACAGGCTATCGTCACTGATGGATAATGTAATACCCAAATCGCGCGCCCGATTGATTTTTCCCAGTAAAAAACCAGCAATCACGGGGGATTTTATCTTGCGCAGTAGCGAACCGATTTCCGCCTGATAATTATTGGATGTCTTAACAATATAATCTTCAAGTTGTTGATAATACTTCATATGTAATAAGCCTAAAATCACATGAAGCTTATTCATAAATTCGTGCGACTGGGCTCGTAATGCATCGGCATAATGCACCATACCGGTTAGGCGCTGCATCAATTGGCTGACTTCAGTTTTATCGCGGAAAGTGGCGATGGCACCAATAATATCACCTTTCACTACCACCGGAACGGTATTGGTCAGTAATATACTGCCATTAAAGTTTATTTCCTCATCACGACGGGCAATGCCGGTTTCCAGAACTTGTTGCAAATACAAACGTACAGGCCAATATTTGCTGGCATTACTGAGTAGTAAATTCTCCATTGGCCCACTTTGCTTGAATAAACGCCTGGCTTCGTGATTAACCACAGTAATACGTGAGTTAGCATCAACAGCGATGACGCCTTCTTTAATCGATTGCAGCATAGCGTTGCGCTGTTCAAATAAGTTAGATATCTCGTAGGGTTCGAAGCCCAACATAATTCTTTTCAGGGCTTTCACTAAAAACCAGGTGCCGAGTGAGCCAATAAGCGCCCCAAATAATATGGTCCACGGGATAGTCCAGCGGGTTTCACTCACCACCGAATCAATACTGGTAAGAGAAATCCCAATGGCCACCACGCCGATTTGTTTTCCATGAGGCTCATAGACAGGGATGAAGATACGCAATGCTCTTTCCAGGACACCCCGGTTTATCGCGCTATTTTCTTTGCCTTGTAGAGCCGGTTGTAAATCATTGCCGATAAAATGTTGTCCGATCATCTCAGGATTAGGATGTGAATAACGAATGCCGTCCATATTAGTCACAACAATAAATAGCAGGTCATTGGCCTGTTGAACTTCACGGGTATAAGCCTGAATTTTTCTGCCTGCTTCAGGATCAGTTAATCCATTAATGATGGTCGGTGAAAATGATAAGGCCCGTGCGACGGCTACTGCTTTGTTTTGCAAACCATCTTGTGCCATCTGACTGAGTTGAATGAAAAACAGCGAGTGAACCACCAATAGCACAGAAATAATAACTCCTGAAACCATGAGAGTGATCGACGTACTGAGTCGTAACGGCACTTTTTGCTTTCCAGCCGTTGTTGCGTTGTTCATGTCATGCTCCAGGGACACCGGCCTGCGTAATCTTCAGACGTCTAAATTGATGACCGGGGGACGGTATAAATAGTTGCAAAAAAATCAGTATGCAAACGAAATTACCCGGTAGTTTACGCTGTTTATTTATGAGGGCGCTAAGACTTAGAATTACTTTAGCTACATAACGATTTATATAGTTATCAAATTTACCCCCTCGAGAGACTATTCGCTCAGTGTATGAGGGGGCTTAGGCTATTTGTAATTAATCAGATTGGCGTGGGGCTTGGGTGATAATCAATTCAATCTCTTTGGTCGCCAGTTCATCACGGGCCACCGACGACAAACCGGCATCAGTGATAACCACATCAAAATCGGTAAGAGGTAATGCTAAGTAGGTGGATATTTTGCCGTATTTTGATGAATCAGCCAGTAGCACGCGCTTACTGCTCACCTCACTGACTGCCCGTTTGACCACCACTTTGTCCTCGTCCGGTGTCGATATGCCACGCGGCCCCCAGCAGGATGCTGAGATAAAGGCGATATCGATAGATAGGTTTCGCAGTGAGCGAGCAGCCGCATCACCGACACAAGAACGGTTATCTCGGCATAATGTGCCACCAGAATGGATCATTTTACATTGGCAGGATTCAATCAGAAAATTAGCAATGACAAAGTCATTAGTGACCACCAATAAATCATCTCTGGCCTCTAATTGTCGAGCTAATGCCAGTGTGGTGGTGCCAGCATCGAGATAAATACAGCTATTGCGTGGAATATACAGTGCTGCCGCTATCCCAATGGCATTTTTCTGGCTGCTGTACATCTGAGTTTTATCTTGATGGGAGGGTTCAGCCGCCAGCCGTTCAGTTGATCTCACCCCGCCGGAAACAGCTAACACCGCACCTTGCTCTTCTAGTTTTTGCACGTCGCGCCGAATGGTCATGTGCGATACGCCTAACCGCTCAGTCAGTTCAGTAATGCTGACCACCCCGCGTTCGGCAACCAGTGCCAGTATCTGTTGGTGACGTTCAACGGGTATCACGTTCGCTCCTTATCCAGTTCTTTCGCTGCAGGGACAATGGTAATTAATGTGATTATACGCCAGCTGCTAGAGAATATTTCTCATATTTTAACGCTAATAATCACTAATTTATTCATTTCACTGCTTATTATGTTAATAAGTCCGCTAATTATAACGTTAATTTATGTGATTTAGAGTTCATTTGTGTTGATTTTTGTGGGTTTACTCACAATTAATCAGGTTTTATCTGTTACTATTAACATAATAAATCAAATTGTCACTAAAATTAACACATCGAAGTGTGCCTTACGCAGCAACACCCTCAGTATGTGTTATTGGGTCTGGCTTGATAAAAAATAGGAGAGTATCGGATGCGATTAGGGGTTATTGCAGATGATTTCACCGGTGCTACGGATATCGCCAGTTTTCTGGTAGAGAATGGCATGTCAACGGTGCAAATCAATGGTGTACCTGATGCAGATTATCAGGTGCAAGCAGATGCGGTTGTGGTGAGTTTGAAATCGCGCTCTTGTCCAGCCGAAGAGGCTGTAGCGGACTCACTGGCGGCTTTGGCGTGGTTACAAACTCAGGGCTGCCAACAATTCTATTTTAAATATTGCTCGACGTTTGACAGTACCGCGCAAGGTAATATTGGCCCGGTCACTGACGCATTAATGGATGCTCTCGACCAGCAATACACCATTATTTGCCCAGCCCTGCCCGTGAATGGCCGCACGGTATATCAAGGATACTTATTTGTAATGGGGCAATTATTGTCTGAGTCCGGGATGCGCCATCATCCGGTGACACCAATGACCGACAGCAACCTCTTGCGCATGATGGATACACAAGCCCGAGGACGTAGTGGTTTAATCAACAACACCGTGATGGATCAAGGTGTTGAGGCGGTAAAATCACAATTGCGTAACCTGAAAGATGAAGGTGTACGCTATGTGGTGCTAGACACTTTAAACGAGACTCACTTGTTAATACAGGCTGAAGCGGTACGCGATATGGTGTTGGTGACTGGCGGCTCGGGGTTGGCCATCGGCCTGGCTCGGCAATGGAGGGAAGATATTCAACATCCCTCACCGGCGACATTAGCCGGGGCTCCGCAAGGTAAATTGTGTGTTATTTTATCCGGTTCTTGTTCGGCGATGACCAATCGACAGGTTGCTCGATATATTCAACAGGCACCTAGTCAGTCAATTGATATTGCCCGCAGCCTGAATGCCCCTGAATCTTATGCTAAAGCATTATCTGCCTGGGTGATGGAAAATGTCTCAGGGCCATTGGCTCCTTTATTATATGCCACGTCTGAACCTGAGGTCTTGCAGCAAATCCAGCAGCAATGGGGGGCGGCGGCCAGTAGTGAGGCTGTTGAACATCTGTTCGGAACTTTGGCACGACTTTTACAGCAGCAGGGAGTCCAACGTTTTATCGTGGCGGGGGGCGAAACGTCGGGTATGGTCGCGCAATCGCTGGGTATTCGGGCTTTCCATATTGGGCCTGCCATTTCCCCCGGGGTTCCCTGGGTAAAATCTACCGATCACGCCATTTCACTGGCGTTGAAGTCGGGTAATTTTGGTGATGAAAACTTTTTTGCCAGAGCACAAACGGAGTTCGCAGTATGAATGAGCAGCAGGCTCGGGAAGATATGGTCAAGTTGGGCGCCTCTTTTTTCCAGCGAGGTTACGCCACCGGTTCAGCCGGAAATCTGTCATTAAAACTGGCTGACGGTACATTATTAGCCACACCGACCGGCTCCTGTTTAGGTGAGCTGAATGCAGAGCGATTATCAAAGGTTAGTTTGGCGGGTGATTGGATCTCCGGTGATAAGCCCTCAAAAGAAATTAGTTTTCATCGGGCCATTTATCTCAATAATTCCGCGTGTGGGGCCATCGTTCATTTGCATTCTCTTTATCTAACAGCACTTTCTTGTCTGCAAGGGCTGGATGAGCATAATGCCATTAAACCCTTTACACCTTACGTGGTGATGCGGGTCGGTGATGTTCCAGTGGTGCCCTATTATCGCCCCGGAGATAGCCGGTTAGGTGAGGCGCTGGC
Organism: Yersinia kristensenii; assembly: GCF_900460525.1. Taxonomy (NCBI): domain Bacteria; kingdom Pseudomonadati; phylum Pseudomonadota; class Gammaproteobacteria; order Enterobacterales; family Yersiniaceae; genus Yersinia; species Yersinia kristensenii. The sequence continues at coordinate 3,271,575 of NZ_UHIY01000001.1, forward strand.
AAAGTTGGCCCCGCAATATCGTGCTTTTTTATTAGCTAATCATGGCCCGGTTGTGGTGGGGACAAGTTTGCGGGAGGCGGCGGATAATATGGAAGAATTAGAGGAAACTGCGCGTCTGGTATTTACCCTGAGCGACCGGCCTATTCGTTATCTGACTGATAATGAAGTTGCCGAATTAAGGAATTAGTCATGCCTAAATTTGCCGCTAATCTATCCATGATGTTTACCGAAGTGCCTTTCCTTGAGCGTTTTCAGGCTGCGAAAAATGCGGGTTTTTCTGCCGTAGAGTTTTTATTTCCCTATGATTATCCCGCCGAACAATTGGCGGAGAAACTGAAAGACCAGAGTTTGCAACAGGTGTTGTTTAATACCTCTCCCGGCGATATGCATGCTGGCGAGTGGGGGTTGGCCGCACTTCCAGGCCGTGAAAAGGATGCCCGCCGCGATATTGATTTAGCGTTAGAGTATGCGCGGGTTCTGGGCTGCCCGTCTATTCATGTTATGGCTGGTGTGGTGCCTGTGGGGGCCGTTTGGGAAGATTATCAGCAGGTATTTGTTGAAAATATCCGTTATGCCGCAGACCGGTTTGCCCAATATGATATTAATGTCATGATTGAAGCATTAAACCCGAATATAAAACCTCATTACCTTTTCTCTAGCCAGTATGACGTGTTGGATTGCGTTAATCTCATCGACCGACCCAATGTGTTTATGCAGTTAGATTTATTCCATGCACAAATAGTGGATGGTAATCTCAGCCATTTAATTATCTCGTTGGCGGGGTGTTATGGTCATATTCAGATTGCATCCGTACCAAATCGACATGAACCAGATGACGGTGAGATTAATTACACTTACTTATTCGGGCTACTTGATGAAATTAACTATAATGGCTGGATTGGTTGCGAGTATCACCCCCGTACAGATACCGTTACCGGGTTGGGCTGGATAAAACCCTACTCAGTCATAAGTCGTTAATTGCTGGTCAGTTCCGAGTATCAAGATACACTGTATAGTGATATTCGGGACTCTTTATCGATAATAAATGACTAATATGTCAAATTAATGCCAGTTGACATATCAATCTGCTGTTTTCAATTAGATACTCCCCGTTAAAAAACCACCTCCCTTATCTTTATTGTCATGATATTGCAATGGTTCTGATGTTTTTTTATCTCCCGATAAGCATAATCACATTATTCAAAACAACTGATATACAGCTTTCTTAAGCTAGGATATCTTACTGTAAGAATTTTATGGTTAATTGATAAAGCTAAGGATCAACGAAGCGACAAATCATTATTACTATTTCATATAAATTAAAACGTAGAGGTATTTCTGTCGCTTAAAATAAGCCATAGAGGCAAGAGAAAGACAGAAAATAAACAGAAGGCAAACGGGAGATAACGATATGCCTACAGATGATAGTAAAAATGGAATTATCAACTATGTATCAACCGGGCATCTACCGGACCCAGACACTGTGGTTAAATTAGTGCAAGAAGCCCACACGCGGTTTGGTACTGATACTGACGGTGTAGTTTCCACGGTTTACCCAGCATTAGAACGCATTCCTCCCAATCTCTTTGGTGTATGCATGGTCGGCACTAACGGTAAAGTGCATTCAGCCGGCGATGTAGATTATGAATTTACCATCATGAGCGTCTCCAAACCTTTTGTTTTTGCTTTGGTCTGTCAGGCCATTGGGGCGAAAGTCGCGCGCGAAAAACTGGGCGTTAACAGCACAGGTATGGCATTTAATTCAGTGACTGCTATTGAGCGCGCTCCTGATGGACGTACCAATCCGATGGTTAACTCTGGCGCTATTGCCACCACTAGCTTGGTACCGGGTGCGACCAGTGATGAGCAGTGGAAATTCATTTATGACGGTTTATGCCGCTTTGCTGGTCGTGAACTGACCTTGAATGAAGAAGTATACCAATCGGCGTGCGAAACCAATTTCCGCAACCGCGGCATTGCTAATGTCTTAGAGGGTTATGGCCGCCTGGGGTGTGATCCGCTCATCGCCACCGATTTATATACCCGCCAATGTTCGTTAAATGTCAGTGCGCGTGATTTGGCTGTCATGGGTGCCACACTGGCTGACGGGGGCGTCAATCCACTGACTCGCGAGCGGGTTGTGGATAATGATGTCTGCCATTACGCATTAGCGGTAATGGTAACTGCAGGGTTGTACGAAACTTCTGGGGACTGGCTTTATGACATTGGCCTTCCCGGGAAAAGCGGTATTGGTGGCGGAATTGTGACGGTGTCACCGGGTAAAGGTGGCTTGGGAACTTTTGCACCGTTATTGGATAGCGCGGGTAACAGTGTTAAGGGGCAACTGGCTGCCCGGTTCTTATCACGCAGTCTGGGGATGGACATGTTTGTTTCTGAGCCTTACACCGAAAAAAGTTGAGCCGTAACAGTCAGGTATAGTCCCAAAAAAACCGGTTAATTTGATATGAAAGTGTTTTGTGAAACCGAATTGAGCTTAAAAAATATTGTTTTTCAAAAGGATATAAGAATTTATGGCGAATCAATCAACTCACCGCGCAGGTGTGGAAGTTAAAGAATCCTGGATACCGATGATAACCATCGCGCTGGCCCAGATTCTGATGTCATTTAACGTTGCCTCCCTGCCGGTAGCGTTAGGTGGAATGGTCAAAAGTTTTAATGTGCCACCGACGACGATTGCAACCGCAATCGTGATGTACTCACTTTCTGTTGCCGGTTTCGTTATGTTGGGTGCCAAACTCAACCAGCGCTTCGGGCCATTGGTCGTATTCCGTAGCACGGTTCTGTTATTTGGTATCGCGCAGGTCATGATGACATTCAGCCCGAATGTTACCGTGATGATCAGTGCTCAGGCACTCAGTGGCCTGGCAGGTGCAGCTTTGGTGCCGGCGTTGGTGGCTTTGATTGCTGAAAACTACCGCGGCACGCAACAGGCTACAGCACTTGGCGCTTTGGGTTCTGCCCGTGCGGGTGCGGGTGTAGCGGCATTCATGATCGGCGGTGTTCTGGGGACTTACATCGGCTGGCGTCCGGCGTTCGGTATCTTGATTGTGTTATCTGCAATCATCTTTGTGCTGAGTTTCCGTTTGAAATCTGACCAAGGTCGTCCGGAAGTGGGCATCGATATATTCGGTGTGATTCTGGCGGCATCGGCGATTATTTTGCTGTCGTTTGGTTTTAACAACCTGAACCGCTGGGGCTTCGGTCTGGTACGTGACGGTGCGCCATTTGATTTACTGGGCTTCTCTCCGGCTCCCTTTATGATTGTATTGGGTATCGTGCTGGGGCAGGCGTTTGTGGTTTGGACTCGCCGTCGTCAAGAACAAGGTAAAACACCGTTGCTGGCACTGGAAGTGCTTAGCTCTCCGACAGAAAAAGCCGCGGTATTTGCTATGTTCGCTGTGGTGGCGTTGGAAGCTATGCTGAACTTCTCGGTTCCGTTGTATATCCAGATAGTGCAGGGCAGTACGCCGATGGCGACCGCCATTGCCATGATGCCATTTAACTTGTCGGTGTTCTTTTCCGCGATGTTGATTGTTCGTTTCTACAAGAAATTGACACCACGTAAAATTGGTCGTTATGGTTTCATCACCTGTACCATCGCTCTGTTGTGGCTGGCATTTGTGGTGCGCAATAACTGGAGTGAGTTCGCGGTACTGTTTGGCTTAGTGGTGTTTGGCCTTGCTCAGGGTGCTTTGGTGACTTTACTGTTCAACGTATTGGTCAGTGCTTCCCCGAAAGAATTAGCGGGCGATGTCGGTTCATTGCGTGGTACCACTAACAACTTGGCAAATGCCATCGGTACCGCAGTAGCCGGTGCTTTGTTGGTCGGTTTGCTCAGTGCCAACGTGATACGCGGTGTGGCTGAAACCCCTATCCTGACGCCAGAAATTCAGGCGCAAGTGAATATGGATAGCATTAACTTCGTGAGTAATGACCGCCTGCAAGGCGTGTTAGCGCAAACCACTGCGACACCTGAACAGGTTGCGGAAGCTGTGCGAGTCAATGAAGAAGCTCGTCTTCGTTCGCTGAAGTTTGGCTTATTGATTATGGCGTTATTATCACTGTTAGCTATCTTCCCTGCGGGCCGTTTACCTAATTATCTGCCAGGAGAATTACCTGCGGATAATCTGGTTAAAAAACCCACTAAATAAGCGGTTGATAAAGTGAAGTAACGGGCAGTAAAAAGAGACTGCTCATCTGTTATAAACTGACAGTGTGTTGTGAATACAGCCACTGTCAGTTTTTTTATTGACCAACTCCAAAATGCTCACTAAACAGCATCACTTTCCGGTGGCTGTATTGTCAGCGTTTTCTGTACTGGCCCCGGTTCTAAGGGCAAAGATAATCCATGAACCCAATAGTTATGGCCGGCCAGAAACCACGGGCTAGTGGGATGCCCACTTTGGCCGCCAGGCATGGTCAATGTTCCTTTTGATGCATTACCCGGATAGGCAACAAGGCGGCATGAAGCACCAAAATCAGGGCGGCAAACATGTGGCATATTGTGATCACCAGAAAGTTCATCTGCAGGTGCTGCTAAAAACAGCCTTAATGCGGGGATGTTTTTGGCAAAGGGGTGCATGATAGCGGCCTTATTTGCTTTCCCCCAAGTAGCTTCAAATAATTGACCTTCTTGAGTTACCAGTGCGGTTAACACGGTATCCAGTTGGCTAATAATAAAATCATCCCAGCCGCTAAACCCATGAGGCACCCATTCCGTATATTGCGCTGAATTAATTAAGGCCATGACAGTTTCGTCCCACCGAGTATTGGCGGTCAAATAATTTGCCGATGGCCACTGTGCCTCTAACTGGTTATCGAACTTACCGAACAGATTTTTATAAATCGCATCTCGCCACACAGATATGATGCGATATCCGACAGATGAGGTATCCGCGCACCCACCCCATTGATATATTAAATCAAGTGCCTGGCGACGTAGCGGCTGATTAATCAGGAAATCATCTGTTATTAATGGCAAGATGGTTCTTCGCCAAGCAATAAATAGATTGGCGGTATTATCTAACTGTATTGCTCGCATATCATCAGCGTTTAGTTTGGTTTCTTCAATAAGACGCTGTTTAATTTCCCAAGCTCGCACACCTATATCAGCACCGCCGTCACCAATATTGTCATAATCTGAACTGAAACTTTGGCGATTATTGGCATTCCACAGGATGCCGGATGAAGGATTAAGAATACGGGGGTGCTGCGCGGCGGATAGAGCATCATCTTGCCATTGATTACTTTCATCAACGGGAAATGTATTAACGTCACCTTTTATATTACGGTCAGGTAATGTTCCCACCAGTGCCCAGCCAATATCACCATTCTTATCAGCAACAAACATATTTAGCGCGGGCATACCAGCGTTTGTCGCAATATCAATGGCCTGAGAAACCGTAATAGCTTGGTTAATCGTTAGAAAGTGTAGATCAATAGCATTGGGTAATTGCATTGCCCATCGCATTGCCATATTACCTTGTGCGGTTGATATCACTGGGCCATAAGGGCTAACGTGGATATCAATTTTAATATCCTTACCTCGTTTAACTTTAATACATTCTGTTTTTACCGGCCAGTGTGATAAAGGTTCGGGCGTTTTTACCCAATCCAGCGTATCTGCATAGGAATGTGTAAAGCCCCAAGAGATATGTTCATTGCAGCCAATGATAATGACCGGCACTCCCGGCAATGTCAGGCCAGATAATGAGAGTGTTTCCTTTTTATCTTGTAGCAGATAGTTTAATGATGCGCGATACCAGGTATTCGGTAACATCAGCGACAGATGCATATCATTTGCCAGTATTGCTTGCCCATTTTTACTGTGTTTGGCATCAATCGCAAAGCTGTTACTACCATAAAAAGGGGCTTGGGAGGGCAGTACCCGTGCACTCTCATGGCCTTTCCCCCACCAATCTGGTGGAGTTTTTGCAATCGGAGGTGAAGGCGGAACTTGTCCAGAAAGAGGGGTATCCCAAGAGGAGCTATCAGGCAATAGAAACGCTTTCTGGGCTGGATTGGTATGTGCCTCAATCCACCCTCGGGCATAAACTCGGCCCATTTGTTTCTGTTGCAGTTCCAAAGATAACGCATAAAGGACTAATAAAGAATCTTCTTCTTTCCATGGGGTAGCTTCAGTCATTAAAATAATATATTCAAATGAAACTATTGTTTTAGACTTTAAGCCATCATTCACACCTTGGGTATATTTCGCTAATATATTCCTTTCATCTACCGACAGGTCTTTTAATGTATTTATTGCCCGTGAGCGTAATAACCAGCGACGATTTTGGATATCGGTTTCAATGACCTTTTCTTCATTGCCTAATAGTTCGGCCAGTTCTCCGGCAGCAAGGCGCCGTGACAAATCCATTTGAAAAAAACGTTCTTGTGCATGGATATAGCCCAGGCTATAGCTGACATCCTCAATATTATCCCCGGAAATAGTCGGGATACCCAATTTATCCCATTCGATAGACACCGGTTTAGATAACGTGGGTGATATGACGGTTCCTTCTGTTCTTGGCAAACTGTGAAAAAAAACCTCATTTCCCTCAAGTGAGCACGAAGATGTTTTTAATTGCGCGAAAAATTTATTATCAATGATTAACGATTCAATAAGTTCTTTTAGCATATTTAAAAGATAAATTCTGGGTGATTATTTTAAATAGTCATGAAAATAAAATAATGCCCTTTCATCATCGCCTCCATCCGTTATAGGCTTATTTTTGGCCAAATCCATGGTTAATATTCATAGGTGTTATTGAATATCGCGTGAATAAATCGCATTGAGAACTATTCTTGTTGTATGAAAAACAAGCAATTCATTGTGCCAGATTTTGTTTTATTGTCGCTAATGGAAAAGAAAATAAAATATATGAAAGGAAAAGCAAGAATATCGATGTGCGTGACGTACATGGATGAGCAAGGCTGTTTAAGGGGGAAGGCGCTTATGCGCCAAGATAGTGGGGAACTTATTGTGCCAGTGTGAGTATCCGGATTGAAGGAAACTGCAAATGATGCATAAATTCGCGTAAAATCAGCAAACGTGCAGCAAATTCATTGTCTGCGGGTATTCCCTCGGAAGCGGCTGGTCTACCCATCATAACTGTTGCCAGCCGATCAAACATCCGCTCAACCGACTCCAGTGACATCACTATTTCTGTTTGCATAGGTAAACCCGCGAGTAGTGCAATTTCGGCCATATAATGGTCGGTAGTAATCAATTTTGAGGTTTTATTCACAACCGAACTGATTCTAATCACTTCATCTTCAACCACCATAATGGCAGTTTCCATCTCATCTGCCGTGGGGGGAGTATGTTTGAAATAGCTCAATGCAACATTATTCGAGCCAACAGTAAGAAGCTGTTTAGAGACAATCATGTCAGAATCATCGGTGATCACCGATGTTGATTCATGGTCAATAGAGAGCAACGTTATTAAACGATTACCACCGATAGTGGCGCGAATATGTTCATATTCCGTTTGAATGTTATTCATCACTAAACCGCCTTGTTCATTGTCATAACCCTGTCTAATCTTGCGGGATGCGCCGCATTTTTTAAACAAAAATTCAATAAACTAAATGTTTTTTGATACGGATCAAGACACATTTCTGTTGTTTAGTGTTAATGTTAATAAATCTCATTATCAACTTCATGTGCGTTACTCATTATGCGAATTTGGTACAAATTTTTTCTGCTTTGCTGTTGTTGGTGGCTGTCCACTTCTATGGCTTGGGCGACTCCAGATTACCAGCAGTGGGTCAATGATATCCAATCCCGCCTCGATAAAACCTCTCAGTTGTACCAGCAGCACAATAATGATGAAGCTCGTGCTACTGTACAGATGGCGTATTTTGAAGTGTTTGAGAATCTGGAAGGGCCGATTCGTATCAATATTTCGGCGCAGAAAAGTTATCAAATGGAAGCCGCTTTTGGTGAAATCCGGCGCATGATCGGTGAGGGGAAACCGCAAGCCGAGGTTGATAATAAAATTAACTGGCTGAAAAGTGAGTTAACCGCCGTGCTGCCAGTCCTGACTGATGGGCATAAACTTACCGCCGAGCAGCAACATGCTGCCTATGAAAATAGTGATATTGCGCTCTACTGGCAGCAGAGTTTCAAGATTATTGATGACTTATTGGCGCAGGCTATTAGTGAATACCAAGAGGGCAAATTTGCCGCCGCCAGCCAAAGTGTGCAACAGGCACACTATCAGGGGTTTAAAAACTCCGAAATGGAGATGTCGGTGCGCGGGAATCGCTCAGCGCAACAAGCAGCAGCAATTAATCAACAATTTACGGCTCTCATCGATTTAACCCGCAAACCCGACCAAATAACAGAAGTTGCTTATCGTGTCACCGGGTTACTTCAAACTATTGAAGACACGTTACCGGGCTTGCCAACTACGCGCGAACAGCAACAAATCACCGCTGATCAACCTGCTGTAGGGCAATCTTCTGCATCAAGCGCCGATCCTGATGGGCAGGTGAATGCCGATTGGGCGGCTGTTTCGAGCAAAATAAATCAGGCCATTCTTGCAGCCATCAGTCAGTACCAGAGTGGGCAAACCACGCCAGCCATGATGGCGGTTCAGGATACTTATTTTGATTTATTCGAAGCCAGCGGCATGGAGAACAAAGTTGGCTCGCGCGATGCTGCGTTTAAATCAACATTAGAAGGCCACTTCACTCGTTTGGTCAGTTTGATGAAAGCCGGTCAACCCGTTGAACAGTTACAAACAGAAGCCGCGGCCTTGCAAAAAGACTTAGCCAGTGCGGTCGAGATGCTCGGGGGCGGGGATGAAACTGATTGGAGCCTGTTCATTTACAGTCTGCTTATCATTGTCCGGGAAGGGCTGGAAGCCTTGCTGATTGTGGCCGCTATTATCGCCTATCTGGTCAAAAACAATCATCACGATAAATTGCCACTGATTCGCCAATCTGTCGTGGTGGCCTTAATTGCCAGTGTGTTAACTGCCTTTGTTTTCCAATGGCTATTTGCGAATTCAGGGCAAAGTCGCGAATTACTGGAAGGTTTCACCATGATGATCGCCGTGGTGATGCTGTTCTCTATGAGTTATTGGCTACTATCCAAAACAGAAGCGCGCCAGTGGAAAGCTTATTTGGAAGGGAAATTCTCCAAATCACTTAGCAGTGGTTCAATGGTCGGGTTGTGGCTGACCAGTTTCCTGGCGGTGTATCGCGAAGGGGCGGAGACCGTCCTGTTCTATCTGGCCCTGATGGGTGATGCTAGTACTACCAGCGGCCATTTATCGATTTTGGCAGGCTTTGGGGTCGGCTGCGTTATCTTGCTGGTGGCTTATCTGGTCATGCGTTTTACCGTCGTCAAGTTACCGCTTAAACCTTTCTTTATGTTTACTGGCGGCTTTATGTACCTGATGGCATTTGTGTTCGCCGGTAAGAGTGTTCTTGAATTGATTGAAGGCAAATTATTTGAGCCAACCCTGTTACCTGGCGTACCAGAAATTAGTTGGTTGGGAATTTATCCCTATCTGGAAACCTTGATTCCTCAAGGAATACTGCTGATTGCCGCGTTGGTTGCTCTGTATGTCATGCAGCGGCGTGGCCGCGCTATTTCGGCACAGTAATATTTCCGTTTAGCGATCGTCTCGGCTGAGGAATATCGCAACTAGTAATATCGAAACATAGTGGCCCGGCATGATGCCGGTATAAACAACGAAATGTACTTATCATTTGATACCTGAGGGTGTGCTACATGACTATGAAGAAAACGATTATTGCCAGCAGCATCATTGCCAGCATTTTTGCAGCACCGGCTGCCTTTGCCTTTAAAGAGTACCCAGCGGGTGAACCTATCAAGATTAATGATATGGAAATTGCCGCGGTTTACTTACAGCCGATTGATATGGAACCGCGCGGCATGGGCTTGCCAGCTGCGAAAGCCGACATCCACCTTGAAGCTGATATTCATGCCACCGAAGGTAATAAGAATGGTTTTGGTGCTGGTGAATGGATGCCGTACCTGACTATCGCTTATACCCTGGTAAATACTGATACTGGTGCTAAACAAGAAGGGACTTTTATGCCAATGGTGGCCAGTGATGGCCCACACTATGGCGCTAACATCAAAATGATGGGGGTAGGCAATTACAAAGTCACCTATCATATTAGCGAGCCATCCAAAGCAGGTTTGCATCGTCATACTGACAGCGAAACCGGTGTTGGCCGCTGGTGGAAACCCTTTGATGTGAGCTACGACTTTAAATATACCGGTCTGAATTGATAGCAATAACCGCGATGATGAAAACAGTTATCGCGGTTTTTCTTCATAGTGAACGGTCAGGTAAAGGATGTTATCGGTTTTCTGTAACGTTGATCAGTGATAACTGGCAGGTGTTGTGATCACTCCAAGGTGTGCTAATGAGTTACTTTTTTGTTTCCGTACTACAAGCTTTTTTACCCGTGGCGATGTTACTGGGGCTAAGTTGGGCGGTTAGGCCCGCGCCTGCACTAAATCGGGTCGTATGGATAACAATACTCATGGTGGTCTTGGGAATGTGGGCCGGTGCCCATTACCCTAAATCGCAGCAATTGCAGTTAGCTCTGGCAGGGGTTCAACTCCTCGCATTGTTATTATTCTTATTAAGTCAATTTACGCCTCGCAGCTCATTATTCGGCTATTGCTGGCAAGCGTTGCTGGTATTAGGGGCCGCCTTTAATTGGGGGAATAACCCTAATCTGGGGGCCTTTACCAATACTCACGTGATCAATACCGATTTGCTGCTTAATCTGGCCGCCATTGTGGTGGCATTCACTTGGGTAATCTTCTGCGCGGTATTATTGCTGATGATGATTAGGCAGTTACCACGTGGTCGCTGGCCATTGTTAATGTTGTTGACGTTCTTGCTGATTTTGCCACTCAGCGGCGATGCAATCTTGCTGTTGATGAAGTTACAGGTCTTGCCGTTAACCAAATCACTACTCAGTTATGTTGCTTTAGTCACCAATGGACATGCTTGGTTGAGCTACATTTGTGCGCTGTTATTGGCGATAACGACCCTGTGTTATTTAATGCCGTTGCGGAATGCTGGCAACGTTGTGCGTGAAAACTCGGAACCTATTGCTCACCGCAAAGCACTGGCCCGTTATCGTAACCTACGCAGAGTCTTTGTTTTCGCCTTGCTGGCTTGGGTTGTAGTCGCAGGTGCCCAACTTTACTGGGATAAAGTCGCCTCTCAACCCCCTCAATTATCTGAAGCTTTACCCGTCACACTCGCCGCTGATGGTTTAGTGCATATTCCTGTCGAGCAAGTTCGGGATGGTAAATTACACCGCTTTGTCTGGGTTGCTGATGATGGTAAGGCCGTTCGTTTCTTTATTATCAACCGCTATCCAGACCGTTTGCGCCTGAGTGTGGTCTTTGATGCCTGCCTGTTATGCGGTGATCAGGGCTATGTGATGGAGGGTAATCAGGTCATTTGTGTGGCTTGTGCGGTGCATATTTTCATCCCGTCTATTGGCAAAGCGGGAGGATGTAACCCGATCCCACTGGAAGATTGGAATAGTGATGATAAAGAGTTGGTCATACCCAAAGCTTCTCTTGAGGCGGGTGTCAATTATTTCACGACGGTTGTTACCTTAGATGTCATTGATCCGGTGGATAAAACTCACCTGACCAACCAAAAGGCCGAATTCAAATATAGCTATGGGGATAAAACCTACTTTTTCTCATCCGAGGCTAATTACAACCGTTTCCGCGCACATCCGGAGCAATTTGTCACGCCAGTTATCGACGCTGAAGACAATGATTCGCAGGAGAACCCATAATTATGCTGTGGAGAATGCTCAAGCAGTCTTGGTTCAGAAATGTCCGGCGTAAATCACTGGCCGTATTTACGGTGTTTTTAGCCGCTGGGCTTATTTCTTCATTGTTGGCGGTTTCGATAGACATTGGCGATAAAATGTCCCGGGAACTGAAGTCGTATGGTGCGAATATCCTGATAGAACCAGCCGGTCAGGTAGCATTACCCTCACTGTTTGGTGAGAAAAATAACCCACTCACAGGACAGGATTTTCTGGATCAAGCCGAATTACCCAATATTAAAGACATTTTTTGGCGTAATAATATTGTGGGTTTCGCCCCATTACTGAGTGGTGAAACTGACGTCAACGGCCAGGATATTCCGTTATTAGGCACTTATTTTAATCAACCCGTTGATGTGCCTGATGAAGAGGATTATCACACTGGCCAGCAAATTATCAGCCCCTATTGGCAGGTTACTGGCGATTGGCCACAAGAGCCGGTCAAACCTGATGCCAAAGAAGTACAGGCTTTATTGGGTAAGCAACTGGCACAGCAAACGGGTTGGAAAATCGGTGATGAGTTAAATCTTAACGGTGCTTCTGGCCCGCTGAAAGTAAAAATAAGTGGCGTGCTAAGCAGTGGGGGGGAGGAAGAAGGCCGGGTAGTGTTGCCGCTGGCTGCGGTGCAATCGCTGCTTGGATTACCGGGGAAGGTTCAGGCTATCAGGGTTTCGGCCCTGACAGTACCAGAGAATGAATTATCGCGAAAAGCACGCGAAAATCTTGAAGCTCTCAATGCCGAAGAATATGACTTATGGTATTGCACTGCCTATGTTTCTTCCATTGCACACCAATTAGAAGAGGCAATATCTGGCTCGGTGGTTCGGCCTATCTGGCAAGTCGCCGCGTCAGAAGGGTTGGTGATTGAGAAAATACAGCTATTGTTAGCGGTGGTTACATTGGCGGCCCTGATTGCTGCCGCCATGGGGATAGCGTCGCTGATGACCAGCACGATTATGGAACGGGCCAAAGAGATCGGTTTGATGAAAGCCTTGGGCGCTCGGCAGTGGCAAATTTTGATGCTGTTTTATCTTGAAGCGGCAATAAGCGGCTTGATTGGCGGCCTGGCAGGGTGTTTGGCTGGGTGGGGGTTAGCAAAAACCATCGGCCTGATGCTGTTTGGTGCCCCACTGAGTTTTGCCTGGATGGTGGTGCCTTGCGTGCTGGTTATCTCCGTTTTGATCGCAGTGATTGGAACCTGGTTCCCCGCCCGGCGCATTGCTCGTCTTTATCCGGTGGAGGTGCTCTATGGCCGTTAATCATCGGGCCACAAAAGGGCGGGATGGCATGTTCTGGCGCTTAGTGTTACGGGCACTGCGTCTGCGTATGCAGCGGGTCAGTGTAGTCTTCGCTGCATTGACTGTTGGCGCAGCGATTGTCACGGCAATGTCAGCAGTTTATTTCGATATTAATGCCAAAATGAGCCAGGAATTACGCACATTCGGTGCTAATTTCTATATCGGCCCAGGGCACGGTAACGTGCTTCAACAAGATCAGTTTCAGCCCATTATTGATGCTGCGCCGAAAGGGCTTATCAATGCCTCAAGCCCCTATATTTATGGGATGGCACGCACTGAGCTGGAAAAAGTGGTGTTGATGGGGGTGTGGTTTGAATCTTTACAACAGCTAGTTCCTTATTGGCAAGTGACGGGTAACTGGATTGGTGTCAGTTTTGATGACCGTAATGCCATGATTGGCGTCAAACTCGCCGAGCGCTTGCACGTCAAAGTCGGCGATACCCTCACTTTGGTTAATGGGAGTGAGCGCCAGCGTTTACAAATTAAAGGTATTGTGGAAGCGGGTGACGCTACCGATAACATGTTGATTATTAATCTTGAGCTGGCGCAGAAATGGCTGAATCAACCGGGGCGTATCAATAATGCATTACTGAGTGTTAGTAATGATGTGGGGCAGGTCGAAACCTTTGCCAGCCATCTTCGCGAGCAATATCCGAGCCTTGAGATCAGGCCGATTCGTAAGGTTTCCGCCTCTGAAGGGCAGGTCCTCGACAAGATAAAAGGGCTGATGGGGTTGGTCTCTGTGGTTATCCTCATTCTGTCATCGCTGTGCGTCAACACCACGTTAATGGCAATTGTGGGCGAGCGTTCGAAAGAGTTCGCTTTGCAAAAAGCGCTGGGTGCCAGCGGCGGCGATATTATTCGCCAGATGTTGACTGAAACATTGATTATCTCGCTGGCGGCAGCTGTCTGTGGCGCATTGCTAGGTTATGTATTGGCGCAGGTGTTGGGGCAAACAGTCTTCAGCGCGGCTATTGCTTTGCGTGCGCCGGTATTGCCGCTAACGCTAATATTGTCACTGTTAGTGGCCGCAGTGGCGGCAATTGTTCCCACTCGCCGGGCCATTCATATTGAACCCGCTAAAGTCTTGAAAGGAGAGTAGCAAATGACATCGCCACAGACACGGGGGCAGCCTGAGTACGCCACGGATGCGGTTATTGAAACACGGCATTTATACAAACGTTTTGGGCAGGTGACGGCGTTGGAAGACATTAACATCCGCATTAATCGTGGCGAGTTTGTAGCGATTATGGGGGCATCGGGGTCAGGCAAAACTACGTTGATGAATATTCTAACGTGCCTGGATACCGTGAGTGAGGGGCAGGTATTGCTTGATGGCATTGATGCTGCGGGTCTTGATGAAGAAGGCCGCAGGAAATTCCGTGCAGATAAGATTGGGTTGGTTTTCCAGCAATTCCACCTTATTCCTTACCTGACTGCGCTGGAGAATATTATGTTGGCGCAGCATTATCACAGTGTGGTGGATGAAGCCGCCGCTCGACAGGTTTTAGAACAGGTGGGGATGACGCCACGTATGAGCCATTTACCTAGCCAACTTTCTGGCGGTGAACAGCAGCGGGTCTGTATCGCGCGCGCATTGGTCAATCAGCCACCCATTATTTTTGCTGATGAACCTACCGGTAACCTTGATGAGGAGAATGAACAGCGGGTATTAGATTTGCTAAATCATATTCATCAGCAAGGTAGAACCATTGTTATGGTCACCCACAACCCGGATTTAGGGTGTGTTGCTGACCGGATAATCCGGCTCCAACACGGTAAATATCTTAAGGAAGAGAGTCGGCATCATGTGGCGTAATCAAATCAAAACAGTGAGTTTATGCGCTTTACTGTTACTGCTGAGCGCGTGTAAGCAAGAGGAAGTGGCTGTGGGAGCAGCCGCGCCCCCATTGGCAGCTTATGATCTGCAAGGCAAACCTGTTGCACTCGAACAATGGAAAGGCAAACAGATTTACCTCAATTTTTGGTCAGCAAACTGTGGTGGCTGTCTGGCTGAGATGGCCGCTTTGGATAAACTGAGCCAGCAATATCAGCAGGATATCGTGGTGGTGGCGATTAATACTGACTCAGAGCAGGTAGATATTGGTTCAGTATTGGCGCAGCGTAATATCAGTTACCCCGTTATTCGTGATCAGCTGGGTATTACGCAGGAGCGCTATCAGGTCATTGGCACACCAACCTCTTTTATGATTGACCGTAGCGGTAAAGTTACTGAATTACATCAGGGCGCACGTAACGAAAAAGATCTGGTCACATTGTTCCAGCAATGGGCGGCGGGGGCATAATGAAAATCTTACTGCTGGCTGCATGCATAGTGGTGCTGAGTGCCACCGCCCAGGCCGCGACTGACGGTGAACATATCTATAAACAAACGTGTTCAAGTTGTCATGGGCGTTTGGCGGATAGAAAAGGGCTGGATAAAGCGCCGCCATTGATATCGCTGTCCCGTGATGAAATTGTCGATGGCCTAACCGCTCGGCGTGACGGCAAAATTGTCGGTAGGGGCAATAAGGCCAAGGCACATTTGACTGACGATGATATCCAAAAATTAGCAGACCATATCGAGAGTTTAAAAGAGGCTAAGTCCAAAATCCCATAAAGCTATTTTTGAGCTTGATGATAAACCCAGCAGCAAGTCAGGAGTGTGAAAGGGCGATTGTCCCTAGGGGCGCTTCAGTCGCTTACACGACGACGACCCCAACCGAGCCTTTTCCCTTCAATCAACTTTGTCAACAGTCTGTTTTTTCGCCATATTTCCTTGACTTTATGAGCGAGACAGGCTGAAACCTTGCGGTGAACTTGCCTGCATGGAAAACTTCATTTAATCGGTTTTATGCTGTATTATATGTTGCATATAAAATGCATCTTTAAATTATCTGAGGAATAACAGCATGGGAAATACATCAGCCTTGCTTTGCTATAAAAAATTACCGGTATGGGACAATGCTGGCATACCTGCGATGTTTCGTGAAAAGCATAATACTAAAGCCGGGACGTGGGCCAAGCTGACAATTCTGAGTGGAGAGATGGACTTTTTAATCCTTGATGAAGCGGGTAACACACTGGAAAGGCACTCATTTTCTTGTGAGCATCAACCCCCTTTTATTGAGCCACAAGTCTGGCATCGTATTGCCGCCTGTTCAGATGATTTGCAATGCCAACTCAGTTTTTATTGCCCGCCGGAAGATTTTTATCATAAGAAATATAATTTAACCCCGACACATTCTGAAGTGATTGAAGCGATAAAAACGGTCAAACCGGGTAAAGCACTCGATTTAGGCTGTGGTTCCGGACGTAATTCGTTGTATCTGAATTTATTAGGTTTTGATGTGACCGCTGTGGATAAAAATGGTGAAAGTATCAGTCGGTTACAACAAATCATTGAGCAGGAAGAACTGCAAAACATAGCGGCCAGTACTTATAATATCAATGAAACCAGTCTGGATTCTCGCTACGATTTTATTCTCTCGACAGTGGTGTTAATGTTCCTACAGCCAGAGAGAATCCCGCATATTATCAATAATATGCAAGAGTGTACCTTACCCGGTGGCTATAACCTGATTATCTCTGCCATGTCGACTGATGATTTCCCATGTACTGTACCTTTCTCTTTCACCTTAAAATCGGGTGAGTTAAGTCATTACTATAAAGATTGGGACATCATTAAATACAATGAAGATGTTGGGCAGCTACATAAGACTGATGAGCAAGGTAACCGGATAAAACTGCGTTTTGCGACCATGCTGGCGCGAAAAAACTCATTACGCCGCTCGGAATTTATGCAGCACGAAATATTGACTGCCTCGTGATATTTAGCGGGGCGGTAAGTGGGGTTCATCACGTAAACGACCGACGATATAATCAATAAATACGCGAAGTTTGGGCGGTAAATAGCGCGTTGGTGGGTAGAGCAACCATAAGCCGCCGCTGTATGAACTGATAAAACGCCAGTCGGGTAATACTTGCACTACCAGCCCCTGTTGCAAAGCGGTTCTGGCGGTAAAATAGGGTAAACTGCCGATGCCCATATGCTGCAATACTGCATCCAGCCTGACTCCCGTGTGGTTTGCCGCATAGCGGCCTTTGGCTGCGACGGTGACAGTCTTAGTCCCTTGGCGGAATTTCCAACGCGCATCCCCCGGTGTTTCGCCCAGGTAAATACAACTATGTTGTACTAAATCATGGGGATGCAGTGGCACTCCGTGCGCGGCAAGATATTCAGGTGTTGCACACAGTAAATGCTCAATGTTCATTAATTGCCGCCCGATCATTCCTGATGGTGGCTGGTCAGTAATCCGAATCGCCAAATCCACATTATCATCAATCAAATCGACATAGCGGTCGTCTAATCTTAACTCCACATCTATTTTACTGTAGCGGCGTAAAAATTCGAATATATGGGGGTGAATGACAAAACGACCCACTGCTTTTGGCACACTAATGCGGATAAGCCCTTCCGGTTCCTGATTGTATTGACCACTGACCTCCATGACCGAGTTGGCGGCACAGAGCATGGCATTGCAGCGTTTAAAAACCTCCTCGCCACTTTCACTCAAACGCAATTTACGGGTGGTTCGTTGCAATAAACGGGTTGCCAGAGCTTTCTCGAGCCGGCTGACACTGCGGCTAATGGCTGAAGGTGAAACTCCTAATTGGCGGGCGACAGCTGAAAAACTGCCGGTTTCGACCACTTTAACAAAAATAGCCATTTCACTTAGCAATGCCAGCGGAAGATTTGTGCTCACAGCGCAACAGTCCTTTGAGTATGTGACGGATTATCACGCCAGACTGACATCAATATAATCATAATGGAAATGATAAAAGGATAATGATGATGACGACCCGTATATTTTTTGAAAACGATACACTGGCTATGGATGTTGATGTGCTGAGCTGCACACCTGATGGCGAGGAGTTTGCCGTGATATTGCAGGCCACGATTTTCCACCCACAAGGCGGTGGGCAACCTTCAGATACAGGCCATATAGGCGATAATAATGTATTGCGGGTTGTTCTACAGCAGGGGCAATTAATTCATTACATGGCTCGGCCGATTGCTCCGGGAACTTATCGCGCTGCTGTGGACAGTGAACGCCGCCTATTAAATACCCGCCTGCATTCAGCCGGGCATCTGATTGGTAATATTGGTGAAAGTTATGGTTGGCTCCCGGTGAAAGCGCACCACTGGCCGGGGGAGGGTAAAGTGTCATTTAAACGGTCACAAAATCCACAGGTGATTGATATTGAAGCTGTTCAGTCAACCTTGGAACAGCTTATTCAGCAAGATTTACCGCGTCATATTTCTGTTCGGGCTGATTTCCGCGAAGTTGGTTTTGGCGAACTGCCGGCTTACGCTTGTGGCGGTACTCACGTTAGGTCATTGGGCGCGCTGGGTGAGGTCACTGTGCAGTCAATTTCGGAGAAGAAAGGAATTCTGTCGGTGAGTTATCGGGTTGATTAATCACTAACGATGAATGGCAAAACTCATTTCGATTATGACCAGAATTGCGCGGTATTTTAGTATTTAATGCTGTTGAGAATTATTAATTAACTTCATTGATAATCATTATCACTGAATGTAATAATGTCATCCATATGAGCCCCGTGGAGTATGGATTGTGTCGAATACAGCTGAGGTAATTTATCCTTCAACAACGGCGATTTCTGATGAAGTCGCCAGTTTGTTTGCCCGCACTTTCGTGCAATTCTCCGAATTGTTTTATGTCGATGCTATTGAAATACCAGAAGAAAGTTTAGTGTTAGAACAGTGGGCGACAGAAAATAACTTACCCATATTGATGCAACACTATGAGAACCATTACTACGACGGTACCGAGCTTAATCCGCATCATAAAGCGCTGCATTCGTTATGGGGACAATGGTATTTCGGTCTGGTGATCCCGCCGATGATCTTGATGTTGCTGGCATTACCCAGAGTAATAGATACCCGCCCAGAAAACGTTCGCGTAAAATTTCACCCTACAGGACGGCCCGAAATTATCTACTACCAACATAGTTGGTTAGATAGCCATCGTTGGCTAGATAAATCACCGTCCTCTTTACTGGAACGGCTCTATTTATTACTCGATCATCATATTATTCTGGTTATGGCGAGAATAGAGCGCCAGCCAAAAGCTAATATCCGGTTGATATGGAATAATGTGGGTTATTTGATTTTTTGGTATCTACGCGAGTTTGCGAATAAGCTGGGCCCTATTGAGGGCTATGACACTATTATTGAAAATCTTTTTCTCACTTCAAGCTTGCCAGATGGGCGAGATAATCCGCTCTATCGCACTGTTATTCCAAAAAATGGGGGGATGGAGCGCCGCACTTGTTGCCAACGGAATAAACTGCCGGGTGTCGGTAGTTGTCATGATTGCCCGTTAGAATCTCGCTCATAACCGGTATATGATTCAGCTTACAAATAAAGTAAGCCTTGAAGGATATTTCGGTGAATAAAGAAAAAATTGCCCATTTAGATGCGGTCAGTCGTAACGCCCGTGTAGTGATGGAGCGCGAAGGGCTTGACGCTCTGGTGGTCACCGTCTGCGATAATTTCTATTACCTGACTGGCTTCGCCAGTTTCTTTATGTATACCTTCCGGCATACCGGTGCAGCTGTCGCCATTATGTTTCGTGATGAAAGCATTCCATCTTACATCATCATGAATGAGTTTGAAGCCGCTAGCACCCACTTTGATATGCCTAACATGGTGCTGAAAACCTTCCCGGTATGGGTCGATGTTGATGACCCGCGGAACCCACTTAATCATCAGAAAAAGCGCGAACGGCCTATCGGTCCGCCGGTTGAAGCTGTTTTTGGTTTAGTGAAAGACGCTCTTGCGAGTGCGGGTGTGTTAGATAAGACCATTGCAATTGAATTACAGGCTATGTCTAACGGCGGTAAAAATGTGTTAGATAAAGTGGCGCCGGGATTAAAGTGGGTTGATTCAACACCGCTGTTCAATGAAATCCGCATGGTCAAAAGCTCGTGGGAGATTAAACACCTGCGCAAAAGTGCGGAAATTACGGAGTTCGGTATCGCCAGCGCCGCTAAACATATCCGCGAGGGTTGTACTGCAGCAGAATTGACCGCTGCATTTAAAGCCGCGGTCATGACTTTCCCCGAGACCAATTTCTCTCGCTTTAATCTTATTTCTGTCGGCGATAATTTCTCACCTAAAATGTTCGCTGATGAGACCCTGGCAAAGCTCGGGGACTTAATTAAGTTTGATTGCGGGGTAGATGTGGCGGGTTATGGTGCTGATCTTGCCAGAACATTTGTGCTGGGGGAGCCGGATGCGCTTACGCAGCAGATATACAACACCATAAGAACCGGGCATGAGCATATGCTATCAATGGTGGCACCTGGCGTTAAGTTAAAAGATGTATTTGACAGCACCATGGCTGTTATTAAAGCGTCTGGTTTGCCCCATTATAACCGCGGCCACCTTGGTCATGGAGATGGTGTTTTTTTGGGGCTTGAAGAAGCGCCTTTTGTCAGCACATTGGCAACGGAAACATTTCGCCCTGGAATGGTGCTAAGCCTCGAAACACCTTATTACGGCATCGGCATTGGTTCGATTATGCTGGAAGATATGATTCTCATTACCAATAATGGTTTTGAGTTTTTAAGTAAATTGAATCGTGATTTGTGTCGTTATAATTAATTTGTACACAATGTCTCATTTTATCTGAATTAAATTCAGTTCTAAAATAGACCCTTTTATCTTTTTATTGGGTCTATTTCATCACTGATTGCGAGATGATTTAAAATATATAAAACAAGAAAATTCTCATATTAAATATATAGTTAAAGTGAGTTTTTGATTTAATCCTCCTAACGATGAAGTGCTATTAACGCCATTAATAAGTGAAACTATTATTTTTTTTATTATAACATGAGTGATGATTTCCCTCACTTATGACTATTCGAGTTATGTGTTTGAATATATAAAGGATATTTTAGATTGTTAACTTTGAAAACTACAATCCCCTCCCTAAATCACCAGAAAAACACACCTTGTCATCTTTTTTTTTAGAACACTGTGTCGTGGGATTGACTTAGTAAAAATATTTAGTCTTTAAATTTTGCCTTTTTGAAGCATATTTATCTAAGAATAATCTTAAAGCGATCTGAAATAACGTCTATATTCCATTTTCACCTCTATTAATCTCTGGAATAACAATGTTCTGTAATAACTCGGCAATAGTATTTTCTTTCAACTATCCTATGTAACATGCTGTAATACATTCCAAGGGCTTCATTTCATCATGATTCCATAATGAAAAATAGACGTTCGTGAAGTTGCTTTTCTTGAAAATCAAACAAGTTGCTGGCTTAAGGGTTATATAATGTATAACGCATTTACAACACTGCTGCGCCCGTTGCACCGGCACAGAATGACTTTATTAGCGCTATTAATTTCCGGCTTTTCGGTTAATCCCGTTTTGGCAGATACACAGTATGATTCATTAATCATCAAAGCCAGAGCAGGGGATACCGCACCGGTTCTTGATTATTTACAAAAAGAATCTAAAGCAGGGCCACTTAATAGCGGTCAAGTTGATGATTGGCTGCAAATTGCAGGGTGGGCCGGGCGCGATCAGGAAGTTATAGACGTTTATGAAAGATACCATTCTTCAATCAATCTCTCCTCACGTGGCCTGGCTTCTGCGGCCCGTGCTTATCGTAATGAAAAACGTTGGGATCAAGCTCTGGCACTGTGGCAAAGCAGTTTAAAGAAAGACCCCACTAACCCTGATCTTATCACCGGCATGATCATGACACAGGCGGATTCAGGCCGTGGTGGTGCGGCGTTACAACAGGCAACGGAGTTAGCTGACCGCAACCCTTCAGCGCAAAACTATATGACCCTGTCTTATCTGAACCGGGCCACCAATCGTAATTATGATGCATTACAGGCTTCTAGTGAGGCGGTGCGATTAGCGCCTGAATCTGAAGAAGTATTAAAAAATCACCTCGAGATTCTGCAAAGAAATCGTATTGCGGACCCTGCATTACAGCTTGCTAAAGAAAATCCCAAATTAGTCACCGCGGGGCAATATCGGCAACTTGAGAGGGATGCCGCTGCGGAACAGGTTCGCATGGCGGTGTTGCCAACCCGTAGCGAAGCTGAGCGTTTTTATATCGCGGATAAAGCATTGGCGGATTATCAGGATTTATTAGCTCGGTGGAGCAAAGAACCTGAAGCACAGGAAGATTATCAGCGGGCGCGTATTGATAGGCTCGGAGCATTATTAGTTCGCCGCCATACCGAAGAACTGATTAAAGAATATGAAAGCATGGAAGCGGAGGGCTACAAAATGCCTGATTATGCCCGGCGCTGGGCGGCTTCTGCTTATATTGATCGCCGGATGCCGGAAAAAGCCGCCACCATTCTGACCAGCCTGTATTACGCCGACGGCAAAACATTCCGTAATAGTGACGATGTGATTGATGCCGACGATCTCTATTATGCGCTGAATGAAAGTGAGCAGTTGGATAGAGCACATCAGTTTGCTAAAAATTTTAGTGAGCAAACACCTTATCAAATAGGGCTTTACGGCCTGAAAGGTAAAGAACCGAATGTTGATTGGGTTGAAGCACAAACTCTCTATGTCCAATCTTTAGTGGCACTCAATGATTTGCCCGCAGCACAAAAAAAACTGACAGAGTTGTCCAGTACCGCACCGGCGAATCAGGATTTAAGAATTGCCTTGGCCAGTGTGTATCTGGCCCGTGATTGGCCACGTAAAGCAGAACAAGAATTGAAAGCCGTCGAGTCATTAGAACCGCGCAGCCTTATTTTGGAGCGCGCTCAAGCGGAAACAGCGATGGATTTGCAAGAATGGCATCAGATGGAATTGTTAACTGATGATGTGATTGCCCGCTCTCCAGAGGATGTTCCGTCGCAGGAATTAGACCGGCAACGCAAAGTTCATAATATGTATGAACTGCGTGTGAGTGGCAACCGCACCATTTCCTCCAATAGCCCCGTGAGTGGCAATAAAGATTATGGTTTTGAAACGCTGTTGTATAGCCGTCCTATCGCTGAAAACTGGCGCGTTTTTGGCGGGGGGAGCTATAACAATGGACAATTTGAAGAGGGCACTGGGATCAACCGCGTCACCCGCCTCGGGGGGAGTGGACCTCGCGTGATATCTGGGTTGAAGGTGAAGTGAATAATCAAAATTACGGTTTTGGTAATAAGACCGGCGCGCGTTTATCAACTTGGTACGATTTTAATGATCATTGGCGGGTCGGCGGTCAGGTCGAAAGATTGGCCAAGGATACCCCGCTGCGTGCGATGAAAAACAATATCTCGGCCAACAGTGCCTCGGCTTATGTGTTCTGGAAAGCGGATGATCGCCGTGATGCAGAACTAAGCGTGACGCCGTCACGTTTCTCCGATGGGAATAACCGCTGGGAATATGAACTTAATGGCCGTCAGCGCATTTGGACTGGCCCCTATTTGACGGCAGATTTCAATTTAGGATTGGCGGCAAGCACTAACACCAAAGAAGATGTGATTTATTACAACCCGAAACGGGATTTCACTTATCTCCCTGCGGTGACCCTGAATCATATTATGTATCGCCATTATAAAACTATCTGGAGCCAGCAAGTGCAGATGGGTGTAGGGGGCTACTGGGAGAAAAATTACGGTAATGGTTTAGTTACCACGGCAAGTTATGGGCAGCGAGTTCAATGGAATGATGTGGTTGATACCGGCGTAGCCGTGACCTATGACAAGCGGCCCTATGATGGTGCCCGCGAGCATGACCTCTCACTTGCTTTCGATTTGAATTACCGTTTCTAAGGGAAAGTCGCTATGGCGAAGATACTATTTTTTATTCGAATATTGATAGTAGGAATGATAACGCTGGCCTCGGTCTGTTATGCACAGAAGCCGGTTTTTGTTCCTCCGGCTCAACGTGCCTTACCGCAAAGCGAAAGGCCGTGGCAAAAAAATACCTTTGTGGTGGTGGCTTATCATGACATTGAAGATGATGAAGCTGACCAACGCTATTTAGCCGCTCGTACCAGCGCATTGAACGAGCAATTTGCCTGGCTACGTGATAACCGTTACAACGTCGTTTCTGTTGATCAGATCCTGGCGGCGCGTAATGGCGGCCCCGCGTTACCGAATAAAGCGGTTCTCCTCACTTTCGATGATGGCTATAGCAGTTTTTATCGCCGTGTTTACCCCTTATTAAAAGCCTATAACTGGCATGGCGTGCTCGCGCCAGTAGGGATCTGGCTGGATACACCGGCCAATAAAAATGTCGATTTTGGGGGATTAAGCACGCCGCGTGATCGTTTCGCCACCTGGAAACAGATAACTGAAATGTCTCAATCAGGGCTGGTGGAAATTGGCGCACATACTTATGCATCCCACTATGGGGCGCTGGCTAACCCGCAAGGTAATACTGAGCCAGCCGCCGCCAACCTGATTTATGATGCAAAAACAAAAACCTATGAAACAGAAGCCGCTTTTAAGCAGCGGATGGAAAAAGATGTTGCTTTGATAACCGAGCGCATTATAAAAGCGACCGGCAAACAACCGCGTGTATGGGTTTGGCCCTATGGCGCGGCGAATGGCACAGTATTAAATATTCTGCGTCAGCAGGGTTATCAATTGGCGATGACGTTAGAGCCGGGCATTGGCAACGTCAATGACCTGATGAATATCCCGCGTATTTTGATCAGTAATAACCCGTCATTAAAAGATTTTGCCCTGACCATCACCTCGGTGCAGGAAAAAGACATCATGCGGGTGGCGCATGTTGATTTGGATTATCTCTATGATCCCGACCCAGAGCAGGAGCGGCAGAACCTCGACAAATTGGTGCAACGCATTGCTGACTTGCGTGTTACCACGGTGTTTTTACAAGCTTTTTCTGATCCCAAAGGGGATGGCAATATTCGGCAGGTTTATTTCCCTAACCGTTGGATACCGATGCGCCAAGACCTATTTAACCGGGTTGCATGGCAATTGGCTTCACGGCCAGATGTCAAAGTCTATGCCTGGATGCCGGTGTTGGCGTTCGAGATGGATTCATCATTGCCCCGAGTGACGCGAATTGATCCGAAAACCGGTAAAACCAGTATCGATCCAGACCAATATCGCCGCTTATCGCCGTTCAACCCAGAAGTCCGGCAGCGCATTATAGATATTTATCGTGATATGGCTTATAGCGCCCCGATTGACGGCGTGCTCTATCACGATGATGCCGTGATGTCTGATTTTGAAGATGCTTCACCGGACGCCATTCGGGCTTATGAAAAAGCCGGCTTCCCAGGATCTATTGCCACTATCCGCCAAGATCCTGAGACGATGCAGCGCTGGACGCGTTATAAGAGTCAATATCTGATTGATTTCACCAATGAGCTAACGCGGCAGGTACGTGATGTCCGTGGCCCGCAAGTCAAATCAGCCCGTAATATGTTCGCGATGCCGATTTTAGAACCGGAAAGCGAAGCATGGTTTGCGCAGAATCTTGATGATTTTCTGGCGAACTATGATTGGGTTGCCCCGATGGCAATGCCGTTAATGGAGAAGGTGCCCTTAGCCCAGTCTAATGAGTGGCTCGCGCAATTGGTCAATAAAGTTGCGCAGCGCCCCGGTGCCCTGGATAAAACTGTATTTGAACTGCAATCAAAGGACTGGACCAAACCTGAGGGCAACAATGCCATCAGCGGCCCAATACTGGCGGGATGGATGCGCCAGTTGCAGTTAAATGGCGCGCAAAATTTTGGTTACTATCCGGATAACTTTATCACTGGCGAACCACCGCTAAAAGATGTCCGCCCTGTGCTATCTTCTGCCTGGTACCCTTTATATGATCGATAGAATTATTGCATTACTCATCTTATGCCTGGTGCTGAGTATCCCTGCGGGCATGATCTTGCTCTTTACCGGCGACGTGTTGCTGAATTTTGTCTTCTTCTATCCGCTCTTTATGTCCGGTATCTGGATAACGGGCGGGGTCTATTTCTGGTTTCGTCGAGAAAGACATTGGGCGTGGGGCGATGATGTTCCCCCCCCGGAGCTGAAAGGCAATCCGTTGGTCTCCATTCTCATTCCTTGCTTTAACGAAGGGGAGAATGCACGGGAAACTATCCACGCGGCATTGGCACAGAGTTATACCAATATTGAAGTCATTGCTATCAATGATGGTTCCAGCGATAACACGGCACAAGTGCTGGATGCCATGTTGGTCGAAGACCCTCGTCTGCGTGTTATTCACTTGGCCCATAATCAAGGCAAAGCCATTGCCTTACGGATGGGAACCGCTGCCGCGCGCAGTGAGTATCTGGTGTGTATTGATGGTGACGCCTTGCTAGACAAGCATGCCGTGCCTTATCTGGTTGCGCCGATGATTGCCAATCCACGGACGGGTGCCGTGACGGGGAACCCGCGTATCCGCACGCGCTCCACCTTGATTGGCCGAGTTCAGGTGGGGGAATTTTCTTCTATCATTGGGTTGATTAAACGAACTCAACGCGTTTATGGGCAAGTTTTCACGGTTTCCGGTGTGGTAGCGGCTTTTCGTCGCAGAGCATTGGCAGATGTGGGCTACTGGAGCCCAGACATGATCACTGAAGACATTGATATCAGTTGGAAACTTCAGATAAGGCATTGGTCCGTGTTCTTTGAACCCCGGGGCTTGTGCTGGATTTTAATGCCAGAAACTTTACGTGGTTTGTGGAAACAACGCCTGCGTTGGGCACAGGGTGGGGCGGAAGTTTTCCTGAAGAATATGTTCAAGTTATGGCGCTGGCGTAATCGCCGGATGTGGCTATTGTTCCTGGAATATTCACTGTCAATCACTTGGGCCTTTACTTATCTGTTCAGCATCATCCTGTTCCTGCTGGGGACGGTGATAACATTGCCGCCGGGAATTCATGTGCAAACGATCTTCCCGCCTGCATTTACCGGGATGGTATTGGCGCTAACTTGTCTGTTGCAGTTTGCTATCAGTTTGGTGATTGAACGGCGCTATGAACCTAAATTGGGCAGTTCACTGTTTTGGATCATCTGGTATCCGATGGTGTACTGGATGCTGAGCTTGTTCACCACCGTGGTCTCGTTCCCAAAAGTCATGCTGAATACCAAACGTAAACGTGCGCGCTGGATAAGCCCAGACCGCGGCATCGGGAGGGTTAAACCATGAGTACACTTCTGATTCATACCGAGCAACGGCTTATCCCGCGCTTGATTGACATTATTATTACGGCTTTAGCTTGGTTTGGTTTTATCTTCCTGTTTGTAAAGGGTTTTCTGGATATGATCCATCGAGCCCCGAATATGGGGCCGGCTCCATTCAGAATGTATATTCTGGCCGGCCTGACGACATTAGTCTTGTATGCAGCCATTGCCGCATTTAATGCCATCGTGCTAATTGTCTGGGCCAAATATAACCAAGTGCGTTTTCAAGTTGAGCGCCGTGGGCATCGGCCTCATTTGGATGATGAAGAACTGGCGAATAGCATGGAAATGTCGAGTGAGATTATTGCGCAATTAAAAGCGGGCTCTTGTCTCACATTGTATAACGATGAACACGGGCAACTGTTGGAAGTCAAAGAAGGGCTACAACTGCCCACCGTTGCGCCGGTGGTTAATTTACGCCGAGGCTAAGAGTTATTTTTCTCTGAATACCTGATTGCTAAATTATATCGGGTATTCAGAACTTATTTTATGTTACTCCCCTTGGTTGACTCTATAAAACTCCGCTTTCATTTACCCCTTTGGCTCATATATTGCTATGATTTCTTAGACATTATGGCAGTGATAACCTTTTGATATTCTTCTGACAGTGACGTGACAACCGGAGCATACAGTGAATCAAAATCATTTCGGACAAATTATTGGGGCAGAGTTGCCGCATTGGCAATCTGCACTGCGACCTCAATCAGACGATTTACCGGGGAATTTTTGCCACTTGGTTCCCGTGGATTCAGATAAACATGAAATATCTTTGTATCAGGCCTACCACATGGCCGCCGATACGAGTGATTGGACCTATTTTTATTGTGAGCGGCCAGAAAGTGAAGCGGATTTTCAGCAATATCTGCAAACATTAATTAATGCTCAAGATGCTTTCCACTATACAGTCGTAGAGGCGCAATCTGGTGCAGCTTTGGGGACGGTTGGCCTACAGCGAATTGATGAAAAAAATGGTGTGATTGAGATTGGTTCAGTGAATTGGTCACCGCGTTTAAAACGTCATTCAGCCGGCACTGAAGCTATCTATTTGCTATTACATTATGTCTTCGACAAATTAGGTTATCGCCGCTGTGAGTGGAAATGTGATTCATTGAATGGGCCTTCAAATGCCGCGGCAATACGATTTGGTTTTCAGTATGAAGGGCAATTTCGGCAGGCAATTGTGACCAAAGGGCGTAATAGAGATACTAATTGGTACTCGATCACTGACCGTGAATGGCCGCTCATTAAGCAGGCATTTAATGATTGGTTGGCGAAAGATAACTTTGATAATGAAGGCAAGCAAAAGACACGTTTGCAGGATTTACGAATCAGCCGCTAGTGGTTACCAAACTAATTAAGATTAACGCTATCTTATTGTCTATTTGGGTTATTTTTAATTATCGTCCTTGCTTAAAAAATAAACAAAAAAAGTAAGGGCGAAATAACAAAGCCGGTTTAATGCTGGCAACTAAGGGAGAGTTAATAGTATCGCGTGATATAAAAAGTAATGAGAGTAAAAAATGAGCAAATGAAAGTGTTATATTTTTTTACATTTTGATATCGCGAATTTTACGAGTGTCATTATACTGTAATCATCTGGCGGTATTTTTCACACGGTGCACTGTTTAAGCTGATTATAGTTTAGGCTGTTGTTTATCACTGCGGGGATCGCTAATGGTAGAGTCCATGATTGGGCTGTTAAGACAAAACCAAAGTTTCAATCAAGCAACTCGTTGTTACGAGGGCTTTCCCTCCGACTCTAAAATTCTCGCATTTTCGTCATCCTTGTTTTCAGTATCAATATCACGTCATCACTCCCTTGCGATTTTGTTTTCATCCGGCTATTGGGCTGGGGTGCTAACTTTATTCGCATTTTCATTGGCTATTATTGGCTGCAAAGGAAGCCAAAACCTGATCTGAATGTGAAACATCATCGCGCGGGTAATTTTTGCTCGGCGGTAGTTGAATCAAACTGAAAGGTGCCACTATGGGAAGACAGAAAGCAGTGATCAAAGCTCGTCGTGAAGCTAAACGCGTCATTAGACGTGATTCACGTAGCCATCGCCAGCGTGAGGAAGAAAACGTGACATCGTTAGTGCAAATGGGCGGTGTTGAATCAATAGGTATGGCGCGGGACAGCCGTGATACCTCCGTTATTCAGGCGCGTACAGAAGCTCAAGGTCATTACTTATCAGCCATAGAAAGTAAACTACTCATCTTCGCCACCGGTGAAGCGGGGTGTGGTAAAACCTTTATCAGCGCGGCCAAGGCCGCTGAAGCATTAATTCATAAAGAAGTTGATCGGATAATAGTGACGCGGCCAGTGTTACAGGCAGATGAGGATTTGGGCTTTCTGCCTGGTGATATTTCTGAAAAATTCGCGCCTTACTTCCGCCCGGTGTATGACATTCTGCTGCGCCGACTCGGATCTTCTTTCATGCAATATTGTTTACGGCCGGAAATCGGTAAAGTTGAAATTGCGCCTTTCGCCTATATGCGCGGGCGTACCTTTGAGAATGCGGTGGTGATCCTCGATGAGGCACAAAATGTGACCGCCAGCCAAATGAAGATGTTTCTGACCCGTCTCGGTGAAAATGTCACGGTCATCGTTAATGGTGATATCACCCAATGTGACCTGCCGCGTGGCGTGAAATCAGGTCTCAGCGACGCACTGGAGCGCTTTGCTGAGGATGAAATGATTGGCATCATCCGCTTTGATAAGCAGGATTGTGTCCGCTCTGCGCTCTGCCAGCACACTTTGAATGCCTATTCATAACTCAAGATTATGAATAGATGACCCGATAAAAAAGGGCAGGTGCGATAAGCACTTGCCCTTTGCTTATCCCCTTTCGGAGATATATCTACCAACAATGGCTGCTACAGCATGATAGTCATCATATAAGCGGCAAACAGCGCCAAATGCGCGGTGCCGTTAAGTACGTTGGTTCTACCGGTAGAAAATGAGATTTGCGACAGAATCAAGACACTGACCATCACCACGATATGCGGTGCTTCCAGACCAAAGTTCAGCTCTTGCCCGGTCAGTACCGCAATTAAGGTTACCGCCGGCACGGTCAGTGAAATGGTGGCCAGCACCGAACCGAAGAACAGGTTCATCGCCCGCTGTACCTGATTCGCCAGTACCGCTTTTAATGCTCCCAACCCTTCTGGTGACAGGATAAGCAAGGCAATCAGGAAGCCGGTAAATTTAGCCGGTGCATTTAACTCGGTCAGCAGTGCTTCCAATGGGTTAGCATCAAATTTGGTCACCGCGATGACCGCCACCAAATGAACTAACAACCACAATGTGTGCCACAGGCTACTGTGAGATGAAGGTTTACCATGGTGAGGGTCACTCGGGTCATCACCTTCGTCTTCATGCTCGTAGACAAACAAACTTTGGTGAGTTTTGGTTTGAATCAGCAGGAAAACGCCGTACATCGCGGCTGAAATTGCCGCGACAACCAGTGATTGTGCCACACTAAAACTGCCGTCTGGCAGAGTGCTGGGCAATACCAACACAATGATAGCTAATGGGAATATAGCCATCAGATACTGTTTAATACCGACCAAATTGACATGTTGGGTAGCAAATTTACGCCCACCGAGCAGCAAGGACACCCCGACCAATCCCCCGATAACAATCATGATAATGGAATAGAGTGTATCGCGCATCAATGCGGGGGCAGCGTCGCCTGTTGCCATCATCGCCGAGATCAAACTGACCTCCAGCACCACTACGGATAGGCTGAGGATTAATGAGCCATAAGGTTCGCCCAAACGGTGTGCCAGAACGTCAGCATGACGAACGACACTGAAAGCACTGCTCAGAATACCGACCAGTGCAATCAGGTTGATAACGATAATGGCCGCAAAATTGCTGGTATCTCCCCAAATATTAAGGATAACCAGCGCAAAAATAGGCAGAAGAAGAGAATATTCGTGATGGCGAGATTTAGATCGGCCAGGATCATTTTGCGACTTCATTTCGAGCACGCTCCTAATAACTTTACTGCGCTAAATGGGCATTAGAGCCATTTAACGATAATTAAGTGCCGTATTGCAGGCTAAGTAGCTTTAAGACTAACAAATAACAGGGAATTGTCGCAGGAAATTTACAAGGTTTTAACGGGGAAAGGCAAAAAAAGAACCAGAAAAATGGACACGACAAAGTAATGTCCATTGATTTTACAGATATTAATGAGATCTAGTCGTCAATATTGTCCATTACTTCATGGCGTTTGTGATGATAATTCTCTTCATTCAGACCTTCACGCCAATAAGGAACCGCATAGAGTTGTTGGCGATCACAGCTTTTTTCACGGCGCAGGTAACGGCGTAGCTGCACGACCATCCGGTCTTCACCCGCCAGCCAAAATGTCGCTTCTTCCATCGGCAAATCCAGTGCGCAGAACTGGGTGACAACATCATCGGTTTTCTCGGTACCGCCAATGACCCAGCTCAGTTCAACACCCGCCGGTTTCACCAGATTAAGGACATCTTGCGGAGTATCGACACGAATAATGGCATGTCCTTGCGCATTGGCAGGTAGCGTTTCCAGCAATGCGGCGATGGCGGGCAGTGAGGAAGGGTCCCCAACCAGATAACTGTATGTCGCCGCAGGTAGCATGGTTTCAGGCCCACCGGGGTTAGTTATCCCCATCCAATCCCCCACTTTAGCATTACGAGCAAAATCTACTGCTGGGCCGCGATGGTCATGAAGGGCAAATTCAATGTCTATCTCACAAAGCTCAGGACGGATGGCGCGGACAGAATAGGTTCGAACAATGGGGCGCACATCTGCTGCCGGCCATTGCGGGCCTTTCTCGCCAAGAACCGGTAATTCCGGCTGTGTTTGATGGGCTAATGGCAGGAAGACTTTCAGATGCGCTCCAGCACAATCTCCTGGGTAGTTATGCAGTGTTGGGCTGTGGAAGGTGATCCGCCGCAAATGTGGGGAAGTGTCGGCCACCTTTTTTACCTGCACCAGCCGCGGAGGGGTTGGACGATATTTAGGGGGGGCTGAGGTTGCTGTGCTTGATTTTGTGGTCACAGTCTCTCCTTCTGATTTTATGGTGTTTTATAAGGAATGAACTATATCACCAATAAATCTTAATGATAATTATTTGCATGAAAGTAATTTTTATAAACACAAGTCGCATAAGAACAATAGAAGAAACGCGCAAGGCGGCATTGATTGCTGCGGGTGCAGGGCAAGGCGCTATATTAAAAAGTTATTTATTATAGCCGATTTTATTTTTGAGCATCAGGCTGAGTCAAATTTGTCATATTGTATAAATCTTTATTTTTTTGAAAAATAAGGCTATTTCTCAAATTCGTGTCTAAAGACACCTTTTCACGGTTGCCATTCACTTTGCTTAGTACAAAAAAACATAAGCAACGGTTTTTTTGTATTTGTTTGTCATGCCTATCCCCCGTAAATCTATTTCTACCCCTCGGACTTTGAAGCCGCCGCAGCATTATGGGTGATGTTCACTCACCGCCTATCTGTAACGCCAGATTCTTTGGGTATATCAATCAGAATGAAATGAAAGGGGCTTAGTATGAATTTCCAACAGCTTAAAATTATTCGGGAATCAGCCCGTTGCAATTACAATCTGACAGAAGTCGCGAATACATTATTTACTTCGCAGTCCGGTGTCAGCCGGCATATCCGCGAGTTAGAAGAAGAATTGGGCATTGAGATTTTTATCCGACGCGGAAAACGGCTGTTAGGGATGACTGAGCCGGGCAAAGAGTTACTGACCGTCGCGGAACGTATGTTAAATGATGCCAACCAAATACGCCGCCTGGCAGATGTATTTAGCAATAATGATAGCGGGCAGCTACATATAGCGACCACACATACGCAAGCGCGTTATAGCTTACCGCGGGTGATTAAAGAGTTTCGCTTGTTGTATCCGCAGGTCAAGTTAGTGATTAGCCAGGGAAATCCGCAAGAAATTGCCGCGATGTTGCAATCCGGTGAGGCTGATATTGGCATTGCCACTGAATTATTGATGAGTGATGAATCCGTCGCGGTGTTTCCTTATTATCGCTGGCACCACGCGATTGTGGTGCCAGAAAATCACCCATTAACACAAGAATCGAACATTACTCTGGAAACCTTGAGCACCTTGCCATTAATTACCTACCGACAAGGGATCACTGGGCGTTCACGTCTGGATAATGCGTTTAAAAATGCAGGATTAACCCCCGATATAGCCCTCAGCGCACAGGATTCTGATGTCATTAAAACCTATGTCGAGCTGGGCATGGGGGTAGGTATTCTGGCAGATATGTCTTATGAAGCACACCGTGACAAAGGTCTGGTGCGGCTCAATGCTGAGCATCTGTTTGATGCTAATACGGTATGGTTAGGGTTAAAACGGGGGCAGTTACAACGTAACTTTATCTGGTTCTTTATCCAGCTGTGCAATCCAACACTTTCTCTGCATGACATTAAAGAGAAAGTGCTGGCGGAAGCGGTAGATGAAGTGGTGCTTGATTACGAAATTTAGTCCATGAGTAAAATGGCCTGACGATTCTGACAAAATAGTCAGTCAAGATCATTATTGTTTGGGGTAAATCGCACTCGGACTTCTGTCCCGCCTGACTCCCGTTGGCGAATATTACAATGCCCATTCAGGCTGGCGGCTCTATCCTGCATAATCATTAGACCGTAATGATTTGGCCGCTTACTGGCTTGGCCAATCCCACAACCATTGTCGATAATTGACATGACGACATCATTTTGCTCGCTCATGACGTTGACGGCGGCCTGACTGGCGTGGGCATGTTTATAAATATTATTCAGTGCTTCCCGCGCGATATTAACCATATGAATGGCTTGATGGTTAGGAACCGCATCCGACGTTAAGTTGAAATCGAGTGTAATAGGCAAGTTGCTGCGCTCGCTGAATTCATTGACCAACGTTTGAAGTGCGGCCTGTAATGTCGCTGCATTGAGTTTCAAACGGAAAGTGGTGAGTAACTCACGCAGTTGGCGATAGGCGGTATTCAGTTCATCGCGCATTTGCTGAATCAATAACTTACTGGGTTCTGGTAAGTCCGGAACCTGAATTTGCAAACAGCTAATTTGTATTTTCAGACAAGAAAGTGACTGAGCGATGGAGTCATGCAGTTCGCGGGCAATAGCGGAACGCTCCTCCATCAGCAGTAATTGCTGCTGATGTCTGGCCTGACTTTCCAGTGCCAGTGTGCTGGTCAATTGCTCGACTAACATATTCACCAATTGTTGCTGATCTGAATTGAGCGGCGCTTCTGAAGGGAGCTTTGCCAGTAATAAACCATATTGACCCAGCTTATCGGACAAACTCCAACTCAGAGATTCTCGTGATACTGCACGATCCGTAACAATAGATGAACCGCTAATGGTTAATTGTGTTGGGCGATTTTGTGGTGGTAAATATTCACCATCTAAAGTATCAGTCAGTTGCGAGCGGTAAAGGTGATTTTCATACAGACAAATTTGTACATTTTCCAGTGGTGTCAGGGTTTGTAATTGCTCAATCACGGGCACCAAACGTTCGCTGAGCGGCTGGTGGGTATGCAACTGGCGGCTGCTATGATAAAGGAAAGCCAAAACTTGGTTTTTCTGTTGTAAATCAGCCGTTTTCTGGGCAACGCGCTGCTCCAGGTCACTGTATATTAAAGAAAGTTCCTGTGACATGCGGTTTAATGCCGTTCCTAGCATCCCCATTTCGTCTCGCTGATAGGGCTGAGTGAAGCGCTGGCTGAAATCACCGCGTCCGATAGCATTCGCCATTGAGATCAATTGCATCCATGGGCGCAATAAACGGCGACGGAGATAATAAATAGTGGCGATCATCAGCCCCAGAGTCAGCACAATAAAAACTAACTGAATCATGGTCACTAGCAATAGACGTTGCTCAGTTTTATGGTCAATAGCAAGCACCAATGCATCTAGTTGGTGAACAAAATCGGCCACATTGGTAGCAACATCATCGGGTTGTTTAGCTTGCAGCAGTTGTGGTTTTAAGGTGGTTTGCCAGTAACGTTCGATTTGCTGATATTGCTGGGTTAAGCCCTCCCGCTGGAGTGCGAGCTGTAGATCACCGCTGGTTTTATCTTGCTCCAGCGCCGCCAGATAGGGCAAATCTCCCTTATCTAGCGGCACCATGGAAAGGAGCCGGTAGCTTTGCATACGCAGAGAACCCGCTTTATTAATAGCGTGCGCATTACCTTGAATGCTTTGAGCCATCCATGACGAAATCGTCATGCCCGCCAACCCCAACATGCCCAGTAGTATCATCAGTAAAGCAATCTGATTAACTAATGGAATTAGGTAACGTTTCATAAAGTGGTATTCCTTTGACCCATAAGCGTGGCAACCTTGCCGTGTTTAATCCCGCAATGTTAGCGTTAGTGGGATTTCATACCGGCGGCAGTCATCATCATACGGAACAGCATGGAAACTGCCAATAAAGCCAGCACACTGCCGCACCAGATAAACAACATCCAACCGACTTTCTTCCACCATGGAGATTTCACGGACTCAATTGGCTGGGAAGATGATGGTGATTTAATCATTCAGTGATAACCCTGTTCGTGATTGATTTTCCCTCGGAATACATAGTAGCTCCAGAAGGTATAAACCAGAATGATTGGGATAATAAACAGTGCGCCGACCAGCATGAATCCCAAACTTTGTGGTGGGGCGGCTGCTTGCCATAAAGTTATTGATGGCGGAATAAGATAAGGCCAAATGCTGATACCTAACCCGCTGTAGCCCAAAAACACTAACAACAAGGTCAACAGGAACGGGGCATAATGCCCGCGATGCTTGACGGCGCGCAGTAAAGCCCAGCTGGCCAATAGCACCAATAATGGCACTGGCAGGAACCAGAAAAGATTGGGTAAGCTGAACCAACGCGCTGCAATTTGTGGGTGGCTCAGGGGGGTCCACACGCTGATAATGGCAATAATAAGCAACATCATCAGTGTCAGCGGCCGTGCCAGTTTATTCATTACTTGCTGCACATGGCCGTCGGTTTTCATGATGAGCCAGGTACAGCCAAGCAGAGCATACGCAATGACCAGACCCAAGCCGCAGAACAGGGCAAAAGGGGTAAACCAATCAAATGGCCCGCCACTGTAGCTGCGCCCGGTGACCGGGAAGCCGCGAATAAATGCACCGACTACCATGCCTTGTGTGAAAGTGGCAATCAGCGAACCGCCAATAAAGGCTTTATCCCAGATATGCTGTTTTTCCTGACTGGCTTTAAAACGAAACTCAAATGCAACACCACGGAAAATTAGCCCCAGCAGCATTAAAGTCAGCGGAATAGCCAAGGCATCGAGAATAACCGCGTAAGCCAGTGGGAAAGCCCCCAATAGCGCTGCGCCGCCCAGTACCAGCCAGGTTTCATTGCCATCCCACACCGGGGCGACGCTGTTCATCATTAAGTCCCGATCCCGGCTGTTTTTAACCAGCGGGAACAGAATGCCAATCCCTAAATCAAAGCCATCCATCACCACGTACATCATGGTGCTGAAGACAATAATGACAAACCAAATCAATGGAAGATCAATACCCATCATGAGCTCCTATTCTGGCTAGGGTCAGCTGTCAATAAATCACCATCAGCATTAAGCGGTTCACGGACTGCTGACAGAGGGCGGGCTGGCGTAGCGTGTTGACCGGGGCCACCTTTATCTTGTTGATGACCTTCATGCGCTTTTGGCCCTTTGCGGATGAGCCGCATCATATAGGCGTAGCCCACACCAAAGACGGAGCCATACACCAGAATGAATATCAGCAGGCTAATGCTCATATGTATCTCACCATGGGATGACACGGCGTCACTGGTGCGCTGTAAACCATAAACAATCCACGGCTGGCGGCCCACTTCGGTGGTAAACCAGCCCGCCAGAATAGCAATCAACCCTGATGGCCCCATCCACAGCACAAAATAAAGGAAGGGGCGCGATTGATACAAACCACCACGCCAACGGAGCCATAAACTCCAAAAACCGGCCAAAATCATTAACATGCCTAACCCAACCATAATGCGGAAAGACCAAAAAACAATGGTTGAGTTAGGGCGATCTTCTGGTGGGAAAGATTTCAGCGCTGGGATCTGTTTTTCCAGGCTGTGAGTCAGAATAAGGCTGCCTAAATAGGGGATTTCCAGTGCAAAATGGGTTTTTTCTTGCTTCATGTCCGGCCAGCCAAACAGGATCAGTGGCGTAGGTTCACCGGGTTTATTTTCCCAGTGGCCTTCAATGGCTGCAATTTTAGCCGGTTGATATTCCAGCGTATTCAGGCCATGGGCATCACCAATAACGGCTTGAAGTGGGGCGACAATCAAGGCCATCCACATTGCCATTGACAGCATTTTTCGCATCGCGGGTGTATCGCGTTTGCGCAGTAAATGCCAGGCGGCAGAAGCACCGACAAAGAATGCCGAGGCCAGAAAAGCGGCGGTTGACATGTGCAGCAAGCGGTAGGGGAAAGAGGGGTTGAATATCACTTTTAGCCAGTCAACCGGTACCACTTGCCCATTAATCACTTCAAAGCCTTGGGGCGTCTGCATCCAGCTATTGGACGCTAATATCCAGAAGGTCGACATGAGGGTTCCCAATGCCACCATGCAGGTGGCAAAGAAATGCAAACCGGGGCCAACACGATTCCAGCCAAATAACATCACACCGAGGAAACCGGCTTCGAGGAAGAAAGCCGTAAGGACTTCATACGTCAGCAGCGGACCGGTAATACTGCCCGCAAATTCAGAGAAAAAGCTCCAGTTGGTGCCAAACTGGTAGGCCATAACCAGACCAGAAACCACGCCCATACCAAAGTTGACGGCAAAGATTTTTGACCAGAAATGGTAAAGATCGCGGTAATCCTCATTTTTGGTTTTTAGCCATAAACCTTCGAGAACCGCCAGAAAACTGGCCAGCCCAATAGTGATGGCTGGGAAGATGATATGGAACGAAATGGTGAAAGCGAATTGGATTCTGGCCAACTCGAGAGCGGTTAAGCCAAACATAGCGACCTCGCTGTAAACATGGTACTGCCTCATCAATCTATAAAATAAATCGCGCCATATTGATTATTCGGGAGAGACGCAGCGGGCGATTATTTCGGGTGTAAACTTGGCAGTTAGTTAACCATAAGTTAAAGTGGCTATAATAGTGACAATTAATTCAATCTTACCTATAACAGTTGGCTTATGACGCGATATGAACAATTAGCGCAACAAATTCGGGCGCAAATACAATCCAAGGTCTGGCAAGCGGGTGACAAACTGCCTTCATTGCGGGAAAGTTGTAAGCAATCGGGGTTAAGTTTAATGACTGTGGTGCAGTCTTATCAGTTACTCGAAAGTCAGGGGTGGATCGTGGCGCGCCCGCAATCGGGGTATTATGTTGCTTCGCGCCCAACCCAATTGCCCCAGCCACAGCGCGGCAAAAAACTGCATCTGGATGAGCAGGTAGACATTAATACCTTTATTTTCGATGTGCTACAGGCGGGAAAAGATCCGGCCATTATGCCGTTGGGTTCCGCATTTCCAGACCCCAGCTTATTGCTTCAACCCCGCTTGTCACGTGCGCTGGCCGGCGTCGCGCGCAAAATATCACCCCAGAGCTCAATGACGAACTTGCCGCCGGGCAATGAAAGTTTACGGCGCAATATTGCTCAGCGTTATGCCGCCAGTGGGATGAATGTTTCACCGGAGGAAATTGTGATTACCGCCGGTGCGATGGAGTCGCTTAGCTTGAGTTTACAGGCGGTCACGCAACCCGGAGATTGGGTAGTGATTGAATCGCCAGCATTTTATGGTGCATTGCAGGCTATCGAGCGTTTGCGCTTAAAAGCTATCGCCATTACGACACATCCCCAGCAGGGAATGGATCTCGATGCGTTGGAGCAGGTCATCAATCAGTACCCCATCAAAGCCTGTTGGTTAATGACGCATTTCCAGAATCCGCTGGGCTGTACCATGTCTTGGCCACAGAAAAAACGGCTGGTGGGGTTGTTGCAACAACATAATATTTCGCTGATTGAAGATGATGTTTATGGCGAATTGTATTTCGGCGCTGAGCGCCCCTTACCGGCCAAAGCTCTTGATCAACACCGGCAAATTCTGCATTGTTCCTCTTTTTCTAAATGTCTGGCTCCGGGGTTTCGCGTGGGGTGGGTCGCGGCGGGCGAACACGCGCAGCGGGTGCAACATCTGCAATTGATGAGTACGGTTTCCGCCAGTGTTCCGACTCAGTTAGCTATTGCAGATTATCTCAGCCAAGGGGGATACGATACTCACCTGCGCCGCTTGCGCCGCATTATGGAACAGCGGCTCAACGCGCTGCGCCAGGCGGTGGTTGAACACTTTCCCAAAAATGTCAAAATCAGTCACCCCGCAGGGGGATATTTCTTATGGTTGGAACTGGAACCGCCTTTCAATGCCAGTGAGTTATACCAGCGAGCACTGGCGCAGGGGGTTAGTATTGCGCCGGGACGAATGTTTACTACAGGCAAGCAATTTGATCACTGTTTTCGTCTGAATGCTTCATTTGCCTGGTCAGATCAAAGTGAAAAGGCCATTCGCATTTTAGCTATGTTGATAACTCAACTGACCCGTGCTGACGATAGCTCTTATTAGCCCGGCAGTCTTTCCTCAAAACCTGCTACTGATCCGCAATATTCTGCTTCTCAATACAATCAAGCTGGCGGCGCCAGAAAATGGCGCTATAGCCGCATGATCTTCTGCTGAAATGACCGTCTTCTTTTTACTTTCACTGCTGTGATAAATAAACGCGTTATGCATAAACGGCTTAATGCCACACATCATACCTACTTTTTCAACAGCAGAAATGCACTGAATTGATGCGCTCAATGCTCATTTATAGGGCGCTAAGAATATTCTTTGTTGATTTTATGTTGCCAAAGTGTGATCTGGCAGGGCAAAAATCAAAATTGGCATTGAATGCATATAATTTCGAGCAAAACCGCTCAAATAGGTCAATTTATCCGCTAAAAGACAGTATGAATGCTGGCTATCTGCATAATTATGCATTTTAAATATTTGTTTTAATGGGAATTAAACATTTTATTCACATTGTAATCGGTATGGCACGAAAGCTGCTCTACACTTTATATCAGGTGAATATATTTCATTCTTCATTATTTACAGAACAAGAGATTTTGTTGGACGGCAGAGTGGTTCCTCACGACAAGTTCTCACCCCTATTTACGCTGATTAAAGAGGCCTTTATGGAACAGCCAATCCCAGTGACCCGACAGTCTTTTGATGAATGGATAGTCCCGACCTATGCCCCGGCCGATTTTATTGTGGTGCGTGGTGAGGGCGCGATGTTGTGGGATCAACAGGGTAAATCTTATCTCGATTTTGCCGGTGGTATTGCAGTCAATGCCTTGGGGCATGGGCATCCTGCCGTGAAAGCTGCATTGATTGAACAAGCAGATAAAGTCTGGCATTTAGGCAATGGTTATACCAATGAACCGGTACTGCGCTTGGCGAAGCAACTGATTGATGCCACCTTCGCTGAGAAAGTGTTTTTTTGTAACTCAGGAGCTGAAGCCAATGAGGCGGCGCTAAAACTGGCGCGCAAATATGCATTGGATAATTTTGCCAATAAACCGGGGCAGCAAGGGGAAAAGAATCAGATTGTTGCCTTTAGAAACGCATTTCACGGCCGGACACTGTTTACCGTTTCGGCGGGTGGCCAGCCGAAATACTCACAGGATTTTGCTCCGCTACCGGGTGGAATTAGCCACGGTATTTTCAACGATCTGGCCTCTGCTGAGGCCCTGATCAATGACCAAACCTGTGCCGTGATTGTCGAGCCAATTCAGGGCGAGGGCGGGGTGTTACCCGCAGAAACCGAGTTTCTCCATGGTTTGCGCGCGTTGTGCGATCGCCATAATGCCTTATTGATTTTTGATGAAGTACAAACCGGGGTCGGTCGCACCGGCGAGTTGTATGCCTATATGCATTATGGCGTCACGCCTGATGTCCTGACCAGTGCTAAAGCTCTCGGCGGCGGGTTCCCTATTGCCGCGATGTTGACCACCACCCAATATGCCAGCGCCCTGAATGTTGGCAGCCACGGGACAACTTACGGCGGCAACCCATTAGCGTGTGCAGTTGCGGGAACTGTTTTATCCCTCATCAACACACCGGAGGTCCTGGCGGGTGTGAAAGAAAGGCATCAGTGGTTTTTAGAGGGCTTGGCAGACATTAATGCACGCCACAAAGTTTTCGCCGAAATCCGTGGACGTGGCTTATTGATTGGCTGTGTGCTCAACAATGATTACGCCGGTAAGTCCAAAGAGATCATTCAGGCTGCCGCTCAACATGGGCTAATCGCCTTGATTGCTGGCCCTGATGTCGTGCGTTTTGCCCCGTCACTGATTATTTCACGACACGATATTAAAGAGGGCTTGGCCCGACTTGCTCTGGGTATTGAGCAGGTCTGTCGTAAGGTTAAGCCGTAACACTTATGCTGTCAGCAAGGACCTTGAATATGATGAGAGTTCGCCCGGTAGAGCGCCGTGATTTAGCCGATATCTTTGAGTTGGCTGGAAAAACCGGTGTTGGCATGACCTCACTGCCACAAAATGAACAGCATCTCGAAGCGAGAATCGAGCGTGCATTGAATACCTGGCAAGGTTCTTTGGCGGTAGGTGAACAGGGTTACCTGTTTGTGTTGGAAGATACTGAGCGGGAAAAAGTGGTGGGGGTCAGCGCCATTGAAGTGGCCGTAGGAATGAATGACCCTTGGTATAACTTCCGTGTGGGAACTCTGGTTCATGCTTCCAAAACGCTTAATGTGTATAAATCGGTCCCAACTCTATTTTTGAGCAATGATCACACCGGCTATAGCGAGCTTTGTACACTGTTTCTCGATCCTGAATATCGTAAGGATAAAAACGGCCCTTTCTTATCAAAAGTTCGCTTTCTGTTTATTGCCGCCTTTCGTCAGTATTTCTCCCGCAAAGTGATTGCCGAGATGCGCGGTTACACTGATGAACAAGGCCGTTCGCCATTTTGGGAAAATGTTGGCCGCCACTTTTTCGCTATCGAATTTGCTAAAGCGGATTATCTGAGTGGGACGGGGCAAAAAGCCTTTATTGCCGAATTGATGCCAAAACACCCGTTGTATGTGGATTTTCTGGCAGAAGAAGCGCGTGCAGTGATAGGCCAGGTGCACCCGCACACTGCGCCAGCGCGGGCAGTTCTGGAGACTGAAGGCCTGCAATATCAAGGGTATGTCGATATCTTTGATGGCGGCCCGACATTGGAAGCCAGCATTGATGAGGTGCGGGCAGTGCGGGATTGCAGTCAGCGAAAAGTGGTTATTGATGATAGTGATATTGACTCGACGGGCACCGCCTATTTAGTGACCAATGACAGTTACCAATATTTCCGCGCCATATTGATTCATACCCATCTATCAGACGAATTGCTGCATTTAACCACTGAAAATGCAGCGGCACTGGGGGTCATCGCCGGTGATTCAGTTCGGATAATTAGCCTTTTTGCTCCGGAGACAAGAAAATGACCCATCCAGCACTGTTTATTCAGGGTGAATGGCGCACTGGCAAAGGTGCGCATTTCGACAAACATGACCCTATGGATCAGCAATTATTATGGCAAGCGCGTGCCGCTGACCGCACCGATGTTGCCGCCGCCTGCGGTGCGGCGCGCGATGCTTTCCCGGCTTGGGCACGGACGCCACTGGAACAGCGGGTGGCCATTGTTCAGCGTTTTGCTGCATTACTTGAACAACATAAACAGCAATTGGCACGCACTATTAGCCTGGAAACCAGTAAACCACACTGGGAAACCCTGACGGAAGTACAGGCCATGGTGGGCAAAGTGGCTATTTCATTGCAAGCCTATCAAACCCGCACCGGCAGCAGCCAAACACCGATGGCGGATGGTGTTTCCGTACTACGTCACCGGCCACATGGCGTGTTGGCGGTATTTGGCCCTTATAACTTTCCCGGACATTTACCGAATGGGCATATTGTCCCTGCTTTACTGGCGGGTAACACTCTGGTGTTTAAACCCAGTGAACTGACCCCGGTGACAGCAGAGGAAACCGTCAAATTATGGCAATCGGCAGGTATTCCTGATGGCGTGCTCAACTTAGTGCAAGGTGGGCGTGAAACCGGCGAAGCACTGGCGGCTCAACCTGATATTGATGGCTTGCTGTTTACCGGCAGCGCCAATACTGGTTACCACCTGCATCGGCAACTGGCCGGTCAACCGGAGAAAATTTTGGCGCTGGAGATGGGCGGTAATAATGCTCTTATTATTGAGCAAGTGAAAGACCGTGATGCCGCGGTCAACCTCGCGATTCAGTCTGCGTTTATCTCCGCCGGCCAGCGCTGTACCTGCTCGCGCCGCTTATTAGTTAAACGCGGTGAGCAAGGTGATGCATTTTTACGACGTTTCATCGCGGTGGCTAAAGCGCTGCGTATTGGGCACTGGGATAGTCAACCGGCTCCCTTTATGGGGGCGGTTATCTCCTCTCAGGCGGCTGAAAAAATGCTGGCGGCTCAGCAGCATTTATTGGCGTTAGGGGGGGCAGCCTTATTAACCATGACTCGCCCTGATAGCCAAAGCGCCGTTTTGACGCCGGGTATTATTGATATCACCGGCATAAATGATGTTCCTGATGAAGAGTATTTTGGTCCGTTGGTAAGTGTGATTCGCTATACCGATTTTAGTGAGGCGCTAAAAATTGCGAATCAAACCCGATTCGGCTTAGCCATCGGCTTGGTTTCAGAAGACAGACAACAGTTTGAGCAACTGCTGCTGGAGGCGCGTGCGGGGATTGTTAACTGGAATAAACCTTTGACGGGAGCCTCTAGCGCGGCTCCGTTTGGTGGCGTCGGGGCTTCAGGGAATCATCGGCCAAGTGCATTTTACGCCGCTGATTATTGTGCCTGGCCGATGGCGTCACTCGAGAGCGACAGCCTGACGCTGCCAGCCACCTTGTCGCCAGGAATTTCTTTCGATTTACCTGATTAACTTAATGACCTGATAGCCCATAGGCGCGAGCGG
This sequence comes from Yersinia kristensenii, assembly GCF_900460525.1. Taxonomy (NCBI): domain Bacteria; kingdom Pseudomonadati; phylum Pseudomonadota; class Gammaproteobacteria; order Enterobacterales; family Yersiniaceae; genus Yersinia; species Yersinia kristensenii. The sequence goes on from NZ_UHIY01000001.1 coordinate 3,316,070, forward strand.
AGAATACCATGGCCGGATATGAAGTGAACTTCGATGGATTGGTTGGGCTGACCCATCACTATGCGGGATTATCTTTTGGCAATGAAGCCTCCGCCAAACATCAAAATGCACTCTCCAACCCGAGGCTAGCGGCAAAACAGGGTTTGCTGAAAATGAAAACGTTGGCTGATTTAGGCTACAAGCAGGGCATATTGCCACCGCAGGAACGCCCCGCGATAGGTTTTTTACGCCAACTAGGATTCAGTGGTTCAGATGAACAAGTCTTGAGTGAAGTCGCCCGCAAATCGCCGCGCCTACTGTCGGCGGTGAGTTCCGCATCATCAATGTGGACGGCGAATGCGGCAACCGTCTCGCCCTCCGCTGATAGTGCTGACGGACGGGTTCATTTTACTGTCGCAAACTTGAACAATAAATTTCATCGGGCTATTGAGGTCAATACCACATCAGCAATACTAAAAAGCGTTTTCAATAACCATCGTCATTTTGTTCACCACGACGCCTTGCCTTCGGTCGAGTTATTTGGCGATGAAGGCGCGGCCAACCATAACCGTTTGGGGGGAGAGTATGACCACCCAGCAATTCAGGTCTTTGTTTATGGTCGTCAAGGGTTTGAGAGTGGAGCCGCGCCCAGCCGATATCCTGCCCGGCAAACATTAGAGGCCAGCGAGGCCGTAGCGCGTTTACATTTATTAGACCCTGACCGGGCTGTTTTTATTCAGCAAAATCCAGCGGTTATCGATCAAGGCGTATTTCACAACGACGTTATCGCGGTCAGTAATCAAAACGTGTTATTCCACCATCAACACGCATTCGTACCCGATATTCAGGTAATGGATAGTTTGCGGCGCAAGATGGCGCGAATTGAGCAGCAACTGATCACCATTGAAGTGCCCGCTGCACAGGTTTCTGTTGGACAAGCGGTATCGACCTATCTGTTTAACAGCCAGTTATTGAATAAACCCAATGGCAAGATGCTGCTAGTCATTCCACAAGAATCACAAGAAAGCCCGGCGGTGTGGGGATATCTATCTGAACTAATAAACAGTGGCGGCCCAATCGATGAAGTCAGGGTCTTTGACCTACGCGAAAGTATGCGCAATGGCGGTGGGCCCGCCTGTTTGCGTTTGCGCGTCGTACTAAATGAAACAGAGTTAGCTGCGGTGAATAGCAGAGTGATGATGACCCCAGCACTCTTTGTTGCACTGAATAATTGGATCGATCAGCATTATCGCGATCGTTTGCAGTTTAAGGACTTAGCAGACCCGCAGTTATTGCAAGAGGGGCGACAAGCATTGGACGAACTGACGAAGATACTTAACCTTGGCTCAATATATCCGTTCCAGAATCATTAATAAAAACAAGGCTATTAGCCAACAAATCAACCATCCAGCGGCATGCGCCATAAAACGCAGCAGTAGACGAAAGGAATGATAATGCTAGATTTTCTCTCGGTCACCCTCTCGGGGAACCCACCGCCAGTGACAGACGGTGAAACACTCAATCTTAAATGGCACTGGCTGGATGAGGGGGTATTGATGCTTACCCCCATCGGGAGCTATACACAATCCGTCGTGCTATCGGCCGGTATTCACGGAAATGAAACAGCGCCAATTGAAATTCTAAACCAATTAGTATCAGACTTATTAGCTGGTAAATTGACGTTGGCAATACGTCTGTTAGTGATATTTGGCAATCCACCGGCTATCAGAACCGGAAAGCGTTATCTCACCGCTGATATCAATCGCATGTTTGGCGGGCGTCATCAAAATGACTTACCTACTGATGAGGCTCGACGGGCTGAGATTCTCGAACAAAGAATGGCGGAGTTTTTTGCTGCTGAGTTACCCTCCACACGGCTCCATTATGATTTACACACGGCGATTCGTGGCTCTCATCATACTCGATTTGGTTTATTACCTTATCAAACCACGCCGTATTCAGCAGCCATGTTGGGTTGGTTAAAAGATAGTGAGTTAGAGGCATTAGTCATGCACACCGCCGCAGGGGGAACGTTCGCCCACTTCAGTAGTGAATTTTGTCAGGCGGCAAGTTGCACGCTGGAATTAGGTAAAGCGCTACCCTTTGGCGAAAATCATCTTGAACAATTTAGTTCTATCACTGCCGGTTTGCGTGCATTAGCCAGTGGAGAGCAACTACCGGAGCGCTCTACCGGAACCATAATATTCTATCGTGTGGTGCAATCACTGCTTAGGCAGCATGCAGATTTTAAACTGTGGGTGGCGGATGACACAGTGAATTTCACTCGCTACACACAAGGGACATTGCTGGCAGAACAGCTTAATGAACATTATTGCGTTGAACATGAATACGAGTGGATCTTGTTCCCAAATCCAGGGGTTGCGCTGGGATTACGTGCTGGGATCATGTTGGTGCAAATGGATGAGAGTGAATTACAAAAAACATAAATAAGGGCATATTACTAATACCGCCCTCGATAGTTACTCAGGGTAATATCACTTACGGGCGTTCAACTTAAGCTAAATTTAAAGTGATATGTCGTTTTTGATATTCAAAAAAGACAATTATTATCATCACTATCCCGTTTTTTATTCATTAAATAAGAAAATATCTTATTCTATTTGACATAAATAACCTGTCATTTATTAAAATCCATCTAATTAGCAAATATCCTAAACCCATACTTTTTATAAACCTATCATAGTAATTTATGTTTGGTTTTTTCTTTGTTGCACCAAATAGGATATTCAAGCCTTTATTAATTGTATTTTAAATAGTCGATAAATTGCTTTGGATATATAAAAAGTGGAATAGAAGTGTGATATCTATTCCATTTTACAAATCTAATCACTCAAAAGAACAAAAAAGAAACAAATTGAAATGACTTTGCACTCAAATGGTGCTATCGCACCATTTTGGTTATATATAATTACTTAAAAACACATTTAATCAATGGGTTATGGTAAGTTCCATAAAAAACATCTTGTTACAATTTATTACCTATCTATACCTATATATCTTCAATTTTACCGTTTTAACTTTTCGTGCTTAGTGATAATGTTTCTTCGCTTTACAAAGACAGGTCACAATAAAAAATTAAAAGTTAACTTCGATGAGGCTAAAACATTAATTTAGCCCGCAGGTTAATTTTATTAAAATTTAAAGGAAAAATAATGATGAAGCGCAGTGTTCTGGCCTTAGCGGTCACCTTGAGTATGATTCCTACTCTTTCAAATGCAGCGGAAATTTATAATAAAGATGGCAACAAGTTGGATCTTTATGGCCGCGTAGCCGCTAAATACCTTTTCTCCAGCCATAATAATGCTGATGATACTTATGTGCGTTTTGGCTTTAAGGGTGAAACACAAATCAATAGCCAACTGACCGGTTTCGGCCAGTGGGAATATAATGTTGCTGCAAAAAATGCAGAATCTCAGGGTGATAAAGGCAATAAAACCCGTTTAGGTTTTGCTGGTTTGAAATTTGCTGAATTCGGCTCTTTTGATTACGGCCGTAACTATGGTGTAGTGTACGATGCACTGGCTTATACCGACATGTTGCCAGAGTTCGGTGGCGACTCAATCGCTTATACCGACAACTACATGACTGGCCGTTCAACCGGTTTGGCAACTTACCGCAACTCTGACTTCTTCGGTCTGGTAAAAGGTCTGAATGTTGCAGCTCAGTATCAGGGCCGCAATGACGATGGCGACACCGCTAAGAATGAGCGCGCAATTCAGAAAGCTAATGGCGACGGTTTCGGTTTGTCTGTTGATTATCAAGATATCGAAGGCAGTGGCGTTGGTTTCGCAGCAGCATACTCTAACTCTAACCGTACTCTGGGCCAGAAAAATCTGGCTAACAGTGCTACCGGCGATAAAGCCCAAGCTTGGGCTACAGCTCTGAAGTATGATGCAAACCAAGTTTACCTGGCAGCAATGTACGGCGAAACGTTGAACATGACGCCATATAAAGCGCTGATCGCGAATAAAACCCAGAACGTAGAATTGGTAGCTCAATATCAATTCGAAAATGGTATTCGCCCGTCTATCGCTTATGTTCAGTCTAAAGGTAAAGATTTGGCGGTTGTGGGTGATGCCGACTTGCTGAAATATGCTGAAATCGGTGTAACTTACTACATCAATAAAAACATGTTTACCTATGTTGACTACCAGATTAACTTGCTGAATGAAAACAACCCACTGGGTCTGGGCACAGACAATACTGTTGCAGTTAACTTGACTTACCGTTTCTAAGTTAATTTAAGCAGTAATATTACCCTTTTCTGTGTCGGAAATAGGTGAATTAAAAAGGCGGGGTTATTCCCGCCTTTTTTGCATTTAAAATATTCAGAGATACCTGAATTAATTCGAGCTACAAGAAGGCGCTAAGTAAGAGATAAATCGATCAGATCCGCTTTAAATTCTATCTATGCTTGCAGAATAAGGCATCAGGGATGCAGCTCATTAATCCCGATAAATTTACATATTTTATTGATTTATATAACAAAAATATTCCGTGAGCTGATTTAATACTCATTGCCGCGACCTCAATGAGGTTAGGCCCAGGGGGATGGGCCAGTAACCTGCATGGTCAATATACATACCGCTTGAAGTATGGCAGGTATTGTTGGCGCGAAAGTATGTGAGCAAATCAGTTTTGGTAGTGTTGTTCACCCCAAGTCAGCATGGTATTGACCAATTGCTGGAGTAACGGCTGTAAGTGGCTCGCTGGTTCTGGTAAGTAGGGGTAAGGCTCAGTTTCAGACATATAATTTAGCTGTGATAACTCAAGTTGTACTGCGTGTTGGTGGGTCTGCGGTAAACCATATGCTCTAGTAATATAACCGCCTTTAAAACGACCATTTAATATATGACTAAATGCAGTTTGGTGTTCGCAGCATTGTATTAATTGTTTACTTAATGAGGGCGCGCAGCTGGCCCCACGGTTGGTTCCGAAATTCAAATCAGGTAGCTGCCCATCAAATAACCTTGGGATAACTGAGGCAATCGAGTGAGCATCAAGTAGTAATACATAGCCAAATTTAGCTTTAAGCCGCGCCAGTTCGAGTTGAAGTTGCTGGTGGTAAGGGCGCCAAATATGTAGTAGGTAGGATTGACGCTCCTCCGGGGACGGTGTTTTACCCGGCATAAAACAAGGGCGACCATCGAACAGTGTTTCGGGGAACAAACCAGTGGTTGCTGTGGTGTACAGCGGCTGATCATCTTCAGCGCGGTTCAGATCAACCACTAAACGGGAATAATGACCTATTACTATACTGGCCCCCATATTAAGGGCGAAGTCATAAAGACGAGGAATATGCCAGTCGGTATCTGATAGGGGGCGTGCTGCATCGGTCAATCCTGCCTCAACGATGGGCGTCAATCGTGTTCCAGCATGCGGAATACTGATTAATAAAGGCAGTTTCCCTGCTCGAAAACTTAACGGATCAGTTAAATTCATGGGCGGGCATCTCCTTGAAAAACAACAGTTACAGGTAATTGACCGCCGAGCCAGTAAGCCAGTTCAGCAGGGCGTGATAATGGCCAATGAACCCAATTGGCTAATTTACCGGTCTCCAGTGTTCCCTGAGTCTCTTGTAACCCTAGAGCCTGAGCCGCATGACAAGTGACACCCGCTAGCGCTTCTTCCGGTGTCATACGGAATAATGTGCATGCCATATTGAGCATCAAACGTAGCGAGAGTGCGGGGGATGTTCCCGGATTGGCATCACTGGCCAGTGCCATAGGTACGTTATATTGGCGAAACAGTTCTATCGGAGGGCATTGTGTTTCTCGCAATAAATAATAAGCCCCCGGCAGCAATACCGCGACAGTGCCAGCATTAGCCATTGCCTGGACATCTGACTCAGTGGCATATTCAAGATGATCTGCTGACATGGCGTTAAATTTGGCGGCCAGAGTGCTCCCATTTAAGGAAGAAAGTTGTTCAGCATGTAGTTTGACCGGTAAACCGGCTTGTTGCGCAGCTACAAATACGCGCTCAACTTGTGCGGGGGAGAATGCCAGATGTTCACAAAAAGCATCAACAGCATCGGCTAACTTTTGGTTTGCAACTTCAGGAATGATAGAGTCACAAACAAAATCAATATAATCATCAGCCCGACCTGCGAACTCAGGCGGCAGAGCATGAGCTGCCAGACAGGTTGTTTTGACCGTCACTGGCAATAGTTGGCCCAACCGGCGAGCCACGCGCAGCATTTTCATTTCACTTTCAAGGCTAAGGCCATAACCGGACTTTATTTCAATACAGGTCACTCCTTCAGCAAGGAGGGGTTTTAGACGAAATAAAGCTTGCTCCAATAATTGCTGTTCACTGGTATTTCGCGTCGCTCTTACCGTTGACACAATACCGCCACCATTGGCTGCTATGTCAGCATAACTCACACCATTAAGACGCTGTTCGAATTCAGCACTTCGATCACCACCAAACACCAAATGGGTATGGCAATCAATTAGCCCGGGAGTAATCAGGCCGCCTTGGTAGACTACCTCGCGTGAGGCATTGAGCACGGGTAATTCATTATAGGGCCCGATCCAGACTATTTTATCGTCAGTAACCGCTATTGCCCCTTGTGAAATCAGGTGATATTTCCCTTCACGCATAGTCACGATATCGGCACCGTACCACAAACTGTCGCACTGAATTGTTGACACCATCTGACTCCCCAAGATCTTCGTGTTAAGTTGTATATACAATCATGGACAACCTAACGCATAAAGTCATTATCGGCAAGATAGGGATTTAAACAATTGCGTAACACTTCGCAGTTCTCGAAGAGAAATAAAATTGATCAGGACGTGACAGTACCTTGTGGGGTAAAACGGCCATAGAGTTGATAGCGAGAGCCGGGGTAAAGCAGTTGAGCTGCGGTCACGATTACTTTTCCATACCAGGTTCGGCGACGAATCAGTAAACAAGGTTCATGTTCATCTAATTGCAATAACTGGCGCTCAAGTAGATTTGGGATCACCGCTTCAACAATATGTTCACCTTCAGTCAAGGGGGCAGCTTGGGTGAGGTAGCTGTAAGGGGTTATCAGGTTGAAATCCTGCTTCATATAATCGGGTGCGGTGCTTGGATTGACGCAACGATTTTCGACTTGAATGGGGATGTCATTCTCATAATGAACAATTTGCGAGTAGAACAGTTGCTGGCTGGGTTGTATGCCTAAAGCAATCGCCTCTTCAGGTGTTGCTGGCCGCGCCTCTAACTGCAAAATTTTACTACTGTGGCGGTGACCACGTGCAGCGATTTCATCAGCAATATTATGAACTTCAAGTAAGGCACTGTGCGCCTTTGCTTCAGCAACAAAGGTCCCTACGCCTTGCATGCGGATTAGAAAACCTTCACTGGTGAGTTCGCGTAGCGCTCGGTTGATGGTCATACGGCTGACCCCTAATTCGGCAACAAGCTCACTCTCCGACGGGACGCGCTGGTGGGCTGCCAGACTCCGGTTCTGATTTGGCGCATGATAGCCAGTTTAACCCGTTGATAAATTGGTGCAGGAGTATCGTCCATTGCGGCACTCAATTGTAAGGCCGCTAGTTGTTCTGCCACGACGTTAACCTCGTCAAATAAGAAAATCATATGCTAAGTCTACGGTTGAATTTAGCGTGTGTATATGTCTATACAAGTGAGTGATTTAATTAATTGACGCAGCTGCTACTCGGCGCGTTTGACTCTGAACAAAATATTGGGATATCGCTATGCCAGTTTATTTTACCAAACGTGCTTTTTTACCTAATGGATGGGCGAATGACGTACAGATAACGGTCAATGAACAGGGGAACATTCAGCGCATTATGGCGGGCAGCAGTGATGCCGGTTGTCAGATACTTTCCGGGCCAATAGTGCCCGGCATGCCAAATCTCCATTCTCATGCTTTCCAGCGCATGATGTCGGGGTTAGCTGAGATCGCCGGTAATCCACAGGATAGCTTTTGGACATGGCGGGATTTGATGTATCGATTGGTGCAACGATTGACACCGGAGCATATCGGTGTGATAGCCCGCCAGTTGTATATTGAAATGTTAAAAGGTGGCTATACCCAAGTCGCAGAATTCCATTATTTACATCACAGTACCGACGGCAGTCCATACAGTGACCCTGGGGAAATGACATCACAACTTAGCCAGGCTGCGCATGACGTGGGAATTGGAATGACTCTATTACCCGTTTTATACAGTTATGCGGGTTTTGGCGGTCAATCCGCTCAACAAGGGCAGCGGCGCTTCATTCAAAATACAGAAAGCTATCTCAAGCAACAGCAAGTTATCAGTAAACAGTTGGCGAAGCAGCCATTACAGAATCAGGGTCTATGCTTTCATTCACTGCGTGCAGTAGAGCTAAACCAAATGCAGGAGGTTTTACAGGCTTCTGATAAACAGTTACCAGTGCATATTCATATTGCTGAGCAGCAAAAAGAGGTTAACGACTGTCTGGCTTGGAGCGGACAACGGCCAGTGGCGTGGTTGTATGATAATTTAGAAGTCGATAGCCGTTGGTGCCTGGTTCATGCCACTCATTTGGATGAGTCAGAACTTGTTCGGTTGGCTAAAAGCCAGGCTGTCGCCGGATTATGCCCAACAACAGAAGCCAATTTGGGCGATGGTATTTTCCCCGCAGTAGATTATTTACAGCAGCAAGGATGTTGGGGAATAGGCTCTGATAGCCATGTTTCTTTAAATGTGGTGGAAGAATTACGGTGGTTGGAATATGGGCAGCGCTTGCGTGATCAACGCCGTAACCGCCTGACGAATGAACAGTATCCAGCGGTGGCGGATTTACTTTATTCCCAAGCTTTAGCTGGAGGGCGGCAAGCTTGTGGCAGCAATATTAGCCAGCTTGCAGAGGGTTATCGTGCTGACTGGTTAGTTTTGGATGGCGATGATCCTTATATTGATGGCACAGAATCCGCTTCTTTATTGAATCGCTGGTTATTTGCGGGGGATAAATCGCAAATTCGGGATGTTTATGTGGCGGGCAACGCGGTAATAGTGGATAGATATCATCCAATGCAACAGCAAACTGCACAGGCTTTTCTGGCGGTACTAAAAGCCTGTCAACAGGAGGTCTGATGAGCTTTACCGTTTTTGATTTTGCTAGTCTGCCGGTTACTCGATGGCGAAATGGTGGTGGTGAAACCCGCGAAATTGCTTGTTGGCCTGTTGGAGGGGCGGATTTTGCCTGGCGTGCCAGTATCGCGACGATTGAACAAGATGGCCCGTTTTCAATATTCCCTGATATTGACCGGTCGATTACATTGCTCTCTGGTGAGGGAGTGGTTCTCTCCAGTCCAGACTGGGAAGCGCATACGCTTTCAACGCCATTGCAACCTTTTGCTTTCCCTGGTGATATTCCTATCCATGCTCATTTACTCGGCGGAGTTAGCCAAGATTTTAATATCATGACCCGACGAGGTTGTTGGCAGGCGAGTGTGACGTCAATTAGCTCGTTGCAAGAACTTCCGGCATCGCATGGCGGGTTGGTCTATGTGGTGAGGGGAAAATGGCTTATTAACCACACCGAAGCACATGAATTAACTGCTTCGCAAGGATGTTGGTGGCTACCTGCCATCAAAAGTGGTCAATTACAACCCCTGGCGACCAACAGCTGCCTATTGTGGGTGAATCTATTGCCCGAACGATAATGCATTTATTACTTTATTGTGATAAATGCATCTAATACATTGTTTTATAATTATATTTAAATTAAACCTCAGAGTAATGATACAGACTTTACTGTGTTCATTACTCTATTATTTCCTTTCATTATTTTTCTCGCCTTGCTTATCTATTTCTTATTTCCTTCCTTTCTGTTCAGAAATGACATTCTGGTGACTTCCCACTTGCGGAGTCTCATGGTTACCCTCAGCAGAGCTCAAATTATCATCATTTGTTAGATCCCTGTCATAGTTTTGTTATTCTCCAGGTTCAAAACACAAATTTCGGTTGTTTGGTGTTAAAAATTTCAATAATCTTAATTATGAAATAAACGTTTAAAAAAGAAAAGAGAGGGTGACAATCAGAGTTGAAAGGATTTTAGATTATTGTTTTATATTATTTTTTAATGATTATTAAGCCGAGAATGGGGCGGTTGCATTCACGGAAAGCGCATTGAAATGTCTAAAATAACTATTTTTTACGATATTAAGCTAAGTACTTGTAAAAAATTATTTTCAATAAATAGGCATCGATATGTTAATGCATTCCATTATTGAAGGGTATAGATCATGAAGCTGAAAAAAATCATTATTACCTCACTCGCTATCTGTATGTTGCCACTGAGCACCTATGCTAAAGACCTTAAAATTGGTGTTTCCATGGCTTACTTCGATGACAATTTCCTGACAATATTGCGTCAGTCCATGCAAAATAAAATGAAAGAAGAGGGTAATGTTTCTGGACAGTTTGAAGATGCAAAAGGAGATATTGCTCAACAAATTCAGCAAGTAGAAAATTTTGTTAGCCAAGGTGTTGATGCCATTATCCTAAACCCGGTTGACACTCAGGGCGTGAAGCCCATGATTAAATTAGCCGAGCAAGCCAAAATTCCATTAGTTTTTGTGAATCGTCGCCCGGAGATAACTTTGCCGGCAGGTATGGCCTATGTGGGTTCGGACTCTGAACTTGCAGGGCGCCTACAGATGGAAGAACTTGCAAAACTGATGGGGGGAAAGGGTAACGTTGTGATTCTTATGGGCGAACTCTCAAGTGAGGCAACTCGCGATAGAACACGCGGTGTTGAGAAAGTCGCTGCTCAGTACCCAGATATTCATATTATTGATAAACAAACTGCGAAATTCTTCCGTAAAGAGGCCGTTGATGTCACGACTGATTGGGTCCTCTCCGGGCAGCAAATAGATGCGATTGCTTCGAATAACGATGAAATGGCCATCGGCGCTATTCTTGCCTTAAAACAAGCGAAGAAAAAAGGTGTTGTGATCGGTGGGATTGATGGTACGCCGGACGCTCTTGAGTTTATTAAGAAAGGCGACCTCAATATAAGTATTTTCCAGGATGCTAAAGGGCAAGGAGTTGGAGCGGTGGATACTGCGATTAAATTAGCATCTGGTCAGAAAGTTGAAAGTAGCGTAATGATCCCTTATCAACTCATTACCAAAGATAATTATCAAGATTTCGCGAATAAAAATAAATAGAATTATCTTAGACAGGCAGTCAACAAATAACGCTCATGGAGTGGGGTTATATCTTTCCAAAATTAGGTTTATACGCAAAGATAACCTGTGTACTTATTCTTTTTTATAGAAAGATAATTCCGTATTTATTCTGTCAAATTATAGATACGGCACTCATTCCAAATAAAGGTATGGAGATGATGATATGTATCCTTACATTCTCGAAGCTGAGGGCATCAGTAAGCAATTTCCTGGCGTCAAGGCACTGAATAAAGTGGGCATTAAAATAAAATCAGGTAGTGTCCATGCATTAATGGGAGAGAATGGTGCTGGAAAGTCTACATTGATGAAGTGTTTGATTGGGATATATCATCCAGATGAAGGCTCGATAAAAGTAAGAGGTGAAACAGTATCTTTTAAGGATACTTTAGATGCACTCCATGCAGGGATTGCAATGATCCATCAAGAGCTAAATTTAGTCCCACATATGACAGTTGCAGAAAATATCTGGCTAGGAAGAGAGCCTGTTCACTATGGATTAGTTAATCACGACTTGCTGAACAGTAAAACACGAGATTTATTGCAGTATCTTAATATAAAATTAAAACCCACCATGATGGTTGGCGAATTAAATATTGCCAGTCAACAGATGGTCGAAATAGCTAAGGCCGTCTCGTATGATGCTGATGTGTTAATTATGGATGAACCAACATCAGCCTTAACAGAAGGTGAGGTATTCCATCTTTTTACGATCATTAAAGAGTTAAAAGAACAAGGTAAAGGTATTATTTATATTAGCCATAAAATGGATGAGGTTTTTGAAATTACAGATGAAGTTAGTATTTTTCGTGATGGCATGTTTGTTGCCACGGATAAGACTGAAAACCTAACAAAACAATCACTAATTACCATGATGGTGGGGCGTGAACTGACTCATATGTTCCCAAAATTTAATAATAATATCGGTGAAGAAGTATTAAGAGTCAATGCATTACGGCGTGAGGGATTATTCCATGATATTTCATTTTCTGTGAAACGAGGTGAAATACTGGGGGTTGCGGGTTTGGTCGGAGCTGGCCGCAGTGAAGTGATGGAAAGCCTGTTTGGCATGCATCCAGCAGATGGCGGCGAAATTTTTATTGAGGGATTACCTGTCCATATTAGTTCACCATCAAAAGCGATTGAGCATGGATTAGCTTTTTTGACTGAAGACCGTAAAAAATCAGGATTATTTCTCGTGCTGTCAGTCGTCGAAAATATGAGTATTGTGAATATTTCAGAGTATATTAATAAAAGAGGCTTTGTTAGTCATGGGCAAATGGCGCAAGACTGCATGGAGCAGATTAAAAAATTAAATATCAAAACCCCAACCATGGATCAAATAATTAATAACCTGAGTGGAGGAAATCAGCAAAAAGTTTTAATTGCACGTTGGTTATTAGCTCAGCCTAAAATACTTATTCTTGATGAACCCACTCGTGGTATTGATGTCGGTGCAAAATCAGAAATTTATCGTTTAATTAGTGAATTAGCGAATCGTGGTGTTGCTGTTATTTTGGTTTCTTCAGAATTGCCTGAAATTCTCGGTATGAGTGATAGAGTCATGGTCATGCATGGGGGCCATATTACGGGAATATTAGATAAGCAAGATGCCAGCCAAGAGAAAATAATGGCGCTGGCCTCTGAATAATTGTAAGAAGGTAATGATAATGAATAATGTAAAAATTGACAAAGCACTGACGGTTAGCTCAATAAAAGAACATTCTTTCATGGTCGGACTAAAAGAAAAGCTACCTAAAGATACGGGTATTTTTATTGTTATGGTTGGTATTGCATTGATTTTTGAGCTTCTCGGTTGGTTTATTCGCGACCAATCATTTTTATTGAATCCTAATCGATTATTACTAATTATCTTGCAGGTGGCAATTATTGGTATTATTGCAGTGGGGGTAACTCAAGTCATTATCACTACCGGTATTGACCTCTCCTCAGGCTCTTTAATTGCATTAACTGCTGTAGTCGCCGCCAGTCTGGCACAAACATCAGACAGTATTTCCCCCATGTATCCACACTTATTAGATTTACCTGCGGCTATTCCTATTACCGCAGGGATCGGGGTTGGAATAATATGCGGTTTTATTAATGGTTTTTTGATTACCCGCACGGGGATCCCGCCATTTATTGCAACATTGGGAATGATGGTTTCTGCCCGGGGGCTTGCCCAATATTATACCAAAGGCAATCCGGTGAGTTTTCTCTCTGATGATTTTACGGCTATCGGGCAAGGTGCGATGCCGGTCATTATTTTCTTGGTTATTGCCGTTATCTTTCATATTGCTCTGAAACATACCCGCTACGGTAAGTACGTGTATGCCATTGGTGGGAATATGATTTCCGCAAAAGTTTCAGGTATTAATGTTAATAAATATCTGGTGCTGGTTTATACCATCGCAGGAGGATTGGCAGGTCTTGCGGGAGTTGTTCTGGCGGCTCGAGTGAGTAGTGGGCAATCGAGCATGGGTCAGTCGTATGAGCTGGATGCCATCGCCGCCGCAGTGATTGGCGGTAGTAGTCTAATGGGGGGGGTGGGGCGTATTACCGGCACCGTCATTGGCGCGGTGATTTTGGGCCTGATCAAAAGTGGCTTTACTTTTATTGGTGTAGATTCATACATTCAAGACATTATTAAAGGGATCATTATTGTTAGTGCTGTGGCTATCGATATGCATCGCAATCGCAAAAAACGCTAGTTATTCGTCGTGAATACCTATTGATTGCTGGTTGTGTAATAATATAACATTACATAATCAGCAATCAGTTAGGAGTAATTTATGCTCAGAAAATTGACCCATCTATCCATCATTACACTCAGTGTTTGCATATCATTGACCAGTTTTAATTCATTTGCGCACGGTAAACATAGCCACGGACATCAACAATCGGAATCTGCACGTAAAGCAAATGAGGGTGTTTTTACAGATAAAGAAGTTAAAGACAGACTGCTCAGTGATTGGGATGGAGTCTGGCAATCTATTAATCCATATCTATTGAAGGGAGATTTAGATCCAGTCTTGATCGATAAAGCGAAAAAGAATAAAAACAAAACAGTTGAGGAATACAGAAAATATTATAAAAAGGGCTACGCTACAGATATCACCATGATTGGTATTGAAAATAATACTATTGATTTCCATACCCCTGAAGCGGTGAACTCCTGCCAATACCGCTACTCCGGCTTTAAAATCATGCACTATGAATCGGGTAAGAAGGGGGTGCGTTATTTATATGAATGCCAAGATACCCACTCTAAAGCACCTAAGTATGTCCAATTTAGTGACCACATTATTGAACCGCAAAAATCCCATCACTTCCATATTTACATGGGTAACGAGTCACAAGAAAAACTGCTTAAAGAAATGGATAACTGGCCGACTTTTTACCCGATAACTTTAGATAAAGATGATATTGTCCACGAGCTGTTGCATCACTAAGGATATAAAAAAGCTGCGCAGGTGAGTTGCGCGGCTTTAGTTTAGATAACAATATGATTATCCTGCGGTAATTCTGCCGTCCTGAATCGGGCGAGTGAAATTAAAATTCAACCGGTTGACCGTTTTATCGCCGACAATTTTGTCATCATTAATTTCGCAGACTATCAGCATCATCATTATCTCGTATTTCACTTACAACGCTCAGTTCGAGCATGCCAGCCAATGACCATCATCTCCTGATTCCTCTGATCTGTGATGTGTGTAGAACTAATTTCCATTAAAATTGAAATGTTGTTTTACTAATGTTATGTTCGCTATAATTAAACTAAACAACATATTCAATGGATCCTATTTCATTGACCTAATCGGAGAGAACATAATGAAAATTGCACTGATGATGGAAAACAGTCAGGCAACTAAAAACGCGATAATCCTGAAAGAGCTAAACGCCGTAGCTTCGGAAAAAGCGTACCCGGTATACAACGTAGGTATGAGTGATGAAAATGACCATCATCTGACTTATATCCATCTGGGAATTATGGCTAGCATTCTGCTTAACTCTAAAGCCGTCGATTTCGTGGTAACGGGTTGTGGCACCGGTCAGGGTGCAATGATGTCATTGAATATTCACCCTGGTGTTGTGTGCGGCTATTGCATAGATCCAGCAGATGCTTTCCTGTTTGCTCAGATTAACAACGGGAATGCGCTGTCACTGCCATACGCCAAAGGTTTTGGCTGGGGTGCTGAACTGAATGTGCGTTACATCTTTGAGAAAGCGTTTACCGGAGTGAAAGGCGAAGGCTACCCACTGGACCGTAAAGAGCCGCAAGTGCGTAACGCAGGTATCTTGAACCAAGTGAAAGCGGCGGTAGTGAAAGAAAACTATCTGGATACACTGCGCGCTATCGACCCAGAATTGGTGAAAACAGCGGTTAGCGGCGAACGCTTCCAGCAGTGCTTCTTCGACAACTGTCAGGTTGAAGAAATCAAAGCATTTGTGAAGAAAATTCTGGCGTAATAATTGACGTTAATGTCAAAAAACAAGGCTCCTGAAAAGGAGCCTTTTGTTTATCTGCCAAGCATAAAACCCAATAAAATCGCTAATTAACTAGCACTTAGGCGGTGTTCCTGGCGGTGGTAGATAACGCAGTGGGTCCAGTGCAGTTGCCCGGTAGCGAATCTGAAAATGCAGCATCAGGGTATCTGTTCCAGAGCTTCCCATGGTGGCTATTTTCTGCCCGGCTTTCACGTCCTGAGCATTATTGACCAGCATGGTGTCGTTATGGGCGTAAGCGGTGATGAAATCTTCCCCGTGCTTAATCATGATGAGATTGCCATAACCACGCAGTTGATTCCCGACGTACACCACACGCCCTTTGGCTGATGCATAAACTGGTTGCCCGCGTTTACCCGCAATATCGATCCCCTTGTTGCCGCCATCGGCAGTGGAATACTTGGATATAACTTGGCCGCTGGTAGGCCAACGCCAGCAACGGCTTGCTCCGGGCGGTGGCGTTGATTTAGCCAGTGCAGTATTCGATGATTTCCGTTTATTTGATGTCAAACGGCCAGATGAAGTCGAGCTATCAAGTTGCAGTTTTTGCCCAACTTCCAACCGATAAGGGGGTTTTAGTTTGTTGATACGGGCAAGATCACTGACTTCACTGTCACTGATCCAGGCAATAAAATAGAGAGTATCGCCCTTTTTGACGGTATAGGATTTGTCGTTGTAACTGCCTTTGGGTAGCTTGGCATAGTCACGATTTGATTTGTTTGAGCACCCACCTAATAGCAAGATAACCATTGCATATAACGCCAACCGTGGCCACAACCGTATTCTGCTTTTCGTGTTCAAAACGTCCCCTTTATTATCGTGATTTCAAATTCCCTCAGTCGGTTATAGTAACATTTGAACCTTAAGCGTCAAAAGCCAGAACCAGGGTATTATTTAGAATTTGAATCACGACAAGCCTGATAACCGTGGCTATCAGGCCTGATGATGACGTGGAAATTATTTTTTGTTAACCACAGATATTGCTTCAATAACGAAAGTTTCCAGTGGTTGCAAGGTGGCAATCATCGGTTTGTGGTAATCATCTGCAAGCGTTGAATTAATGCCGTATACCGGTTTGAGGGTAATTCCATAGTTCCTCCGGTTTTAATTAAACTATTATCGGCAGGAACATATTAATATTTATTCAAAACAGTTGGTTGCAATTTGTATAAAAAAACCATGTCTGATGGTTCATAAAGAGAGGTATAGAGCCGCCATTAAAACTATTTTTTAGCGGCAAGTGCGTAGCTGTGGTCAATACGCAAATAAAGCTCCTCAAGAGAAAGCGAGCCGTCTAAACAAAGTGAAAGCCAGTGTTTTTTATTCATATGATAAGCACGAAAATATCGCGTGTTATCAATGATTTCAGCGACATTTTCAGGGCTGGCCCGGAGGTTAAGTACATCACAGAGAGCAGAGTCATCCACTCCTAATTTATTTTTGGGAATAAGCAACAATGCACCGTACCATTTGGCGTTATCCGCCCGCCGCCAGATGGCGTTAGTGGGGAATTTTGCCCACAAAAATTCTAACTCATCGCCGTATTTTGAACGGATATATTGAATAACGGCTTGCGCGTGCTCACTTTTAAAGATGTACGACTCAAAGCACTTTTGGGCAATATCAGACAATACCTTTCCATATTCTGCCCGCACGCGGCCGACAAAAGCCCCACAACTTCCCGGCACAAGATGGAGTACATATTCCTCGTTAGAGCCAGTATCAGTCAACGTTGCTGAAACGTGTTCAAGCTTAGAAACTGTTATGACCATTGCAAACTGGCCGTCTAACAGACGAGTACTGTAGTGATAATCATTCCCACACTCGGTAAAACCGTAATTGAGCAGGCGTTGTGAAACCGCTTTTTTATTTTTGAACAACAGAAGCATAGTAACCTCGCTGTTGTGATTGAATTTTAATGGCTGATGACTCGCCAGAAACTTAATAATCTGAAAGCCTGCTGCAAAAGTGGGGGACGGCCATCCACGGTGCCAGGTAAGCTTTTGTTTAGGTTTGATCGTACGGCATTGGGTAGCAGCGAGCATAATGTATCTTTATGTATTCATTATACTGCCTTTGTCCTTATTTCTGGTCGCAAATTTTGATAAAAAGACATGAAAAATCCACGCAACTGCGTGGATTTTATGGTTTTTTTGCGATTCTCATGAGATTTAGCGAAACCTCATGAGACAACAGAAGTTAGTTGTTTAGACGTTGAACAGGAAGTTCATCACATCGCCATCTTTTACGATGTATTCTTTACCTTCTGAGCGCATTTTCCCAGCTTCTTTCGCACCTTGCTCACCTTTGTAGGTAATAAAGTCGTCAAATGCGATAGTTTGTGCCCGGATAAAGCCTTTTTCAAAGTCGGTATGAATTTTCCCTGCGGCTTGTGGAGCTGTAGCACCTACAGGAATGGTCCAGGCGCGAACTTCTTTAACACCGGCGGTGAAGTAGGTTTGCAGATTCAACAGTTCATAACCGGCGCGGATCACCCGGTTCAGACCAGGCTCTTCAATACCCAACTCGGCCATAAATTCAGCACGGTCTTCATCTTCCAGCTCAGCGATATCAGATTCAACGGCAGCACAAACGGCCACCACAACAGAACCTTCACCCGCAGCGATAGCCCGTACTTGATCCAAATAGGGGTTATTTTCGAAACCATCTTCATTGACATTAGCAATGTACATCGTAGGTTTCAGTGTCAGGAAGCTCAAATAACGGATTGCCGCTTTATCTTCTGCTGTCAGGTTCAACGCACGCAGCATGCCTGCATTTTCTAAATGTGGCAGACATTTTTCCAATGCCTCCAGTTCAGCTTTAGCGTCTTTATCGCCGCCTTTGGCTTTCTTTTGCACACGATGAATAGCACGTTCGCAAGTTTCCAAATCGGAAAGAGCCAATTCAGTATTGATGGTGTCAATATCATCCACTGGATCAACTTTGCCAGCAACATGGATGATATTGTCATTTTCAAAGCAACGTACCACATGGCCAATAGCTTCAGTTTCACGAATATTAGTCAGGAATTGGTTACCCAGACCTTCGCCTTTGGACGCCCCTTTGACCAGACCGGCAATATCAACGAACTCCATGGTCGTTGGCAAGATGCGCTGAGGTTTAACAATCTCGGCCAGTTGATCCAGACGCGGGTCCGGCATTGGCACCACGCCCGTATTGGGTTCAATGGTGCAGAACGGGAAGTTAGCTGCTTCGATACCCGCTTGTGTCAACGCGTTGAACAGGGTGGATTTACCAACGTTAGGCAGGCCCACAATACCGCATTTGAATCCCATGTTTTATATCACCTTAAATAACTTAAAAATCAACCAGTTAGATTTAACTGGCCGATGTAATCAAAATTTATGCCGCCATTATACACATAATGACGATTTATCTCGATCATGCTCTTTCGTTGTGGATATAGCTTTTGTCGTAATGGACGATAGGTACTTGATTTTTCTAACTCTGTGCCCGAGATCACGCTTCTGCTCTCTGAAGTTTTCTGATTAATGTCCGATAACAATTCATTAGGGTCTGCATACTGAATTTGGATTATCCCCATGGAAATGAATATTTATAAATGGTTGATAGTGATTTTATGTGGGGGTGCGCTAGGTATTTTAGGCATGCGGTTTCTGACGGCAGATACCGAACCGTCGGGGCCAACTTTTGCCCAGTTAGTAGACCAATATGGCGTGCAGATAGAAAATCAATCAGGTAAAAGCGTGAGATATGTGGGTTACAAAAAAAAGACGCTGTATGAGGATTTTGATAGTGTTCAACTGACGTTCACTGCCATAAATGACAAATTCGAGCGTAGCCACGATTTATCTGATAATAAGAAAAAAGCGGCTGATTGGGAGAAGCTTTTTTGCAGCGACACACTACAAGATATCGCGAATGAATATGACGGCAAAAGTAATCATTTTCTCGGGCGCGTTAGAGTGATTATTGCCAGTGTTGTCCTGACCGATGAAGGCCAGCAGGGAATCAATGCGTTGTGCAATAAAAACGAATAAAGTGGGAAGTAACTTCCCCGGTGCACCGGCGCTTTCCGGGGAACGGGCGAACCGCTATGCCGTGGCTTTAAAGGAATGCAGGCGATTCATTGCTTTGGTGATATCTTCTTTCAACAGCACTTCAGTACAGCGAATAGACTCATCAATCGCGTCGTCAATTAAGGTTTGTTCGCTAGCAGGCGGTTTACCGAGAACAAAACCGGTGACTTTACTTTTATCACCAGGGTGGCCGATGCCAATGCGTAAACGATAGAAATTGGGATTATTGCCGAGCCTGCTCTGAATATCTTTCAGGCCATTATGGCCACCATTACCCCCTCCCAACTTCAATTTTGCCACACCGGGTGGAATATCCAGTTCATCATGTGCGACTAAAATTTCTTCCGGTAAGATGCGGTAAAACCCAGCCATCGCCGCAACCGCCTTGCCACTTAAATTCATAAATGTAGACGGCACCAGTAAGCGCACATCTTGGCCCGCCAGGTTTAACCGTGCGGTATAACCGAAGAATTTGCTCTCTTCTTTCAGTTGTTGGTTATGGCGCTGCGCCAATAAGTCCACATACCAAGCCCCCGCATTATGGCGAGTTTGGGCATATTCAGCGCCCGGATTTGCTAGTCCAACGATTAATTTAATGCTGCTCACGTCGTCATTCGCTATTACTAAAGGAATTAAAGTGAGACAGTTTACCCGTCATGGCGCGTAATGACAAAACTGCCAATATGAATTTATTTGGAATTAATAGTTCAATATGTGAATAGTTAATCTATGGAATAATTCAATTTCGATGCCAAATGTCTGGAAAGTGTAAAGATTTGTCGAAATATATTCCTTAGATGTGATCGTCAGCGCAACACTTTCATTGGCCGTCTGACTATACTGAGTTATTAGGTGGACATGAATAATCGCATTAAGCAAGTATTTTTGAATACTTAGCGAAGTGATTATTTATTGGCAACTCAAGTGGAGGTGGCTTATGAAACGTAAAACCGCAGCAAGGCTGGGCAATGTGCTGATGGGGCTGGGATTAGTGACCATGGTCGTTGGGGTAGGTTACTCAATTTTGGCTGAAGTGACTCAGTTCGGCTTACCACAATTCTTCGCCCATGGTGCAGTAATGAGCATTTTTGTTGGTGCATTGTTATGGTTGGTCGGCGCTCGTATTGGCGGGCGTGAAGAAGTCGCAGACCGCTATTGGTGGGTTAAGCACTTTGATAAACGCTGTACTCGTAATAACCAGCACCACTCATAAAATTTGAGTATTGGCCGTGACGTATGACAAACCGTAACCTGTTATCACAGCTTTACATTGAGCTGACGTTCAGGAGGAGTGAATGACGCCCCAAGAACCTATTGATCAAGAACCTATAGAGCAAAAGTAGAAAACCCGTTGTTGCATCTGCTTCAACGGGTTTTTCTTTATCTGCTTTATACTCGTCATACTTCAAGCTGCATGTGCGTTGGCCGCTTTCCTGCCACTCGAATAATTTAGGGTATAGTTCATTCATCATATATCCGTTATGGATACCCCACGATGATGGCCAAGAGAGACTCATCACAGCTAACTGCGGCCCAATAGTGCCGCAGAGATATCCATTACCGAATATTAATGCTCAAACATCGCAGAGATCGACTCTTCATTACTGATTCGGCGGATGGCTTCAGCCAACATACCGGACAGTGTCAGAGTTCGCACATTTTTCAATGCTTTAATTTCAGCTGATAACGGAATAGTGTCACAAACAATCACTTCGTCAATCACGGAGTGTTTGATGTTTTCAACCGCATTACCAGAGAAGATCGGGTGAGTCGCGTAAGCAAATACACGCTTGGCACCGCGTTCTTTCAAAGCTTCAGCCGCTTTACACAAAGTACCACCGGTATCGATCATATCGTCAACTAACACGCAGTCACGACCAGCGACATCACCGATGATATGCATCACCTGAGAAACGTTAGCGCGTGGACGGCGTTTGTCGATAATCGCCATATCAGTATCGTTCAGCAATTTTGCGATGGCTCGGGCGCGAACAACGCCACCAATGTCTGGTGAGACAACAATTGGGTTTTCCAGATTCTGCTGCAACATGTCTTCCAGCAGGATTGGGCTACCAAATACGTTATCAACCGGAACATCAAAGAAGCCTTGGATCTGTTCAGCATGAAGATCCACTGTCAATACGCGGTCAACCCCAACACTTGAGAGAAAATCGGCAACAACTTTGGCAGTGATAGGTACACGAGCGGAGCGCACACGGCGATCCTGACGGGCGTAACCGAAGTAAGGAATAACAGCAGTAATACGGCCTGCGGAGGCGCGACGCAGGGCATCAACCATGACAACCAGTTCCATCAGGTTATCGTTCGTGGGTGCGCAGGTGGACTGGATGATGAAAATATCACCACCGCGTACATTTTCGTTGATTTGCACGCTCACTTCGCCGTCGCTAAAACGACCTACAGCGGCGTCACCAAGACTGGTGTACAAACGGTTGGCAATACGTTGTGCTAGTTCCGGGGTGGCGTTACCAGCAAAAAGCTTCATATCAGGCACGAGAAGAACCTCAGGCATGCGTCCAGAGAAGATATTGTCAGATCAGTAATCACGGGCGATTATTCATACTGATTGCAATATACATACGGGTATTTAAAGTCAAAAAAAACATTATGGACCGACTTTCAAACAAGTAAGACAGGTATTTTCACAAACTCAGGTCAGTGGTGCGTGATCTAGACCCTTGCTGCACATCGTTATACCTGTCGTATTTCAAGATACAGGGTTGTTGGCTGCCCTCACTCAACCAAGTCATTGAGTTATCTCAACTCCTTGGGCTCATTCAGTTGCCGCCTAACTGCAACTCGAAATCTATCGGGTATATCTGTACTCACCGCTTTCAAATTTCCCAGAGCGTGCGCGATGCAATGGCGAAACATTCACGCCACGGGCGACAAAACCGTGCAACCACTCCGGGGCAATACTTAACACCTGCCGGGCCGATGACTCCGTGTCAAATTCTGCAAAGACACAAGCTCCGGTTCCGGTAAGGCGTGACGGAGCATATTCTAACAGCCATGAAAGAGCCTGTTCAACCTCGCGAAAACGTTTTCTTGCGATTGGTTCGCAATCATTTGCGTACGGAGCGCTTAGAAGCGCCGCCAGTGGGCGAATTGGCGTATTTCTTTTTAATTCAGGATCGGAAAAAATAATAGGCGTTGGGATGCTTACACCGGGGTGAACGACCAAATACCACTTCTCTACAGGTTCGGCGGGGGACAACTTTTCACCAATTCCCTCGGCAAAGGCTGCATGACCGTGAACAAAAACGGGCACATCAGCGCCTAACTTGAGGCCAAGAGCGGCTAATTCTTTATCAGATAGACCACATTGCCACAGAGTATTGAGTGCAACTAACGCCGTCGCGGCATTGGATGAACCGCCACCCAACCCGCCACCCATTGGCAAACGTTTATCGATGCTAATATCCGCCCCCCGAGGTACTGTTGTCGCACCGGGGTGTTGTTGCAGTAACCGCGCCGCGCGGATTATCAGATTTTGCTCGTTTTCCACACCGTGAATCGGGGTTAATAACCGAATTTGTTCATCGTCCCGCAGCACAATCGTCAGTTCGTCGCCATAATCGAGAAACTGGAACAACGTTTGTAATTGATGATAACCATCAGCACGTCGCCCGGTGATATAAAGAAACAAATTCAATTTTGCGGGCGAAGGCCAAATATGTTGCTTGGTGTGAGTCATCTATTTGGCCGTCCAGTTATCCATCTTCAGTTTGATGCGCTGGTCGCCCTGACTCAATTCCATACGGCTCGGCAATGCGGGTGTGACTTGAGTATTGTACTCTTGATAATTAACCACCCAAGTTACGCCATTCTGTTGATAAGTCAGTTGTTTCAGGCGGTATTTGTCGTCGAGGATGAAATCGGTAGTATCGCCCGGTAGCCCCAGAATCCATTGGCGTAAACTTGCCAGTGGAATAGACATTCCAGTCAATTTTTGAATCATTTCTTGCGGGTCATTACTGACATAGCGCTTGCCCTGATTGTCAGTCAATTGAGTTACTCCCGGCTGCACCAGTAATTCCAATTCAGTGCTACCCAATGGGTTGGTCAGCAACAGGCGATAGCGCTCAGGGGCGGTTTGTTGCCAGAAGAAGCGGGCATAAACTTTTTGTTTTTCTGAAAGATAAGCAAAAGCACCCCGGGTTTGAAATTGGCTCAATTGCTGTAATTGTTGTTCATGCTGACGCCATTGTGGCGATGTCGGGCTGGTCGCTGGGCCCGATGGCGGCGTGGTGCTACAGGCTGCCAACAGCAGAGTAGCTAATGGAAGCAGGCGATAAAAACTGATTTTACGCTGAGGCATATGGGTATAAATCCTATCGGCCGCAGGTTTTTCACTGGCGGCACGTTTTATAAAGCAACTCAATGATAAAGCAAATCCGGTTGATACGTCTTAATAAAGGACATCATTTTTGTTCACGCTAGCGACCTGAAAGCGGAGCGTCAATATTTTGTTCTCTTTTGTATTGGGTATAAGCAATATTGTTGTACAGCGGATAACCAATTTTTAAGCATAATTTATGATAATAGTTAGGATATTGCACTGTGACTTTTATTGATCTCGCGCATCAAGTAGAATGCGGTTCAGACGAGAATCCATACTAACATCAGTATTACTCGAAGCCGTTCTCATGACTCTGCTTGCATTAGGCATTAACCACAAAACCGCACCTGTATCGTTACGTGAACGAGTGACATTTTCACCGGAATCGATCGATCAGGCACTCGCTAGCTTGCTCCAACAACCGTTGGTGCAGGGCGGTGTCGTGTTGTCTACGTGTAACCGAACTGAGTTATACCTTAGCGTAGAACAGCAAGAAAACCTGCATGAACAACTGATCACCTGGCTGTGTAACTATCATAAACTCAGCCCGGATGAAGTGAAAAAGAGCCTGTATTGGCATCATGGCAATGACGCAGTGAGCCATCTGATGCGCGTTGCCAGTGGGCTGGACTCCTTGGTATTGGGCGAGCCACAAATTCTGGGGCAGGTAAAAAAAGCCTTTGCGGAATCTCAGCGCGAGCAATCGCTCTCTGGGGAATTGGAGCGGTTATTCCAAAAAACATTTTCTGTGGCGAAACGGGTACGCACCGAAACTGAAATTGGTGCCAGCGCTGTTTCAGTGGCGTTTGCGGCCTGTACATTGGCGCGGCAAATTTTTGAGTCACTCTCTGAACTGAATGTGTTGCTGGTGGGTGCCGGTGAAACCATTGAGTTGGTCGCTCGCCATCTGCGAGAGCACCAAGTCAAGCATATGATTATCGCGAACCGTACCCGTGAGCGCGCTCAAGCGCTGGCGACCGAGGTTGGGGCTGAGGTGATTACTTTGCCAGAAATTGATGCCCGTCTGGCCGACGCTGACATTATTATCAGTTCCACCGCCAGCCCATTGCCTATTATTGGTAAAGGAATGGTGGAGCGGGCACTGAAAAGCCGCCGCAATCAGCCGATGCTGTTTGTCGATATCGCGGTGCCGCGTGATATTGAGCCGGAAGTGGGTAAACTGTCGAATGCCTATTTATACAGTGTTGATGATTTACAGGCGATTATTCAGCACAATATGGCGCAACGTCAGGCTGCCGCTGTTCAGGCCGAATCGATAGTACAGCAAGAAAGCATGAATTTCATGACCTGGCTACGCGCTCAAGGGGCGGTTGAAACTATTCGTGATTACCGCTCACAAGCTGAACAGGTCCGCAGTGAGATGACGGCAAAAGCATTAGCCGCCATTGAACAGGGTGCTAATGTTGAACAGGTGGTCAATGAACTGGCCCACAAGCTAACTAACCGCCTGATTCATGCCCCCACCAAATCCCTCCAGCAAGCTGCCAGTGATGGCGATATGGAGCGGTTACAATTATTACGCGACAGCCTTGGGCTGGATCAGCACTAGTTTCCTCTAATTACAGGGTTTAAAACCACGGATGAAGTCTTCTATTGTTGCTAAATTGGAAGCGTTACAAGAGCGCCACGAAGAAGTGTTAGCGCACCTTGGCGATGCCAATGTTATTGCCGACCAAGACCGTTTCCGCGCGTTATCACGTGAATATGCGCAATTGACGGATGTCACTCGCTGTTTTAAAGAATGGCGCAGTGTGCAAGATGATATCGAAGCGGCAGAAATGATGCTCGAAGATCCCGAAATGCGCGAAATGGCGCAGGACGAACTGAAAGAAGCTAAAGCTCGCAGTGAAGAGCTGGAACAGCAACTACAAGTTCTGTTGCTGCCCAAAGACCCAGATGATGAGCGCGATTGCTTCCTGGAAATCCGTGCTGGAACCGGGGGTGATGAAGCGGCTATTTTTGCCGGTGACATGTTCCGCATGTATAGCCGCTACGCCGAAGCTCGCCGCTGGAAAGTAGAGATCATGAGCGCCAGTGAAGGTGAGCATGGCGGTTATAAAGAAGTGATTGCCAAGGTGTCCGGTGACGGTGTCTTTGGCCAATTAAAATTTGAATCGGGCGGCCACCGTGTTCAGCGCGTGCCAGAAACCGAATCGCAGGGTCGCATCCATACCTCCGCTTGTACGGTGGCGGTGATGCCGGCAATCCCAGAGGCTGAAATGCCAGAAATTAACGCCGGTGACTTGCGTATTGATACTTTCCGTTCTTCAGGTGCGGGTGGTCAGCACGTTAACACCACCGATTCGGCTATTAGGATCACCCATATTCCAACCGGAATTGTGGTGGAATGCCAGGACGAGCGCTCGCAGCATAAGAACAAAGCCAAGGCGATGTCAGTGTTGGGCGCCCGTATTCGCGCCGCAGAAATGCAAAAACGCCAACTGGCCGAGGCCTCCGAGCGCCGTAACTTGTTAGGGTCTGGCGATCGTTCTGACCGTAATCGGACTTATAACTTCCCGCAAGGGCGCGTGACTGACCATCGTATCAACCTGACACTCTATCGTCTGGATGAAGTCATGGAAGGTAAATTGGATATGCTGATCCAGCCGATTGTGCAGGAATATCAAGCGGATCAGCTCTCTGCGTTGTCCGAGCAAGACTAATGGATTATCAGCACTGGCTGTCGTTAACGGCAGCCCGTTTTAGCCAAAGTGATAGTCCGAAGCGCGATGCCGAGATTCTGCTGAGTTTTGTCACCGGGCGGGCGCGAACTTATTTACTGGCTTTCGGTGAAACAGCCCTTACCGCCGAGCAGTTGGCGGTGTTGGAACCCTTGGCGGCCCGTCGTGAACAGGGGGAGCCGATTGCCTATTTAGTCGGGGAGCGCGAGTTTTGGTCCCTGCCATTGAGTGTTTCCTCTGCCACATTAATTCCTCGCCCCGACACTGAATGCTTGGTCGAGCAAGCTTTGGCGCATTTACCGACCACGCCTTGCCACATTCTGGATTTAGGAACGGGCACCGGCGCTATTGCTTTGGCATTAGCCAGTGAACGCCCTGATTGCTCGGTGGTGGGTGTTGATATCAAAGCGGATGCCGTGGCGTTGTCGCGCCATAATGCCGAGAAACTCGCGATAAATAATGTGCATTTCTTGCAAAGTTGCTGGTTTGAGTCAGTGAGCGGGCGGTTTACCCTTATTGTTAGCAACCCCCCCTATATTGATGTCAATGACCCTCACCTTAATGAGGGCGATGTGCGCTATGAACCCCATAGTGCACTAGTGGCTTCGGAAAAAGGTATGGCTGATTTGGCTGAGATTATTCGCCAGTCACCGGCTTATTTAGAGGCGGGGGGCTGGTTAATGCTGGAACACGGCTGGCAGCAAGCCAATACAGTACAGAAACACCTTAAAGAAGTGGGATTTAGTGCTGTAATGACACATAAAGATTATGGTAATAATGATCGTGTGACGCTGGGGCAGTGGGGCTCTTAATTAAAAAATTCCCGTTCAGCATAAATAAAGGACATGAGAGACATGTGGGTTGATTACATCGCCATGAAGTATTTGCATTTACTGACAGTGGTTATCAGTATTATGCTGTTTGTGTTACGTTTCTTCTGGAAATGTCGCGGTTCAGCTATGATGGAAAAACGCTGGGTAAAAATAACACCGCATATCAATGATACGCTATTGTTTGTCAGCGGTATTGTATTGATATTTATCACTGGATTTTATCCTTTTAGTCCGCAAGGAACATGGCTGACTGAAAAGCTATTTGGCGTTATTATCTATATCCTGCTTGGCTATGTCGCATTAGGTAAGCGAACCCGCAGCCAGAACCGCCGCTGGGTTGCCTTTATACTTGCATTGGGTTGCCTGTATTTGATTATAAAGCTGGCAACAACTAAGTTACCGCTGCTGATGGGATATCTATGAGTCGCATTGCTGATTTCGAATTTAACAACGCGTCCCTGTGTGATGGGGTGTTACTGGTTACCCAGGAGATTCGACAGAATTTTCCACTGGCTGATGTACGCAAGCAACTACAACAGCTCGTTGATGATGCCAGGGCCGCAATGCCCGCCGGTCTCAATCAGGATCAGCAATTAGAAGTGCTTATCGATCTGTTTTATCGTAAATGGAAATTTGGTGGTGCGGGC
The DNA here is from genome assembly GCF_900460525.1 of Yersinia kristensenii. Taxonomy (NCBI): domain Bacteria; kingdom Pseudomonadati; phylum Pseudomonadota; class Gammaproteobacteria; order Enterobacterales; family Yersiniaceae; genus Yersinia; species Yersinia kristensenii. The sequence continues at coordinate 3,344,364 of NZ_UHIY01000001.1, forward strand.
GGTGTCTACCGCCTGTCAGATGCCATCTGGCTCGATAAAGTGCTGGATAAGCGGCAGGGGACTCCGGTGTCGCTAGGCGTTATTTTCTTGCATATTGCGCATCAATTGGAGTTGCCATTGATGCCGGTTATTTTCCCAACTCAATTAATTCTGCGTGCGGATTGGCTAGATGAAGAAATGTGGCTGATTAACCCGCTGAATGGTGAAACATTGAACGAGCATGTGCTGGAAGTGTGGATCAAAGGCAATTTGGGGTTGAGTGCCGAATTGGAAGATGAAGATCTGGATGAAGCGGAAAACACCCTGATTGTACGCAAAATGCTCGATACGCTGAAAGCAGCATTAATGGAAGAGAAGCAGATGGAGCTGGCCTTGCGTGCCAGTGAAGCGGTGTTGGCTTTTGATCCCGATGACCCATATGAAATCCGTGATCGTGGCCTGATTTATGCCCAATTGGATTGCAATCACATTGCCATCTCTGATTTAAGCTATTTTGTCGAACAGTGCCCGGAAGACCCCATCGCTGAAATGATAAAAATGCAGATCCACTCCATTGAGCAGCAGCGAGTGACGTTGCACTGATACCTGTCATACTTCACGCTGCACGTGTGTTGGCCGTCTTCGTTACTTGGCCCATCTATGGGCCTCACCTCTGCGAGGCCGCTGCAAGCAGCGTTCAAAATGGTTTACAACCCATTTGTTGCTCAGTTGCCGCTTTCCTGCAACTCGAATTATTTTGGGTCTGTTTATGGTAATCACCTTGTTGAGTAATAACTCACTGTAATTAATCTCGATTTATCCTTTATAAAGGTATTTGTATGGAACAGAAAGTGGTTAGCATTGGCGATATCAAGGTAGCGAACGACCTACCTTTCGTGCTATTTGGCGGCATGAACGTGCTTGAGTCTCGTGATTTGGCGATGCGCATCTGCGAGCATTACGTGACCGTCACCCAAAAGCTGGGAATTCCTTACGTCTTTAAAGCCTCGTTCGACAAAGCCAACCGTTCTTCAATTCATTCTTACCGTGGCCCTGGTTTGGACGAAGGGATGAAAATTTTTCAGGAATTGAAACAGACATTTGGCGTAAAAGTGATCACCGATGTTCATGAAATAAGCCAGTGTCAGCCCGTTGCGGAAGTCGTTGATGTTATCCAATTACCCGCATTTCTGGCACGCCAAACTGATTTAGTCGAAGCTATGGCGCGTACCGGCGCGGTTATTAACGTGAAGAAACCTCAGTTTGTTAGCCCCGGCCAGATGGGCAATATCGTCGAGAAATTCAAAGAAGCCGGTAATGACCAGGTTATTCTTTGCGATCGCGGTAGCAACTTCGGTTATGACAATTTGGTTGTTGATATGTTGGGCATCAATGTGATGGTCAATGCTACTGGCGGTCATCCGGTTATTTTCGACGTGACCCATGCGTTGCAATGCCGTGACCCGTTTGGCTCAGCATCTGGCGGCCGCCGTGCGCAAGTGGCTGAATTGGCCCGTGCAGGTATGGCAGTAGGTTTGGCTGGGTTGTTTATTGAAGCACACCCTGAGCCAAACAGTGCTAAATGTGATGGCCCGTCAGCATTGCCATTAGACAAGTTGGAGCCGTTCCTGGTGCAGATGAAAGCTATCGACGATTTAGTGAAAAGCTTCCCAGAACTGGATACCAGCAAGTAATTCACTCTCCTGCGTCCTTGACGTTGTCGTGGTGGATAAATAAAAAGGCAGCTATGTAAGCTGCCTTTTTTGATCGTGATAATGGTTATTTAGCGGCTAATCTTGCCAATGCTTCCGGTAGTGAGCCATAGAAACTCAACTTACCTTCAATAGCTTGCACGCGCGCTCTTGCCAGCGTTTTTAGCGGTTGGAAAGGGATATCCGTGATGATGAGCTGCTGATCCTCGTCTAAGGCCTCTGTGAAGCGCAGAAACGCATTCAAGCCCCCTGCATCCAGAACCGGGACTGCATCCCATTGCAAAATGATCGTGTGGTAATTTTCGCAGCGGCTCAATAACTCGCTAAATATCCGTTCAGCGGCAGCGAAAAACAGCGGCCCGTTTACCCGCAATACTAGCGTTTTGTCACCCACATCTGTAGGTATCTCACTTAGGCGCGTCATGCGTGCAATGCGGCGCATAAACAGCAGTGAGGCCAACACGATACCCACCGTGATTGCTATCACCATATCGAATAACACCGTCAGGCTCATACACAGCAGCATCACGATAATGTCGTCTTTTGGCCCTCGACGTAGTAGGTTGACCACTTTATGGGCCTCGCTCATGTTCCAGGCCACAATTAATAGCAAGGAAGCCATTGCTGCCAGGGGGAGATAAGACAACATCGGTGCCAGAACCAATAAGGCCAATAACACTAATAAGGCATGGATAATAGCCGACACCGGCGAGGTGGCCCCAGCGCGGACGTTGGCTGCCGACCTTGCAATCGCCGCTGTGGCGGTAATACCCCCAAAGAACGGCGCGACCATATTACCCAAACCTTGACCGACTAACTCACTGTTTGAATGATGTTTTTGCCCGGTCATCCCATCAAGAACCACCGCGCATAATAGCGACTCGATTGCCCCGAGCATTGCCATTGAAAAGGCAGCGGGTAGCAGTGCTGACAGTGTGGCCCAGTTGAGGACAAACTCTTGTCCATTGGCGGCAGGGAGGTGCCAGGGCAAGACAAACTGTGGCAAAATGGGCGGGATACCCTGGCCTTGAGTTCCGTCAGCCAATAAATAGCCAAAACGTGAGCCAATAGTGGCGACCTGATGGTCAAATAGTGACAATACTCCCATTACCGCCGTGCCAGCTACGAGCGCAGGTAAGTGACCCGGTAACTTTAGTTTTAACCGCGGCCAAAGAATTAATACCATCAAGGTAACGGCAGCAATTAAAGTATCACTGAAGTTGATGGTTGGCATTGCTTGCACCAGCGCAGCCACTTTACCGGCATAAGTTTCTGGCACTTCCGCTAGATGTAAGCCAAAGAAATCTTTCACTTGCATCGTGGCAATGGTGATACCAATTCCCGAGGTGAAGCCGAGGGTGACTGACAGCGGAATATATTCAATTAAACGTCCTAGCCTTCCCAGCCCCATACACAATAAAAATACACCGGAGAGTAATGTCGCCAGTAATAAACCGGCTAAACCAAATTGTTGTGATACGGGATAAAGAATAACCACAAAGGCTGCGGTAGGGCCGGACACGCTATAACGGGAGCCTCCACTGACTGCAATAACAATCCCGGCGATAGCCGAAGTATATAAGCCGTACTGTGGGGGAACACCACTGGCAATTGCCAGTGCCATAGCCAGTGGAATGGCAATAATACCGACCGTAACACCGGCAATTATATCTTTTATAAAGCGTTGAAGAGTATAGGTTTCTCGCCAGCAAGCGTCAATTATCGCGCTGAACGGCCTAATGCCGTTAATTCCGTGCGTTTTCATCTAAGGTGCAAACCAAATAAAGAAAAGACAAAATAAATGGCGGGCCAATAAGGGTCCGTCTCGAGTAGCAGACAACCACGATACGCCAATTAGCAGGATGAGATCTAGATGTATATCAATCTCTGACAGAAATGTAGATAACTAGCCGTTTTATAAAGGGGTTTAAATCAACAGATTCATGCCAGGCAAGGCCATTTTGCGTATGATTTAATGGAAAATCACTATTATCATCGGTAGCGTCTTTTTTCAGCATCAGATGTGAGAAACCGAGTAATAAGCTTTAAGTTCAGAAAAACTGACCACCTGAGCCAGAATTAAGTGATTTGGCGATATCTTGTTACCCAACGATTAGGCTTAGCCCCATAATGAAATTCTCAGACCTATCCTAAAAATTGTGTAAATGCCTATCTCGCCGCTAAGATTTAGGTTAGAAACTATCAATCTCTGCTTAATAACCAAAGGTTCTGATGAATAATTTCAGATTAGAATGTGACTTAATTTGCGTGAAAAATTGGCAGTGTCAATGCTGGTTAAAATCAACCCTGAAAAATCAAAGGGCTGACGCTACGCCATGAGTGAATTAGATTCTTTGTTAATGTTATATCAAGATGCTTGTGTAACCTATGCCACACTCTCTATCTGTTATTTTTCCCTCAGTAAAAACAGTGCGTTTTCCTATAATGGAGAGGTTTGGAAACGTATTCTTTTTGGTCTGGTCTCGGGGCTGGTTTCACTTTACCTCAATCAAGATAAATGGATTATTTCTGGCTCTTTCTTCTACAGTTTCGAGTTGATCCCCATTATTTTGGTTACATTTTATGGCGGTTGGCTAAGCGGCTTAACTGCACTGGTGATAAATTTTACGTTTACCGGTTGGGCCACTTTAGACAACCTATTAATAGCAATCGTTTTTATTCCACTCTTGTTCTCCAAAGTATGGGAGAACAAGAGTAATCGTATTTTTTATATCACTATTATCTTAATCGCTGTTTATCGAATTTTTACTGCGACTTTATTGGCTCCCAATACACATACTTTGACACAGGTTGTGGTGTATCAATTGTGTTCTGCTCTTTGTTTAGCTATTTGTTATCACGCACTAAACTTTAAAGAACGACATATTTATGCTTACTTTGCGATGAAGAGTCGGGCTAATATCGACAAACTAACCCAGTTGAACAACCGGGCAAGTGTTGAATATCGGCTGGCGACCATTCATAGCACTCGGCAGGCATGTGGTTTATTGATTTTGGATCTCGACCATTTTAAATTGGTTAACGATACCTACGGCCATGATGGGGGAGACATTCTGTTAACTGAGGTTGGCAGGTTATTGATGTCAGTAACTAGAGATGAGGATTTTGTGGGGCGTTACGGTGGTGAAGAATTTATTATTATTACACATAGCCATGACCCACAAACTATTAAAGCAGTAGCCGAGCGAATTCGGCAGTGTGTTGAAAACTTAGAAGTACAATTAGCCGATGGACGAAAAATTAAGGCGACAACCTCAATAGGGGCGTCTCTGTATTTACCTGGAATGTCGATGTTAAAAGCATTGAAAATGACCGATGAAGCGTTGTATCAGGCCAAGGGGCAAGGTCGGAATCGGGTGGTTTATAGCCGATTAATGCCATTTTCTCCATTGGGTGATCGTATAGTGAAAGACCGGCGTCGACGCTCTTTTTAATCAACAGATCCCGGTATGTGAGCCAAAGAAAAAGGCCCTGACTTTCGTCAGAGCCTTTCGCTCGAATATGGCGGTGAGAGAGGGGTTCGAACCCTCGATACACTTACGCGTATACACACTTTCCAGGCGTGCTCCTTCAGCCACTCAGACACCTCACCGTTTGTTACCGCGCTATGCACTGCAACGGGGCGGTACTATAGTGAGCGGCAGACAGATGGTCAAGCAGTATTTACCTGTCGCTTATCATCTGGTTATTCCGCGCGCATATAGGGTGAATCACAAACAAATTATGTTTGTTTAATGCCAATATCTTGCCGCGGCAGGGGAGTCGACCATCACATAATCTGCTCCCAGATATTCAGCTATTTGGTAGTCTTCATTCGAATTTATACCTATCAGCAGTATTTTAGTACTGTGGTTCCGCTTAAAGCAGGTCATGGCTTGTGGGCTCCAAACTAATTGCGCTCGTGATGTGCCTCTGCCGAGGGTGAATTTCTCAACGACTTTCACATCGCGCCTTAATTCGAAAGCATGATATTTATCTGAGTGACTACTCAATTGTTTGCTGTGGTTTTTAGGCATTTTACAGTCATTTGCCATAACGGCATTGGCGAGAATTTTTCGGGTCAAATTCCGTGTCTCAAATTTATTCAACTCCTTGGGTAACGCATCCAGATATTCTGTTTGGGTAGAATAAAATCTTACTCTTTCACTGGATTCTGTTTCTTTTATTATTTTTCCAAGTATTGCAGCAATAACCTTTGGATTAGCATCGGGTGATTTAATATCAAGGAAAAATTCCGTATGAGGATAAGACAGAATTACTTGTTGCAATGAGGGTATTTTTACTCCTCGGCCACGGAAGATATACTGGTCTTGGAGTTTATAGTGATAAGCAGCATCTAATAATGTTAACTGTTGCCAAGTATAGCTTGATACTGGCCCACTACCGTTAGTCAGAGTATTAAGATCACTGGGGCGATATAATACGGGAACCTCATCTTTAGTCAGTTGAATACTGAGCCAGATAACGTTGGCTTCATTTTCTATCGCCTTTTCAATGGCCTGTCGAGTATTTTCTGGGTAATCAGCGGTACCCCCTCGATGAGCGACTATCAAGGGGGAGGCCAATGAATTTTGCAGATAAAATAGAAGTGATAATAAAAGAAAAGATATTTTCATATTGTATGCCCTTGTGGTGTATATCTCAGAGTCGAAATACTCAACACGTTGTAACATGTGATGATAAAGGGCAGCATAATCAATTAATGATAAACGCTATTTGTCATTGCTGGGTGGCTTATTGTTTTATCTTAATATGGATTTAACACAGTGATGAGGTTAGTACTGCCGTACGCTAGAATGCTTGGAAAGCAGTACATTATAAATAGCAGAAATGAAAAAAGCCCACGAATCTCATGGGCTTTTCACTTTAATATGGCGGTGAGGGAGGGGTTCGAACCCTCGATACGCTTACACGTATACACACTTTCCAGGCGTGCTCCTTCAGCCACTCAGACACCTCACCGTGTTACTTCTCTACTGTCATCCGCCGCGTTTACGTGGTCGACCGGCGTAATGTAGGCAAAAGTGTGCCCAGCGTCAACCCTCTTATGCATGCTTTGTTACTGTTTAGCGAAAGTTCCCGCAGTTTGCTGATTTCATCGGCATTTCGTGCGAGTAGCACTTGCATCTGCGCGTTAATCGCGGAAGTCTATTCAGTACTTTCGTAAGGAGCTGGCAAGTAATGAATATTATTTTTTACCATCCATTCTTTGATGCAAAACAGTGGTTGTCAGGGCTACAGTCGCGTTTACCTACAGCGAATATCCGGCAATGGCGGCGTGGTGACACGCAATCTGCGGATTATGCGCTGGTTTGGCAGCCGCCTCAGGAAATGCTTGCCAGCCGTGTTGAATTGAAAGGGATTTTTGCTTTGGGTGCGGGGGTGGATGCTATCTTGGATCAAGAGCGGCGTCATCCTGGGACATTACCTGCTGGAGTGCCGTTGGTTCGGTTGGAAGATGCCGGAATGTCGTTGCAGATGCAGGAATATGTGGTTGCGACGGTATTACGCTATTTTCGCCGCATGGATGAATATCAACTGCAACAACAGCAGAAACTGTGGCAACCACTGGAGCCGCATCAGCACGATAAATTCACGATAGGTATCCTGGGCGCAGGCGTGTTAGGGAAAAGTGTTGCTCACAAATTGGTCGAGTTTGGTTTTACCGTTCGTTGTTGGAGCCGCACACCCAAAAATATTGATGGTGTTACCAGCTTTGCCGGTCAAGAAAAATTGCCAGCATTCATTAAAGGGACACAATTGCTGATTAACCTGTTGCCTAATACCCCAGAGACTGCCGGTATCCTTAATCAGTCACTCTTTTCACAATTAAATGCCAATGCATATATCATCAATATTGCTCGGGGAGCGCATTTGTTAGAGCGAGATTTATTAGCTGCAATGAGTACGGGTCAAATAGCCGCCGCAACATTAGATGTGTTTGCTGAAGAGCCTTTGCCTTCGATGCACCCTTTCTGGAGCCATCCTCGGATTACTATTACCCCACATATTGCTGCTATCACTTTACCAGACGTGGCAATGGATCAGGTGGTTGCCAATATCCAGAGCCTCGAAGCGGGAAGGGAACCGGTTGGATTAGTTGATGTGAGCCGAGGTTATTGATTTAAGCATTTCCACAGCTTGATGGGGTTAACAATAGCTGGCAAGGTTTTAGCGCTGCTGATGAGAAGAATTCCTGCTATCATTAGCGGACTATGCTTTGCCTGCAAAAAAGCTATCCCGCCTCAAAAGACTTTGTGGAGTAGTCATGTATCCTGTTGATTTACATATGCATACCATTGCCAGCACCCATGCTTACAGTACCCTGCACGATTATATCGCCGAAGCTAAGCTAAAAAATATCAAACTGTTCGCCATTACTGACCATGGCCCAGATATGGCTGATGCTCCCCATTATTGGCACTTTATGAACATGCAAGTATGGCCGAGGCTGGTTGATGGCGTAGGGATTTTGCGTGGTATTGAAGCCAATATTAAAAATTTGGCAGGTGACATCGATTGTACTGGCCCGATGCTTGATGCTATCGATTTGTTGATCGCCGGTTTCCATGAGCCAGTGTTCCCGCCGCAAGATAGAATGGCTAATACCCAAGCGATGATAGCCACTATGGCGCAGGGGAATGTGCATATCATTAGCCACCCGGGGAATCCTAAGTATCCAGTTGATATTAAAGCGATTTCCGAAGCTGCAGCACATTACAATGTTGCGCTAGAATTGAACAACTCATCATTTACACATTCACGTAAGGGGAGCGAAGCGAATTGCCGGGCAATTGCTGAAGCGGTGCGGGATGCGGGTGGATGGCTAGCCTTGGGATCGGATTCCCATATTGCTTATTCACTGGGGATTTTTGAGCATTGTGAGCGCATTATTGCTGAAGTGGATTTTCCGCAAGAGCGTATCTTAAATGTTAGCCCACGGCGCTTACTGAATTACCTCGAGCAGCGTGGTCGCCCACCGATACCCGAGTTAGCCGATCTGTGATTTTTTGTGACACTGTCACAACTTTAATTTCAAAAAATAAGTTAAAAATACATAAGAAACAGGATGTTAAAAATGAACGATTTTTCTCTGATGTGTCGCATCTTGGGATCACTTTTTTATCGCCCGCCTCAAGACCCACTGTTGGAGCCTCTTTTTACCTTGATAAGCCAGGGAAAATTGGAGCAGCATTGGCCGCTAGAACAAAGTGAGTTACTGGCGCGTTTGCAACAAGATTATCAGCCCGAAGCTCTGGTTGCTGATTATAACGCTCTGTTCGTTGGTGACGAACGCAGTGTTTCACCTTATGGGGCCGATTATGAAGATGCTCGCTCAGAAGCAGAAGTTAGAGCTTTTCTTCAGCAACGTGGTATGCCACTAGGTGAAGGGCCCACTGACCACTTTGGCGGTTTATTACTTGCAGCTTCCTGGCTTGAAGATCAAGCAGCTGAAGATGAAGTGGCGGCACAAATTGAACTGTTTAACGACTATTTACTGCCTTGGTGTGGCCGTTTCCTTGGCAAAGTAGAAGCTCATGCCACCAGTGGTTTTTATCGCACTTTGGCACAGTTGAGTCGCGAGGCATTACAAGCTATGTGGGATGAATTGTCAGAAAGTTGTGACACGGAGGAGTAATCTCCCCCGTCATCATCATCAATGTAAATTAAATGCTCTGTGCCAATTAGTCCGTTAGTGGGATGACTAATTGGCCCGGTTTTACTTCTAAACCTTTTGCCAGTTTTTTCGCCATGGCTTCCGCTTTACTCTTTTCGCCATCCAGCACATACACGGGTTGCTGATCAAAATAAGATTTCAGTGACTGATTCAAATATGGCGTCAGTGCTTTCATCACTGAATTCATTTTCTCCGGTGTCACTTTGTAGTCTGTCAATTCCATATCTTTTAGGAAGATAGCGCCTTTTTCGCGATCAAATGTTGGCTGAGCTTTTAAGGTTAATATCATATCAGCTGTTTGCGGGCCAAGAATCGATGAAATATCCACTTTGGCATTGCCGGTTAATGTGACTTTGCCGGGTTCAGCGCGACCAATCTGACTTTGCAATTGTGTCAAAGTGATATGTGCATCAACCAGTCCTGGGATACCAATCTGTTTTTCATAGTTATTATGTTTTTGCAGATAATCATTAACTTCTTGTTCGCTCAGGGTGTACTGAGTCAATTGGTTGCAGCCGACCAGTATCGCAGTCATCACCAGCGCCGCTGCGCCCCACATTAATTTATTCATTAAAGCCTCGTAACAATATGTGCAACAACATTAAACAAAATGAATTTGCTTAATAGTAACCGGTTAATTTGCTGTTTTGTATTATTTACCGCGTTTGTTCAACAGCGGTTTGGGTTGGGGAATAGTGGAGCAGAGTTTAGTCATTGCCAATCAGATAACCCTGAATCCAATATTGAGTGGACAAAAGGAAGACTCGCCGGAGAAGGCCGATCCGGCGAGAGACAGGCTAGCTACCACTCAACATGGCTGACTCAATACGGCGTTGATTGAATTGCCAGTACAGCCCAACGAGCGTCATTAAACCAATAATGCCAAGCAGGAACCAAGGTAATTCCGGCATTTCCAATGTTCGGCCGGTATCATACATCCAACCCCCACCGGTATAGCCTAATGCCCCCCCCAGCGCCAGCCCAAGGCGGCTAAACCCCATATAGCTTCCCCGTGCCCGTGAATCAGCCAGTGAAGCACTCAGTGTTTCTCTGGCGGGTTCGGCAATAATTGAGCCTATATAGAAGAAGCAAATAAACATAAATAAGGTTTGCAGATGGGAAATCAGGCCCACTGGGAACAAGCTTAATGTCATTATCAGCAAACCAAACATGAGACGCTGCTCAAGGCGAAAACGTTTCTCACTCCAACGTGCAATGGGGTACAGCAATGTCAGTGAGATTGCGGCCTCAATGGCATACATCCATTTGACGGCGGCAGGTGAACCGGCAATTTCATTGACCACAATCGGCAGCATTAGCATGACTTGTACTGATAGCATGTAATAACCGGTCAATGTGAGTACATAGGTGACAAAACGGCGGTCACGCAGCACGCGCATTAAGCCTTCTTTCATTGGCGCGCGCACCGTCGATATTCGATAAGCCGGTAGCAACCAGAGGTTCCAGCCTGCGGCCAATATAAAGATAAATGCACCTGTCCAGCAGACAAAATGGAAGTCATATTGCAGTAGCCAACTCCCTATCAGTGCGCCGATAACCGCGCCAGCGCTGTCTTGCATCATCAACAGGGAGTAGAAACGGCCACGCTCATGAGGGCGGGTTAACTTGATAACCAAAGCCGTGCGCGGAGGGTCAAATAGGGTTCCCCCTAAGCCAGAGAGTGCGCAGGCCAACAATAATATCCAGGGTTCATCTGCCATCGCCATAAACGCGAAGCCCGCAGCGCGCATCAACATGCCAGTGACTATCATGGGTTTAGCGCCAAAACGGTCAGCGATAGCACCACCGAAGATCCCGAGCCCTTGCTGAACTAACTGCCTTAATCCTAAAGCAAGGCCAACCAGCACCGCAGCCCAACCCAATTGATCGACAAATCGGATAGAAATAAGGGGGAAAACGACGAAGAAGCCCAATACAACTAATAAGTTATCAAGCAATAAAAAGTACTTACCCAAGCTACGAGCTTGCGAGACCAAGGCCATGCTTCACCGTCAGAAATCAAAAAAGAGGAAATAGAAAATACGCCCATAGTCTGTACCCAAATTGTCAGAAACGATAGAGGCTAGATTGATAATATTTTTTTATCGTCAATACGTTACCTCATAGACAATTTCATAATAAAATGCATTTTTGCTCTTTAGTTGCGTAATTTTGCTGTATTTATGGGGGCAAAGAATACAGCTGCGGTTTTACCTGGCAGCCAGACAACAGGTATATTGAATAAAAAAATTGCTGCTAAATTAAGTGCAACGCATAGCCCAAGGGGAGCAGATGTTCGGCTATCATTCAGCAACACCTAAAATACGCCTTACAACAGACCGTATGTCATTACGGCTGGTTAATGAGCGTGATGCTTATCGCATGGCGGAATATTACGCCGAAAATCAGGCGTTTCTCAAACCATGGGAGCCGGTGCGCGATCAAAGTCACTGCATGCCTTCAGGGTGGCAGGCGAGGCTCGGAATGATTATGGAGCTGCAAAAACAGGGCAGCGCTTACTATTTTATTTTGTTAGATCCAGAAGAAAAAGAAGTCCGTGGGGTGGCGAATTTTAGCAATGTGCTGCGCGGTTCTTTTCATGCCTGTTTTCTCGGTTATTCATTAGGCGAACGCTGGCAGGGTCAGGGGCTGATGTTTGAAGCTCTGCAACCCTTGATTCGTTATATGCAGCGGCAAGAGCGAATGCACCGTATCATGGCTAACTATATGCCGCATAATCATCGCAGCGGTAACTTGCTTGAACGGCTTGGATTTGAACGCGAAGGCTACGCCAAAGACTACTTACTGATTGACGGTCAATGGCGCGATCATGTGCTAACGGCTTTGACTAACCAAGAATGGACGCCAACTCGCTGAGGTCAGGATGAAACACAGTTTAAATGCACAAGAAGCCAGAGTGATTGGCTGTTTGCTGGAGAAACAAGTGACAACGCCGGAGCAATATCCGATGTCACTTAATGGCGTGACCATCGCCTGTAATCAGAAAACCAACCGTGAACCGGTGATGGAGTTATCTGAATCAGAAGTGCAACAAACGCTCGATTTCTTGCTAAAAAAACACCTTATCCGCACTCAAAGTGGCAATCGGGTGATGAAATATGAGCACCGTTTTTGCAATTCTGAGTTTGGCAATCTTAAGTTCTCTCCTGCTGAATTTGCTGTCATTACCACACTATTATTGCGCGGCGCGCAGACTCCGGGGGAGTTGCGCACTCGCACCAGCCGGCTGTATGAGTTTGCGGATGTCGCTGAAACAGAACAGGTTCTCACTCAGTTATCCTTACGCGAAGATGGGCCATTTGTGGTGCGCTTAGCTCGTGAACCCGGGAAACGAGAAAGTCGCTTTATGCATCTATTCAGTGGTGATGTTGCGCCAACCTCCTCGGCAGAAGAAAGTGCGCCAGAGGGGGATAGTGCCCTTGAAGCCCGAGTTGCTCAGCTGGAGCAGCAAGTTATTGCGCTGACTCGCCGCTTAGACGAAGTGTTGATACAACTGGACGATTAATTTAATAAGGGTGCTATGAAACAGCTCAGTGTTGATAAAAAACTGCGAGTTGGCATTGTGGGTCTTGGCGGTATAGCGCAAAAAGCTTATTTACCCATATTGGCTCAAGCGCAAGACTGGCAATTGGTAGGGGCGTTTTCTCCTAATCAAATAAAAGCACAACCGGTATGTGACAGCTATCGCATGAGGTATTTCTCTCGGCTGGATACATTAGCGGCTGAATGTGATGCCATTTTTGTCCACAGCAGTACCGCCAGCCATTTTCAGGTAGTGAGTGAGCTATTGCAGGCCGGTATTCATGTTTATGTCGATAAACCCTTGGCCGAAACGCTGGAGCAATCTGAGCAATTGATCGCTCTGGCGGCAAAGCAAAAACTGGCGCTAATGGTGGGTTTTAATCGCCGTTTTGCACCTTTGTATCAACAGCTTAAACAGCAAATGATTCACCCTGCGTCTCTGCGTATGGAGAAGCATCGGCACAACAGTATCGGGCCAAAGGATGTTCGCTTTACCTTGCTTGATGATTACCTGCATGTGGTGGATACCGCGCTGTGGCTTGGCGGCGCTGCAGCAAAACTTATCACTGGCACGGTGCAAACAAACGCACAAGGGCAGATGTTATATGCCGAACACCATTTCCAAGCTGGCAATGCTCGGATAACCACCAGTATGCACCGCCAGGCGGGAACGCAGCGCGAAAGTGTGCAGGCTGTTAGCCCTGGCGCCTGCTATCAGATTACTGACATGCGCCAGTGGCAGCAGGAGTCCGAGGGGCAAGTAATAAACTTACCTGCGCCTGGTTGGCAAACGACGTTGGAGCAACGAGGGTTTAGTGGTGCTGTTCATCACTTTATTACCGCGGTCAGTAACCAAACTGCGCCACAAGTCTCAGGTGAAGAGGCCATCCTTGCGCAGCGAATGATAGAAATTCTGTTACAACAGCAGGTAGCGGAATAACCTGCCAGTACTGGTACACTCCCAAGCTCATCTCAATCGTGGTGAGGCGATACTCGAAATAATTCGAGTTGCAGCGGCCTCGCAGAGGCGGGGCCCATGGGCGGGCCGAGTCATGACCGCAACCAACACGTATGCCACTTGAAGTATGACGAGTATACATTGGGTAGAAGCCGCGCCTGCTGACAGCAGGCGTTGATATTTACAGCATATTTAAAAAACAGATCGGAAAACAGATCAGAAAAACCTATGAATCTATTGAAATCACTGGCAGCCGTCAGTTCTATGACCATGTTTTCCCGCGTATTGGGTTTTGCTCGTGATGCGATTGTCGCGCGGGTTTTTGGCGCAGGCATGGCAACAGACGCCTTTTTTGTGGCATTTAAATTGCCTAATTTATTACGGCGCATCTTTGCTGAGGGGGCATTCTCGCAGGCTTTTGTGCCAATTTTGGCTGAATATAAAAGCCAGCAAGGTGAAGAAGCAACACGGACATTTGTGGCGTATGTCTCCGGCTTACTAACGCTGATTCTGGCGGTGGTCACGGTATTGGGGATGCTGGCCGCACCTTGGGTTATTTTTATTACTGCGCCCGGGTTTACCGATACACCAGACAAGTTTGCGTTAACTTCGGCACTGCTGCGGGTGACTTTCCCCTATATATTGCTGATTTCATTGGCCTCGCTGGTAGGGGCGATTCTTAATACCTGGAACCGTTTCTCTATCCCGGCCTTTGCGCCGACCTTTCTGAATATCAGCATGATAGGTTTTGCTCTCTTCGCTGCACCTTATTTTAACCCGCCAGTCATGGCGCTGGCTTGGGCGGTGGTGGTCGGCGGGGTATTACAATTGGGCTATCAACTGCCTCATCTGAAAAAGATAGGGATGCTGGTGTTACCTCGGTTGTCATTGCGTGATGCCGGTGTTTGGCGGGTGATGCGCCAAATGGGGCCCGCGATTCTCGGGGTGTCAGTGAGCCAGATCTCCCTGATTATCAATACTATTTTTGCTTCGTTCCTGGTCTCAGGTTCGGTGTCATGGATGTATTATGCTGACCGTTTAATGGAGTTCCCCTCTGGGGTACTGGGTGTAGCATTGGGTACTATCTTGTTGCCTTCACTGGCCAAAAGTTTCTCCAGTGGCAACCATGATGAATACTCTAAATTGATGGATTGGGGCCTGCGGCTCTGCTTCTTGCTAGCATTGCCCAGTGCAGTGGCCTTGGGCATTCTCGCTAAGCCTCTGGTTGTTTCATTATTCCAATACGGGAAATTCAGCGCTTTCGATGCACTGATGACACAACGTGCACTGGTGGCTTATTCCGTCGGGTTAATGGGGCTCATTGTGGTGAAGGTGCTGGCTCCCGGTTTTTACTCACGCCAGAACATTAAAACCCCGGTTAAAATTGCCATTATTACGCTGATAATAACCCAAGTAATGAATCTGATATTTATCGGGCCGCTTAAACATGCCGGCTTATCACTGTCGATTGGTTTGGGTGCCTGCCTAAATGCCAGCTTGTTATATTGGCAGTTGCGTAAGCAGCAAATTTTCCACCCGCAACCGGGTTGGGCGGCATTTCTGACTAAATTAGTGATTGGCGTCGTGGTGATGTCCGTGGTGTTGTTGGGATTATTATGGGTGATGCCAGCCTGGGATGTCGGTGGCATGGCTTATCGCCTGCTACGGCTTTCTGCTGTTGTCATTGCGGGGGTTATTGCCTACTTTGCAGCACTTGCTTTGCTTGGATTTAAATTGCGCGATTTTGCTCGCAGAACGAACTGATTTTTTAGTAAAAAAAAAGGCCCTGAGGGGCCTTTTTTGTGTTGTCGTAATAAAAATCACATGCGCTCAACAGTTTGAATACCTAAGGTATCCAGACCTTGCTTGAGGGTTTTTGCTGTCAGCATGGCTAATTTTAGGCGGCTTTGGCGACTCTCTTCACTTTCCGCATTCAGGATTTGGCAATGCTCGTAGAAACTGGAGAATAAACCAGCCAGATCATACAAATAAGAGCACATCACATGCGGTGTCCCTTCACGAGCCACAGTAGTAATGACCTCTTCAAACTGCAACAGACGTGTTGCCAGTGCGGCTTCGCGGTCTTCTGTAATCACTAACGGCAAGGTCAGACTGCTTTCATCAATACCGGCACGTTTAAAGACTGAAACCACTCGGGTATAAGCATATTGCATGTAAGGCGCAGTATTGCCATCCAACGCCAGCATGTTATCCCAGTCGAAGATATAGTCCGTGGTGCGGCTTTTTGACAAATCGGCATATTTCACGGCACCAATGCCGACGGCGTCCACCACTTGCTTGAGCTCATCCGCAGGCATATCCGGGTTTTTCTCGGCAATCAGTTTACCCGCGCGCTCGATAGCTTCATCCAGCAAATCAGAGAGTTTTACCGTGCCGCCGGAGCGGGTTTTAAATGGCTTGCCATCTTTACCCAGCATCATGCCAAACATATGGTGCTCTAGTGGCACAGACTCTGGCACATAACCGGCTTTGCGCACGATAGTCCAGGCTTGCATCAGGTGCTGGTGCTGACGGCTATCGATGTAATACAACACGCGGTCTGCACCCAGCGTTTCATAGCGGTATTTGGCGCAGGCGATGTCGGTGGTGGTGTAGAGGTAACCGCCATCCTTTTTCTGGATAATGACGCCCATCGGCTCGCCATCTTTGTTTTTGTATTCATCCAGATACACAACTGTCGCGCCTTCACTTTCCACTGCCAGCCCTTTGGCTTTCAGATCAGCCACAATACCCGGCAACATCGCGTTATACAGGCTTTCACCCATCACATCGTCTTTGGTCAGGGTGACATTCAGGCGGTCGTAAGCAATCTGGTTTTGCGCCATGGTGATATCCACCAATTTACGCCACATCTGACGGCAATATTCGTCACCGCTTTGCAGTTTCACCACATAAGCGCGGGCGCGTTGGGCAAATTCTTCATCTTCATCATAGGTTTTTTTGGCTTGCTGATAGAAAAGCTCCAAATCCGATAAGCCCATGTCACTGGCATTCTCGTTTTGCATTTTTTCCAGATAAGCAATCAGCATACCGAACTGGGTGCCCCAATCGCCGACGTGGTTGGCGCGAATAACACGGTGGCCTAAGAACTCTAAAGTTCGTGCCGCTGCATCACCGATGATGGTCGAACGCAGGTGGCCGACGTGCATCTGTTTGGCCACATTCGGAGCGGAGTAGTCAATCACGATAGTTTGTGGCTCAACCGGCTGCACGCCCAGTTTCGGTGCTTTCAGTGCCTCGTCAACTTTGCTGGCAACCCATTGGCGGTCAAGAAAAATATTGATAAAACCGGGGCCGGCAATCTCGATTTTGCTGGCAATGCCGTCAAGGTTGAGTTGTTCAATGACTTTTTCTGCCAGTTGTCGGGGTTGCATGCCAAGTTTTTTGGCAATGGCCATGACGCCGTTAGCTTGATAATCGCCAAATTGTGCTTTAGCCGATTGGCGAACTTGAGGTTCGCTCCCTGCTGGAGCACCTGCTGCAATCAGCGCCTGGCTGACTTTATCTGAGAGAAGAGCCTGAATATTCACCGGGTTACCTTAATTACGCACAAAAAACACATTAATGACGCACACGAGCATCTCTGTGTCAGTTAATCCACACGGGGCCAAATAACCACATCGTACAAGCAGAGGACGGGTTTAGCAGAACGTGAGTCACAAGATGGCAGGATTTATACCATATTTGACCCGCGACGTCAGCATCAGGCCGGAGGTTACTGTAGCAAATTGATCAACAGAATATTTTATTAGCACAGGTGGCCCCGGCAGCACAAATCAGTTATATCCGTCATACTGCAAGCTGCATGAGTGTTAGTTAGCACCGCCATGAGTCTCGCCCTACGGGCTAACATAAATGCTGTTCAAATAGGTTCTCGACCGATTTGTTTCTCAGTTGCCGCCTGCCCGCAACGCGAATTATTTAGGGATGGATTAAATATGGCTGATTAGCACTAATAACTGTAGATTATGTCCGCTTAAATACGCGGAATAACAGTTTAATAGGAGAATAAATGAGCAGCCTGAAAGGTATCGTCGAATTATCGGACTTATTAACAGACTTGCCGCGCTTTGAACAAAAACTGGTTATTTTCGCGGCTAAATTAAATCTGGATTTGACACAATTCAGCGCTGACCATATTTCATTGCGTTGTCATCAAACAGAAACGGCACAACGCTGGCGTCGTGGTTTACAACAATGTGGCCATTTGATGTCCGAGACACAAATTAATGGTCGGCCAATTTGCTTGTTCGATTTAACCCCAGCGCTGGTTATTGGGCCCTGGCAAATAGACTGTGTTGAGTTACCCTATCCGGGGAAAACGCATTATCCACATGAAGGATGGGAGCATGTGGAGCTGGTTCTGTCCGGCGACTCACAAACCTTGATGCAGCGCGCCCGTGCCTTATTACCTGCAACCTTGCCAGATGGAGTGACTATCAAGTTTAGCTCTCCACAAGGGGAGCATGAGAGGTTAGCCAATCCGACTTTGGCGGTGAGTGATGGCGAAGTCACTATTAAGTTTCACCCCTATACTTTGCGGCAAATTATAGATAGTGAGCGCAATGGCTAACGTATATGGGTTATTTATTTCAATACCGACTATCACTTATGGTTATCACTGTGACTGACATCTACTTGTGGATCCCAAATGAGTGCCATAGTGAATGCTTCGGCCAGCGGGATTAAATTTTTTTAGCTTGAGATCATTATTCGGCAGTTTATTTATTCAACAGTAGAATTATTAAATTATCATTTATATGCCCATAAATAATTAGGGTATGACTGCCGCAGTGGCATCCGTCAAACGGGGGAAGAGAATGACTACATTGGAAATATGTTGCTATAGCGTCGATTGCGCACAGATAGCAGAAAAGGCAGGAGCCGACCGGATTGAATTATGCTGCGGTCAGTCCGAGGGAGGCTTAACGCCGAGTATTGGTGCGTTAATGCAGGCCAGGGAGACGGTCACCATTCCGGTGCATCCGATTGTCCGCCCGCGCGGCGGCGATTTTTGCTACAACGATAATGAGTTTGCCATCATTAAGAATGATATTGCCCGTATTCGCGATATGGGTTTTGCGGGTGTGGTGGTGGGCATTCTGGATGTTGACGGCCACATTGATTTGCCTAGGATGCGGGAGATTATGTCCATCAGTGGATCATTGGCGGTCACTTTCCATCGTGCATTTGATATGTGTCAGAACCCAATGATTGCCTTGCAGCAATTGGCGGATCTGAATGTGGCGCGGATTTTAACCTCAGGCCAGCAGCAGAATGCTGAGTTGGGGTTGGCATTATTATCAAATTTAGTCCTGGCCACTCAGCGTCAAGGGCCGGTTATTATGGCCGGAGCCGGTGTTCGCACCGCCAACATACAAAAATTTATTGATATTGGCATCCGTGAACTGCACAGTTCTGCTGGTCGAACGGTACCTTCAACCATGAAATACCGGAAAGCGGGCGTAACCATGTGCGCAGACAGTGATGTTGATGAGTTTGCTCATTATTGTGTCGATGGTGAAGTGGTCAAAGACATGAAGAATTTGTTGGAAATGATGGGAGCGCCGTTGTCTCAACCCGCTTAGTTTTTTGTGTATCTAAGTGACGACGTTGTTAGTACCCCGGCCAATCAGACCGGGTTTTTTTATGGCTTACGGGCGATTAATACCGCTCTGAGTGGGGCCGGATAACCTTCTACGGTTTTAGTGGGATCATTGGGGTCAAGGAATTCAGCCAATGACTCGCTGGTCATCCAATCGGTGCGGCGCTGTTCATCGGTGGTCGTCACGGCCATATCGGCGATTCTGACATCGACAAAACCGCATTTTTCCAACCAAGCTTTTAGGGCCGGGGCCGACGGGATAAAATACACATTGCGCATCTGAGCATAACGATCACCGGGCACCAATACTTGCTGGCTATCACCTTCGACCACTAAAGTCTCAAGCACCAGTTCTCCGTCACTGACCAACTGATTTTTAAGCTGATAAAGATGGTCCAGCGGTGAGCGCCGATGATACAGCACCCCCATGGAAAATACGGTATCAAAGGCCGCCAATTCCGGCAGTTGTTCAATACCCAGCGGCAGCACATGGGCACGTTGGTCGCCGCCCAGCAACTTGCGAATGGCTTCAAACTGGCATAAAAATAGCTGCATAGGGTCGATACCCACGGCCAAATGAGCACCTTCGCCAATCATGCGCCATAAGTGATATCCGCTGCCGCACCCGACATCCAGAATAGTGCGGCCCGCCAGTGGGCTAATGTGCGGCAATACCCGCTGCCATTTCCAGTCGGAACGCCATTCGGTGTCAATATCTAACCCATACAATGAGAATGGGCCTTTGCGCCAAGGCATCAGCGCGCGCAACATGTTTTCCATCCCCTCACGCTGGCCCGCTGAAATTGGCGGCGACATTTCTGCTCGCACACCTTCGCGCAAATCCAGTGAGGTTGGGGTGAGTTGCGGTAAGTGTTCAACGGCGTTAAACCAGGTTTTAAATTTACCGTGTAATGATTCGCGCTGCCAGGCACTGAGCTGGGCGGGCAGGGTGTCTAACCATGGGCTTAGCGGGCCTTTGGCAATCAGCCGGTAAAAATCGCCAAATTCGATCATTGGGCCTCTCCCGCTTTCAGGGCAATTAATGAACCAAAATTAAAGCATTGGAACCAGACTTCTGCATGTTCGAAACCGGCCAGGCGCAGGCGATTTTTATGGGTTTCAACCGAATCCGTCAGCATGACATTCTCCAGCATGCTGCGCTTTTGGCTAATTTCCAGTTCGCTGTATCCATTCGCGCGTTTAAAATCGTGATGCATATTGAATAATAACTCGCCAATATCGCTATCTTCAAAGTTGAATTTCTCAGACAACACCAACGCGCCTCCTGGACGTAACCCTTGATAGACCTGGTTAAGCAGCCGCTGGCGATCCGCAGGTTCAAGGAATTGCAGGGTGAAGTTAAGTACCACCATTGAGGCATTCTCGAGCTGAATATCCAAAATATCGGATTCCACCACTTCCACCGGTGTTTCGGCGCGGAAAGCATCGATATGGCGGCGGCAACGTTCAACCATCGCCGGTGAGTTATCCACGGCAATGATTTTGCAACCTTCGGCTTTAATATTACGGCGCATTGACAGTGTAGCCGCTCCCAATGAGCAGCCGAGATCGTAAATCTGGCTATTGGGCTGCACAAAACGCTCCGCCAACATACCTATCATTGAGATGATGTTGGAATAACCGGGCACCGATCGACTTATCATATCAGGGAAGACTTCAGCGACCTTTTCGTCGAAAGTCCAGTCACCTAACTGGGCGATAGGGGCAGCAAACAGGCTATCACGCTGTGGCGCTACTGGCCCAGACTGATGCTGCTGCACATCGTTTAAAGATTGAGTGTCGCGTTTTGGCATAACTGTCATTGGCATTAAGTAAGGAATGAAAGGAACAGGAAATTTAAGGCGCATATTATAACAGAAAACAGAATAGATGAGCGCGATAAAGCACGTGTGAATAGCAGATAGGGGAGGGCAGGCATGAAGGCGGCAATTAGCCGCCCGAACTAACTGTGTTCCGTTTGGGAACCGAGCAACAATCCGAACAGGCCTATTAGGTCAGGCTGAAAATCTGATCCCAAGGCAAATAATAAATATTTGCAATAATCATCAAAACCAAAGAAACATAGGTGGCACTCATCCCAGAGCGACGCCAGCGAATTTCGCGATGACGTAAACCATAATAATGTAGCAGGCGGCCAACTATCAGCATTAATCCACAGATATGAAGCATCCATGTCTCAGCGCCATTCATTTCCATCATAATGAGTAAAATGACAGCAATAGGAATGTATTCTACGGCGTTGCCATGTACGCGGATGGCGGTTTGTAATTCATAAAAACCACCATCGCCGTAAGCGACTCGGTACTGATGTCTCAATTTAACCACATCAAATGAAAGCTTGATCAATAACAGTGCGCCCAACACGACATAAAGCGAGCTAACCATTTTCAACTCCATTGCCCAACCATAGACTGGCTTAATGATGATAACCGCCTACCGGGCTACTGTCGCTAGAAAAATGGTGGGAATCACATTTCTTGATACTCGGTTTAGTGTTGGGAAAGATGAACTTGCGAAACAATGATCGACATTGCCTGCTGATAGTGATGCATTCGGCTGAAAAATGTACAAGCAGGCCTAAAACAGAGTGTCTTGCTCTGGCCAATCAGGAACTGGCGGTAAGTTGGCAATGACGGTGGCTAATTGTTGCCAAATCTTTTGCGCCTGCAGGGGGGAGTCACTGTTATCAGGCGTATGAATGAAAACATAGGGTTGATATTGCTGTTCCCACAGCGGCAGTTTTTGTAGCCAAGGTGCAAATAGCGCTAAATTATCATCTAATTGATCGCCACCGATAAAGCGTACCAACGGTTGACGGCCAGTGACGATAGCATGTACCGGCAGGCGCGGCTTCTTGCTTTGTGCCTCCCGAACGGCTTCAGTGTGGGGTTTGGCTGCATGAATCGGGCGGCTATCGAGCATCACTCGGTTGACTGCTCGCTGGTGTAAGCCCTGATTGAGTGCGCGTTCTGCATCCCCTTTGGCAAAAAAATCGGGGTGACGGACTTCCACGCCATAATGGAAACCTGTCGGTAATTTATCGAGAAATTGCCATAAACGGGTGAGCTGATTTGGCCCGAAAGCCGCGGGTAACTGCAACCATAATTGGCCAATACGGTCATGCAAGGGAGAAAGGCATTGGTAAAAAGCCTGTAGCTCTTTATCGCAATCGCGCAGGGCCGCCTGATGGCTGATTGTCGCGGGGAATTTAAAACAAAAATGGAAGTTTTCGTGCGTCATATCGCGCCAGCGCTGCACAATCTCCGGTCGGGGCAATGCATAAAAAGTGGTGTTCCCTTCAACACAGTTAAAGTAGCGGCTGTAATCAGCCAAGTCCTTGATCCCCAACCGGTTCCAGGTTGGGTGGTGCCATTGCGGCAGTCCAATATACATCTTTTACCCTTCTTACTTGGCGCTACAGCGTTGTTAGCTGCATTCACGCACCCGAATCACTGACTTGTGTCAGTTCATCGGGATTTATTCATTTGCTGCCTAGCTGTAACACCAATTAATTTGGGTAAACCTTCCTGGCGCTACAGCGTTGTTAGCTGCATTCACGCACCCGAATCACTGACTACCCGTTGATCTTAAAATAAATAGACTCATCGGGATTCACTTACTTGCTGCCTAGCGGTAACGCCAATTAGTTTGGATATTCCATTGCTACCAGACGTTGCCGCGTTGTTAGCACAAATTTAACGTTAAGCGCTTAGGGCTGCAAGGATCTCGGTGCTGCTGCGTACGCGGGAGATGCGCGGGAAGATTTTTTCAACCGCGAACTGCTGCATTTCGGTGCTGGCGGTACTGCAACCATCTTCTGCAATCACTAACTCATAACCGTGTTCCCAAGCGGCACGGGCGGTGGATTCGACACCAATATTGGTGGCAATTCCTGCCAGTACGATGGTTTTGATCCCCCGGCGACGTAGCTGTAAATCTAAATCGGTACCATAAAACGCGCCCCACTGATGTTTTACCACTTTAATATCTTCATCTGTGACCGCGAGTTCCTCCGGAAAAGTCCACCACGACTCAGGTAAACCACCGGCCGGGCTTGGGCTTGGCTGGTCGACCGGTTGTTTCAGTGCTTCAGCAAATGAATCTGACCAACCGACGCGCACGAAGACCACCGGTGCACCGAGCTGGCGAAATCGTGCTGCCAGGTGAGCATTGGTCGCGATAACCTGTTCGGCACTGTACGGGCCTTTGGCGTAGGGTAAGATCCCCTGCTGTAAATCAATCAATACCAGCGCGGTGGTTTTTGCATCAAGTTTCATGGTGTTATGCCTCGATATCATTTGGGTAAATTCCGGATGACAGACTTAATCTGCTGACCAGTTTATGCCAACATATGTTATCGGGTAGCCCCTATGAGGGGATAATTTTGTTAAATGATGTGTGAAAACCGTCCCGAAAGAGATTTTGTCGTGCCAGAGCGCTACGTTCGCTCTTATCTACGCCATGAATTTCCTTTATAATGACTCACTTTTTTCAACACTTTTTAATCCAGAATACCTAAGAAAACAGCCGCACGGACAGTACATAACGCGTGCGGCATCGGCTGAGTAAAAGGATATCGTATGCGTACTGAGTATTGCGGGCAGTTGAATCTGTCTCATGTAGGCCAAGAAGTGACACTTTGTGGTTGGGTTAACCGTCGTCGTGATCTCGGTGGCCTGATTTTTATTGATATGCGCGACCGTGAAGGCATTGTTCAGGTATTCTTCGATCCCGATCATAAAGCCGCTTACGAACAAGCTTCTGAACTGCGTAATGAATTTTGTATCCAGATTACCGGTACCGTGCGCGCACGTCCTGACAGCCAAATCAATAAAGATATGTCTACCGGTGAAGTAGAAATTTTTGCCAATGCACTGAATATTATTAACCGTTCAGAACCATTGCCACTGGACTCTAATCAGACCAACAGTGAAGAACAGCGCCTGAAATATCGCTATCTGGATTTGCGCCGCCCTGAAATGGCCGATCGCTTGAAAACTCGCGCAAAAATCACCAGCTTTGTCCGTCGCTTTATGGACAGCCATGGTTTCCTTGATATTGAAACCCCGATGCTGACCAAAGCAACGCCGGAAGGCGCTCGTGATTATTTAGTGCCAAGCCGCGTACATAAAGGCAAATTCTATGCATTGCCACAGTCACCACAGCTATTCAAACAACTGCTGATGATGTCCGGCTTTGACCGCTATTATCAGATTGTAAAATGTTTCCGCGATGAAGATTTACGTGCTGACCGTCAGCCAGAATTTACCCAGATAGATGTTGAAACCTCTTTCATGACCGCCGATCAAGTGCGTGAAGTGATGGAGAAACTGGTGCGCGAATTGTGGCAGGAAACCAAAGGTGTGGATCTGGGTGATTTCCCGGTAATGACCTTTGCTGAAGCTATGCGCCGTTACGGCTCTGATAAACCTGATTTGCGTAACCCAATGGAATTAGTGGATGTCGCGGACCTGGTGAAAGAGGTTGAATTTAAAGTCTTCTCCGGCCCGGCCAATGATGCCAAAGGCCGCGTAGCGGCACTGCGAGTACCGGGTGGCGCACAGGTAACGCGTAAGCAAATTGATGAATACGGTCAGTTTGTCAGCATCTATGGCGCGAAAGGTTTGGCATGGTTGAAAGTCAATGACCGTGCTGCGGGTGTTGAAGGTGTACAAAGCCCAATTGCAAAATTCCTCAGTGCAGAGGTGTTGGAAGCTATTCTGGCCCGTACTCAGGCTGAAAGCGGCGATATTCTGTTCTTTGGTGCTGACAGCTACAAAATTGTGACTGATGCCATGGGGGCATTGCGCCTGAAAGTGGGCCGCGATTTGGCATTGACTAAGTTGGGGACATGGGCACCGCTGTGGGTTGTAGATTTCCCAATGTTCGAAGATGACAGCGAAGGCGGCTTGACCGCAATGCACCATCCGTTCACTGCGCCGAAAGACATGAGTCCGGAGCAATTGGCCGCGGCACCGACTACCGCCATCGCCAATGCTTACGATATGGTGATTAACGGTTACGAAGTTGGCGGCGGTTCTGTGCGTATCCACCGCACTGAAATGCAGCAGCAAGTGTTTGGTATTCTGGGCATCAATGAACACGAACAGCGCGAGAAGTTTGGCTTCCTGCTGGATGCATTGAAATACGGGACACCGCCACATGCCGGTCTGGCTTTTGGTCTGGATCGCCTGGTGATGCTGTTGACCGGCACGGATAACATTCGCGATGTTATTGCCTTCCCGAAAACTACCGCTGCGGCTTGTCTGATGACGGACGCGCCAAGTTTTGCTAATCCAGCTTCACTGCAAGAGCTGTCTATCAGCGTGGTAGCGAAGAAAGGGGCAACGGATAGCACGGAAGAAGAGAATCAGTAATGAATTATATATACCCAATAGATTTCAATATGCAGGAAGGCGGCAAGCAAGAGAAACCCGATGAGCTTACACCGGTAAGTGATTCGGATGATTGAGTGCAGCCAACACACTTGCAGTTTGAAAGATGACGGGTATAAGCGGCCCGAATCAATACTGGCGGTGATCTACGCCAAAAACAGTGGTCGGGTGCTGATGCTGCAACGGCGTGATGATCCTGATTTTTGGCAGTCGGTCACCGGCAGCCTGGAAGGTGATGAAACCCCGTTGCAAACCGCGCAGCGCGAAGTAAAGGAAGAAGTCGGCATTGATATACTGGGTGAAAATCTGGAGCTGTTCGACTGCCAGCGCTGTGTGGAATTTGAACTCTTTGTGCATTTGCGCCGTCGCTATGCGCCGGGTGTTACGCGTAATAAAGAACATTGGTTCTGTTTGGCGTTACCCGAAGAGCGAGATGTGGTGATTACCGAACATCTGGCTTACCAGTGGTTAGATGCTGCGGATGCCGCAGCATTGACCAAGTCCTGGAGCAATCAGCAAGCGATAGAAGAGTACGTTCTTTATTCAGTCTAGTTAGACTATTTTGGAGATACTGATTTATGGCAGGTCATAGTAAATGGGCCAACACAAAACACCGCAAAGCGGCACAGGATGCCAAACGCGGTAAGATTTTTACTAAAATTATTCGTGAGCTGGTAACCGCGGCCCGTTTGGGTGGTGGTGATCCCGGTGCCAACCCGCGTTTGCGTGCGGCTATTGATAAAGCGTTGTCGAATAACATGACACGCGACACCCTGAACCGCGCTATTGCCCGTGGTGTGGGCGGTGACGAAGATAACAACATGGAAACCATCATCTACGAAGGCTATGGCCCCGGCGGCACTGCCGTGATGGTTGAATGCTTGAGTGATAATCGTAACCGTACCGTATCTGAAGTTCGCCATGCATTCACCAAAACCGGTGGTAACCTGGGGACTGATGGTTCTGTTTCTTATCTATTCACCAAAAAAGGTGTCATTTCATACGCACCGGGTTTAGAAGAAGATGCGGTGATGGATGCGGCATTGGAAGCCGGTGCTGATGATATCGTGGTCTATGATGACGGTGCTATTGATGTGTTTACCGCTTGGGAATCTCTCGGGGCGGTGAAAGATGCACTGGATGCCACTGGTTTGGTCGCGGAAGGCGCTGAAGTCTCTCTTATCCCATCAACTAAAGCCGATTTGGATGCAGAGACTGCACCAAAACTGCTGCGCTTGATTGATATGCTGGAAGACTCGGATGATGTGCAAGAGGTTTACCATAACGGCGAGATCTCTGATGAAGTGGCAGCAACCCTGTAATTCAGTCTGATTTTAGGTCTATTGCAGCTTGAAATATGACGGGCATAACACTGGCTGCGTTTTGTGGCCAGTGTCATTAGCAGTACTTGAACAAGGTGAATAAACTGGTATGGCGATCGTATTAGGCATCGATCCCGGTTCTCGTGTCACCGGTTATGGCGTCATCCGCCAACAAGGTCGCCAGCTTACTTATCTGGGCAGCGGTTGTATTCGCACTGTCGTTGACGATATGCCGACTCGCCTGAAGTTGATTTATGCCGGTGTTACTGAAATTATCACCCAGTTTCAACCCGACTTTTTTGCTATCGAACAAGTGTTTATGGCAAAAAACCCGGATTCGGCTTTAAAACTGGGGCAAGCGCGCGGCGCGGCGATTGTCGCGGCAGTCAACTTGAATTTGCCGGTTTCCGAATATGCGGCTCGGCAGGTTAAACAGACCGTGGTTGGCACTGGCGCGGCGGAAAAAAGCCAGGTTCAGCACATGGTGCGCTCACTGTTGAAACTCCCTGCGAACCCTCAGGCTGATGCCGCCGATGCATTGGCCATTGCCATAACTCATTGTCACCTTAGCCAAAATACCTTGCGACTGGGTAATGACCAAATGGTGCTGGCGCGTGGTAGGCTCCGTTGACTGGTATTTTAATGCGAGCAGATTAACTGTTATACCTGTCATCTTTCAAGTTGCAGGTGTGTTGGCTGCGCTCGATAACCCGAATCACTTACTTATGTAAGCTCATCGGAATTATCCCGCTTGCCGCCTTCCTGCATCTTGAAATCTTTTGGGTATACTGTAGGCTGGATATCCATCCAGCCTTTTTTATGCTATAAACAGCCATTATGTTTATACCCGAATGTGGGTAAACGAGGAGAAAGTCAACGTGATAGGGCGCCTCAGAGGTATCATTCTGGAAAAACAGCCACCCTTGGTGCTGCTGGAAACAAACGGTGTTGGCTATGAAGTCCAACTGCCAATGACCTGTTTTTATGAGCTGCCAGACTTGGGGCAGGAAGCCATTATCTTTACCCAGTTTGTGGTGCGCGAAGATGCCCAATTGCTGTACGGTTTCAATGATAAGCAGGAACGGGCGCTGTTTCGTGAGTTGATAAAAGTGAACGGTGTGGGGCCAAAACTGGCGCTGGCCATTCTCTCTGGCATGTCAGCACAACAGTTTGTGGCGGCGGTTGAACGGGAAGATATCACCACTCTGGTGAAATTACCGGGTGTCGGCAAGAAGACAGCTGAGCGCTTGGTGGTTGAAATGAAAGACCGCTTTAAAGGCCTCAATGGTGACTTGTTCAATAATACGGGTGATATTCAGTTACCCGCCAGTAGTTCGTCACAAATCTCTGATGCCGATATCGAAGCAGAAGCCGCTTCTGCGCTGGTGGCTTTAGGTTATAAACCACAAGAAGCCAGCCGTTTAGTGAGCAAAATCGCTAAACCGGGCGCTGATTGTGAAACCCTGATCCGTGATGCTTTGCGTGCCGCGTTATAGGTAGAGGTAGATAATGATTGAAGCAGACCGCCTGATTTCTGCGGGTGTTATCAGTGATGAAGAGAGTATTGATAGGGCTATTCGCCCGAAACTATTGGCAGAATATGTCGGGCAGCCCCATGTCCGTGAGCAAATGGAAATCTTCATTCAGGCGGCGAAACAACGCGGTGATGCGCTGGATCATGTGCTGATATTTGGCCCCCCGGGACTAGGCAAAACCACCTTGGCAAATATTGTGGCGAATGAGATGGGGGTGAATCTGCGTACCACCTCAGGCCCGGTATTGGAAAAAGCGGGTGACTTAGCTGCCATGCTGACCAATCTTGAGCCGCATGACGTATTATTTATTGATGAAATCCATCGGTTATCACCCGTGGTTGAAGAAATCCTCTATCCGGCAATGGAAGATTATCAATTAGATATCATGATTGGTGAAGGCCCGGCGGCGCGTTCAATCAAACTTGATTTACCGCCATTTACCTTGATTGGCGCGACGACCCGTGCAGGGTCATTGACCTCTCCATTGCGCGACCGATTTGGTATTGTTCAGCGGCTTGAATTTTATCAAGTCGCTGACTTAGAACACATTGTGGCGCGCAGTGCTAAGTGCTTAGGTCTGGAGCTAACCGCGGAAGGGGCACATCAATTAGCTCGTCGCTCACGCGGGACACCGCGTATCACCAACCGCTTGTTACGGCGCGTGCGTGATTTCGCTGAGGTCAGGGCTGATGGTGCTATCAACGGAGATGTAGCGATGAAAGCACTGGATATGCTGAATGTCGATGCCGAAGGTTTTGATTTTATGGACCGCAAACTCTTGCTGGCCGTTATCGATAAATTTATGGGCGGCCCTGTGGGGTTGGATAATCTGGCGGCGGCGATTGGTGAAGAACGAGAAACTATCGAAGATGTGCTGGAGCCATATTTAATCCAACAAGGGTTTATTCAGCGCACCCCCCGCGGGCGTATTGCCACCAATCATGCTTATAAACATTTTGGTATCATCCGCGAAGAGTAAGCCTCTTTAATGCCGGGTTGTGCGATGGACAGCCCTGATGAAGGTTATTTTCAAGCAACAGTCTTCTCAATGAGCACTGTATTTATCACTCGGCTATCCGCGTGCCTTTTGTGACAGACTCAGGATGAACATCACAGCGGCACAAAGCACGACGGAAGGGCCTGCTGGGGTGTCATAGAAAGCAGAGAAAGTTAAACCGCCTGTCACCGCGACAATGCCAATAGCAATAGCAATAGCGGCCATTTGTTCTGGTGTTCGGGCAAAACGACGTGCGGCAGCGGCTGGGATTATCAGCAGGGAAGTGATAATCAGTGCGCCGACGAACTTCATCGACAACCCTATGGTCAGCGCGGTCACCAGCATCAGTAGCATCCGAACACGCTCTAAGTTCACACCGTCCACATGGGCCAGTTCCGGGCTGATGGTCATTGATAGCAATGATCGCCATTGCCAGCACAATATCCCCAGCACCACGACTACTCCAGCAGCAATGAGCCCGATATCACTCAGCGTCACGGAAAGCAGGTCGCCAAACAGATAGGCCATTAAATCGACTCGCACGTTATGCATCAGGCTAACCACCACCAGGCCTAAAGATAATGCGCTATGAGCCATAATTCCGAGCAGCGTATCGACAGCTAACTGTGGGCGGCGTTCTAACCACACCAGAATGAGTGCCAGTACCATGGTCATCACGATCACGGCATAAAATGGGTTCACATCGAGCAATAAACCGAATGCAACACCCAATAATGATGCATGCGCTAAGGTATCGCCAAAATAAGACATCCGCCGCCAGACGACAAAAGACCCCAGAGGGCCAGCCGCCGTTGCCAGCAACACACCTGCTAACCAGCCAGGCAGCAATAATTCAATCATGCGTCCCGGCTCCCATTGTTTTTCAAAATAATCTTTCCGTGCAAATCGTGGCGATGATTATGGTGATGACGGTAAACCGCTAATTGCTCTGCTCCGCGATTACCAAACATGGCGATAAACTCAGGATGAGTGGAAACCACTTCTGGTGCACCGGAACAACAAATATGTTGGTTAAGACATAATACTTCGTCAGTTTTAGCCATCACTAAATGCAGGTCATGGGATACCATCAAGACGGCGCAGCCGAGTTCTCTGCGTAGCTGCTCAATTAAGTCATACAGTGCTAATTGACCATTAACATCAACGCCTTGTGTTGGCTCATCTAACACTAATAACTGTGGACGATTCAATAATGCACGGGCTAAGAGAACACGTTGGTTTTCACCGCCGGACAGTTTTTGCATCGGTTGGTCTAATAGGTGTGCAGCATGTACTCGTTTCAGAGCCGGTAAAATATCGACTTTCTTAACACCCGGTTTCAAGCGCATAAAGCGGCTCACTGTTAGCGGCAAGGTCGCATCCAGATGAAGCTTTTGTGGAACATAGCCAATGCGCAAACCTGGCTCACGAACAAGAGTGCCACTGGTGGGGGCAATTAACCCCAATACCACGCGAACCAGTGTTGATTTGCCCGCGCCATTTGGGCCAAGCAGGGTGAGAATTCTTCCTGGGCGCAGCGAAAGGGAAATATCATTTAATACCCGTCGACTATCGAAAGTGACGGATATTTTATTTAGTGTGACCAATGTGGACATTATGATTACGTTTGCAGAACCGAGTGAATGTTATAATATTACGCCTTAGCGATCCAAACGTCGAGAGTTCATATTATGTTACATAAAAACAAGTGGTTGAAGCGGGCAATTTTGGGCAGTGTAATTTTAGCGGCCAGCCCATTTAATATTGCCTCTGCTGCGGTCGTTACATCAGTGCGTCCGTTAGGTTTTATCGCCGCAGCCATTGCTGATGGCGTATTACCCACTGAAGTATTGCTGCCCGATGGCGCATCGCCACATGATTATGCTCTGCGTCCATCAGATGTCCAGCGGTTACGCAGCGCTGACCTGGTTATTTGGGTTGGGCCGGAAATGGAAGCTTTTTTAGCAAAACCGTTGACGCAAGTTGCTGATAACAAAAAGATATCCCTGGCACAGTTACCTTCAGTTACGCCTTTATTGATGAAAGGTGATGAAAATGGGGATCATGAAGGGACAGATGAAAGGCATGATCATGATCATGCAAAAGATAATCATAGTGATGAGCACCGCCACGGTGAATATAATATGCATATTTGGTTGTCCCCAACCATCGCTAAACAATCTGCAATTGCTATTCACGACAGATTATTGGAACTTATGCCACAAAATAAGGACAAACTAGATGCAAACCTGCGCCGATTCGAGGATCAACTAGCGCAAAATGAAAAAAATATTGCTACTATGCTAAAGCCTGCCCAAGGTAAGGGATACTTCGTTTTTCATGATGCTTATGGCTACTTTGAAAAACATTTTGGCTTGAGCCCGTTGGGGCATTTTACAGTCAATCCCGAAATTCAACCTGGTGCGCAGCGTTTACATCAAATTCGAACACAGTTGGTTGAGCATAAAGCGGTATGCGTTTTTGCTGAGCCACAATTCAGGCCAGCCGTCATTAATGCTGTCGCCAAAGGAACAGACGTGCGTTCAGGCACCTTAGATCCTTTGGGGAGTGGCATAGTATTAGGCAAGGACAGCTATGTGGACTTTATGTCTCAGTTGTCGAACCAATACGTGAGCTGCCTGAAGTAAGATTAAAAGGATACTCATAAGTGCAGCAGATAGTCCGAACTATCACTTTGGCATATAACAATCTCCCTCGACCCCACCGCATCATGCTGGGGTCGTTGACTGTAATGACACTGGCCGTAGCCGTTTGGCGGCCTTTTGTTTATCATTCTGAGCATGAACCTGTCGCTAAAAGTGTTGTATTAGATACCAGCCAAAGCCGTGTTTTACTTCCCGAAGCCAGTGAACCTATTGATCAGCCAACCCCTGATGATGAAATCCCACAAGACGAATTAGATGCTAAAGATGTCAGTGAAACTGGCGTTCATGAGTACGTGGTCTCGACTGGCGATACTCTCAGCACAATTCTTACCCAATATGGCATTGATATCTCTGATGTTTCCTTGTTGGCGACTCAAAACCGTGATTTGCGTAATCTGAAGATCGGACAACAAATCTCCTGGACAGTCAATGACACTGGTGATTTGCAGCGCCTGACATGGGAAGTTTCTCGTCGTGAAACCCGCACATATGACCGCGTAGGTAATAACTTCAAAGAAACAAAAGAGTTACAGAAAGGTGAGTGGACCAATGCGGTTCTCACCGGTCGGCTTGACGGTAGTTTTGTGACCAGTGCTAAAAAGGCCGGTTTGACGGGCGCAGAGATTCGCGCTGTGACAAAAGCATTACAATGGCAGTTGGATTTTGCCAAACTGCGTAAAGGCGATCAGTTCGCAGTGTTGATGTCCCGTGAAATACTGGATGGCCGCAGTGAGCAAAGTCAACTGGTTGGGGTGCGTATGCGCTCTGGTGGCAAAGATTATTACGCTATCCGCGCCGACGACGGTAAGTTCTATGATCGGCTAGGTTCTGGGCTGGCGCGTGGTTTTATGCGTTTTCCTACGATGAAGCAATTCCGGGTCTCGTCTAACTTCAACCCTCGCCGGATTAACCCGGTAACAGGGCGCATTGCACCGCATAAAGGGGTGGATTTTGCGATGCCGGTGGGCACCCCGGTGCTTGCCGTGGGTGATGGCGAAGTTGTTATTGCTAAACGCAGTGGCGCAGCGGGTAACTATGTTGCTATCCGTCATGGCCGCCAATACACCACGCGTTATATGCATTTGAAAAAATTACTGGTGAAGCCAGGCCAAAAAGTGAAACGTGGTGATCGCATCGCATTGTCAGGTAACACCGGTCGTTCTACTGGCCCGCATCTGCATTATGAATTTTGGATGAACCAGCAAGCTGTTAACCCATTGACCGCTAAGTTACCGCGTTCAGAAGGATTAAGTGGTAAAGATCGCAGCGATTATCTGGCCATTGCCAAGCAGGTCATTCCGCAGTTGCAACTGGATTAATAGCTCGCCGGTAGCCATAAATTTGCGCTACCGGCGCGTTTATACCCCGCGGTATATTATTAGCTCACCGCCCATTCCAAGAGTTTCCCATGCATAAAGAGAAAAACGACGCAGCTGGTTTTATTCCGGTATTTAAGAAATCTTTCCTACATCCCCGTTTTTGGGGGGTGTGGTTAGGGGCTGGGGCAATGGCAGCAATGGCTTATGTCCCACCGAAAGTGCGTGATCCGTTATTGGCTCGGGTCGGGCGTCTTGCGGGTAAATTTGCTAAAAGTGCCCGTCGCCGAGCGCGCATTAACCTTCTTTATTGTATGCCTGAGCTGCCAGAAGCAGAGCGCGAACATATTATTGATCAAATGTTTGCGACCGCAGCCCAGCCTTTAATGATGATGGCCGAACTGTGTTTTCGTGATCCGAAGAAAGTGTTATCTCGAGTTCATTGGCATGGGCTAGATATTCTTGACGGCCTGCAACAGCAGGAGCGCAATGTTATTTTATTAGTGCCCCATGCCTGGTCGATAGATATTCCCGCCATGTTGTTAGCTGAGCAAGGTAAGCCGGTTGCTGGCATGTTCCATCATCAACGGAATCCATTAATTGATTACTTATGGAACAGTGCGCGCTTGCGGTTTGGTGGTCGTATTCATGCTCGAGAGAGTGGTATTAAGCCGTTTATTAGCTCAGTGCGTCAGGGTTTTTGGGGATATTATTTGCCCGATGAGGATTATGGCCCAGAGCAAAGTGAGTTTGTTGATTTCTTTGCGACCTATAAAGCGACGTTACCGGCCGTCGGGCGGTTGATGAAAGTCTGTCGTGCGGCGATTGTCCCCATGTTCCCAGTCTATAATTATCGTGAACATCGGCTTGATATCTATATTCGTCCACCAATGGATGATTTGACTGGTGCCGACGATGTTTATATCGCGCGCCGGATGAATGAAGAAGTTGAGTTGTTGGTTAAACCGAATCCGGAACAATATACCTGGATTCTAAAACTACTGAAAACACGGCGAGAAGGCGAGATAGAGCCCTATGTCCGTAAGGATCTCTAAGGTCGCTAGTTGAATTTAGTTGAATAGAAACAAAAAAAGCCCGCTATTGATGAGCGGGCTTTTTGTTTCTAATTAAAGATTACTCAACGCGGATGATGCGGCTGGTATTGGTGGTACCAATCGTCCCCATAACATCGCCTTGTGTGACGATAACTAAATCGCCAGATACCAGGAAACCTTTATCTTTCAGTCGATTAACTGCTTCGGTTGCGGCAAGAATGCCATCAGTATGGGTATCGCAATACACTGGCGTGACACCGCGATAAATAGCCGTCAGGTTCAAAGTATGGTCATGACGCGACATTGCAAAGATTGGCAAGCCGGAACTGATACGTGACATCATCAACGCCGTGCGGCCTGATTCAGTCATCGCAATAATCGCTGTGATGCCTTTCAGATGGTTTGCTGCATACATGGTCGACATCGCAATCGCTTCTTCGACATTGTCGAATTGCACATCAAGGCGGTGTTTGGACACATTGATACTTGGGATTTTTTCTGCACCGAGACAAACACGCGCCATGGCGGCAACCGTTTCAGCCGGATACTGGCCCGCTGCCGTTTCGGCTGACAACATGACCGCATCTGTGCCATCCAATACGGCGTTAGCCACGTCCATCACTTCTGCGCGTGTTGGCATTGGGTTGGTTATCATTGACTCCATCATCTGGGTTGCAGTGATAACCGCGCGGTTTAGCTGGCGAGCCCGGCGAATCAGTTTTTTCTGAATACCGACTAACTCAGGGTCACCGATTTCGACACCCAAGTCACCACGGGCAACCATCACGACATCTGAGGCTAGAATGATATCGTCCATGGCTTCATCTGTCGCCACGGCTTCAGCACGCTCAACTTTTGCGACAATTTGCGCATTGCAGCCGGCATCACGGGCCAAACGGCGAGCATAATTTAAATCTTCGCCGGTACGAGGGAAAGAGACCGCCAGGAAATCCACACCAATTTTGGCGGCAGTAATAATGTCGGCTTTATCTTTTTCTGTCAGTGCTTCGGCAGACAGGCCGCCACCTAACTTATTGATACCTTTGTTATTAGAGAGCGGGCCGCCGACAGTCACTTCGGTGAACACTTTCATGCCCTGAACTTCAATAACTTTTAATTGTACGCGGCCATCGTCCAGCAACAGGATGTCACCAGGAACAACATCTGCCGGTAATCCTTTATAATCGATACCAACTTTGTCTTTATCGCCTTCGCCTTTTGCCATATTGGCATCAAGCAAGAATTTATCGTGCACGTTAAGGAAGACTTTTCCTTCCTTAAAAGTAGATACCCGGATCTTAGGACCCTGTAAATCGCCAAGAATAGCTACATGGCGCCCCAATCGGGCAGCAATCTCACGGACTTTATTGGCCCGCAATTCATGATCTTCAGCACTACCATGGGAAAAATTCAGGCGGACTACGTTAGCACCCGCAATAATAATCTTTTCCAGATTATTGTCGCGGTCAGTAGCCGGCCCCAGTGTAGTAACAATCTTGGTCCTTCTGAGCCGTCTGGACATCTCTTACTCCGTTGACTGATGAAGCATGGTGTTGTTAAAACAGCGGATAATCAATCCGATAGTAAAATGTAATTAAGTTACAAATTTTACGACGATGCATTTGTGACAGTTATGTTTGCGATAACAACTTTTTACAACAACGTATTACCACAACATAGTGTCATTTATGTTATCCGCTTGCGACTGTAAAACAATTGATGCGCAAAATGGCCCATGCGGATTCCATTTACACATCAATGACCACATTACAAAAGCGAGCTGTTTAGGACTTGTTGACTCCAATGTTTTAAGAGTCAAACACATATTATCTTTTAATGGTACGTCAAACTTTCACCACAGAAGATGCGCTAACACAAAACAAAGCAACTTCTGTCTTCAATGCTCTTTACTTTTTGACTGGTTTAACTTTTTAAGGTTACTCGCCACTATTGACCCGTGGTGAACCTTTGTCGAAACGCGACTCTTTCAATGCGTCTTTCACTCGCTTCAGGTTATCCCTGAATTTAGCCCCACGACGCAGAGTAAAACCGGTTGCCAACACGTCAATTAAGGTCAATTGAGCAATACGGGACACCATTGGCATATACATATCAGTATCTTCCGGCACGTCCAGTAACAGCGGTAATGTTGCTTCATTAGCCAGCGGAGTATCGCGCGAGGTAATGGCAATCACTGTGGCATCGTTTTCACGGGCGAGTTGTGCCAGCTCAACCAGGCTTTTTGTGCGCCCAGTGTGAGATATCAATACCACCACATCACCTTCGTTGGAATTCATGCAACTCATGCGTTGCATTACGATATCATCGAAATAAATTACTGGGATATTAAAGCGGAAGAATTTATTCATGGCATCATGGGCTACAGCGGCCGATGCGCCAAGGCCGAAGAACGAAATTTTCTTCGCTTGTGTCAATAAATCGACCGCTCGGTTGATCGCGGCAATATCTAAATTATTTTTCGCCATATCCAAGCTGGCCATGGTCGATTCAAATATTTTCCCCGTGTAAGCGGCTACACTATCATCCTCTTCGACGTTCCGGTTCACATAAGGTGTGCCATTTGCCAGACTTTGTGCCAAATGAAGTTTAAAATCAGGAAAACCTTTGGTGTCTAGTCGACGGCAAAAGCGGTTTACCGTGGGTTCGCTGACATTCGCCAATTTGGCCAGTGTGGCAATACTTGAGTGGATGGCAGTTTGTGGGGAGGCGAGGATCACCTCGGCGACTTTCCTTTCCGATTTGCTCAGGAGGTCCAGATTATTTTGGATATTTTCCAGCGTATTCATATAACGAGAGTCACCCATGGGTTTTACCGATTTCATTTAAAGGAGAAATCTATGTCGGTTTAATGAAAATATACTACGAGCTGGAACCCGTTGGCAGAGACATCTGGTGAGAAGTCACTCTTTTTCACCAGAATATGACCTGTGTCTAATTTTCATAATGGTAAATAGTTGTCAAAAACGTCATAAAATTACATTTTAAAGTTGCGCGGCCTGATTTGACGCGGCCTGCCACTCTATCGAGTGTTTTTTAACCTTTTTTGGCCCACTTTTATCTGGGTTTACTGGCTATAGTCAAAGAGAGTACATTAGTAATGTAAGAAAATTACAAATATCCTGCAACGAGGAGAATAACATGGCGGTAACTAATACAGCCCAGGCAGCCCAGGCATGTGATCTGGTGATTTTCGGCGCTAAGGGCGATTTGGCTCGTCGGAAACTGTTGCCTTCCCTTTACCAATTAGAGAAAGCGGGTCACATCCACCCTGATACACGGATTATCGGCGTAGGCCGTGCCGATTGGGACAAAGACGCGTACACAGCCGTGGTAAGGGAAGCCCTCGATAC
Organism: Yersinia kristensenii; assembly: GCF_900460525.1. NCBI lineage: Bacteria > Pseudomonadati > Pseudomonadota > Gammaproteobacteria > Enterobacterales > Yersiniaceae > Yersinia > Yersinia kristensenii. Next base: position 3,382,559 of record NZ_UHIY01000001.1, read on the forward strand.
CTTTATGAAAGAGACGCTGGATGATGAATTGTGGCAAAAACTCAGTTCTCGCCTCGATTTCTGTAATCTGGACGTCAATGACAGCAAACACTTTGCCAAATTGGGCAAAATGCTGGATCAAAAAAATCGCACCACCATTAACTACTTCGCGATGCCACCGAATACCTTTGGGGCCATTTGCAAAGGGTTGGGCGAAGCGGGTCTGAATAAAGAGCCAGCACGGGTGGTAATGGAAAAACCTTTGGGGAAAGATTTGGCTTCCTCACGGGTGATTAATGATCAGGTCGCTGAGTATTTCAACGAATGCCAGGTTTACCGTATCGACCATTATTTAGGTAAAGAGACAGTATTGAACCTGCTGGCCCTGCGTTTTGCCAACTCACTGTTTGCGTCGAACTGGGATAACCGCACCATTGATCATGTGCAGATTACTGTTGCAGAGGAAGTCGGTATTGAAGGGCGTTGGGGCTATTTTGATCAGGCCGGCCAGATGCGCGACATGATCCAAAACCACTTGCTGCAAATCCTAACCATGATTGCCATGTCGCCACCGGCAGATTTGAGTACCGACCGTATCCGTGATGAAAAAGTGAAAGTGCTGCGCTCGCTGCGCCGTATTGATCACACCAATGTGCGTGAAACCACGGTTCGGGGTCAGTATACGGCCGGATTTGTGCAGGGTAATAAAGTCCCTGGCTATCTGGAAGAAGAAGGGGCGAATAAGAGCAGTAACACCGAGACATTCGTTTCTATCCGGGTCGATATTGATGACTGGCGCTGGGCCGGTGTGCCGTTCTACCTGAGAACCGGTAAACGCCTGCCAAGCAAATGTTCTGAAGTGGTGGTGTATTTTAAAAACCCTGCGTTGAATCTGTTCCGTGAGTCTTATCAGCAATTACCACAGAATAAACTGACTATCCGTTTGCAGCCAGATGAAGGCATCGAAATTGAAGTGCTGAATAAAGTACCAGGTCTTGAGCATAAGCACCGTCTGCAAACCACTAAGCTTGATCTCAGTTTCTCCAAAACCTTTAACGAGCAGCATATTGCTGATGCTTACGAACGTCTGCTGTTGGAGACGATGCGCGGTATTCAGGCCCTGTTTGTGCGCCGTGATGAGGTGGAGGAAGCTTGGAAGTGGGTTGATTCCATCATGGATGCATGGGCTGCTGATAATGAGGCTCCAAAGCCTTATCAATCTGGGACATGGGGCCCTGTGGCGTCGGTGGCCATGATTACCCGTGATGGCCGCTCATGGAATGAATTCGAATAAATATTTAGGTTATGACTATACCCTAAATAATTTGAGTTGCAGGAAGGCGGCAAACGAGAGAGTCCCGATGAGCTTACATCAGTAAGTGATTCGGGTTATTGAGCGTAGCCAACGCACATGCAGCTTGAAGTATGACGGGTATATTGCCGCCCACCCAAGCGCAATAATAAAGAGCCGTTAGCGACTCGCAGAATGATTCTTTATGGCCGGCGGAAAAGTAATAAATGCTCCGCCAGCCATCTTTCAACTGACACCTTCGGGTGAGTCCATGCCAACCGGCATAAGTGGAGATAACAACGAATGAAAAGCTGGAAAATGAGCGCAGAGCAGGTAATGACCGCAGGCCCTGTCGTCCCGGTGATCGTGATAAATAAGATCGAGCAAGCGGTACCGCTAGCTAAAGCCTTGGTGGCGGGTGGTGTTCGGGTGCTGGAAGTGACGTTGCGCACCTCTTGTGCTGTTGAGGCTATTCGCGCTATTGCTAAAGAAGTTCCAGAAGCCATTGTGGGGGCGGGTACGGTGCTTAATCCTCAGCAATTGGCTGATGTGGTTGAGGCGGGTGCCCAATTTGCCATTAGCCCTGGGCTGACTGATGAACTTCTCAAAGCGGCAACTGAAGGTGATATTCCGTTGATCCCAGGAATAAGCACGGTTTCTGAACTGATGCTTGGCATGAGTTATGGCCTGCGTGAGTTTAAATTCTTCCCGGCAGAAGCTAACGGCGGTGTTAAAGCCTTGCAAGCTATCGGCGGCCCATTCTCTCAAGTGCGTTTCTGTCCAACTGGCGGTATTACACCGAACAACTATCGCGATTACCTGGCGCTGAAAAGCGTATTGTGTATCGGCGGCTCATGGTTGGTTCCTGCTGATGCACTGGAAAAAGGTGACTACGCTCGCATTACTGAGTTAGCCAAACAAGCTGTTGCAGGTGCCACCGCCTAAGTCGCGCTAACTCCATGAACTGCTGGGAAAACCCAGTATGAGTGCTGAACAGTAAACCTCTGCAATGCAGGGGTTTTGTTTTTTTAAAATTACTAACTTATTATTTTTTAATCTCTTTTTATAAACTATTTATCAAATTGATGGTTTGCTTTATAAAATTGACTGTGGTAAAAATACAGCAGTTAATTATTCCAATTTGATGAGGGTTTTAGGCGTATCGCACTGGGTTTGGCATACAAGAAAGTAGCCAAAACGTGTGTAGCTAAAAAAAAGAGATATATTATGATGAAAACTAATGGAATTACTTTCAAGCCTTCTACATCCCAACTCTTCTTGTCAGCCATTCTGGCCAGTGAGCATCACTGGTGCAGCGAGCTATAGCGTCTTTCTTCTTCTGTAGTTAATAAATTTAACAAAAAATTTCTACGCCAAGTGAGTTTCTATTTCTTACGGCCTGCGCACGTCTATTCCCTGTGAATGGGGCGTCGAATTAGGATAACCGTAATAAATAGACCTTAGCGAGCATCTATGCCTGTTAGGAGAAGAATGATGATTTATTGGATATTTTTAGGTTTAGCGATTGTTGCTGAAATTATCGGCACTTTATCAATGAAATACGCCAGTGTCAGTGGTGAGATGACCGGGCATATCGTGATGTATTTTATGATAACCGGCTCATATATCTTGCTGGCTCTGGCGGTGAAGAAAGTGGCGCTAGGAGTGGCTTATGCTCTGTGGGAAGGGATTGGTATCCTGATTATTACTGTTTTCAGTGTGTTGTGGTTTGATGAAAGCTTATCACCGCTGAAAATTGTCGGTTTAGTGACTTTGATCGGCGGCATAATGTTAGTGAAATCAGGGACTCGTAAGCCAAAGAAACCGAACAGTCCAAGCCGAAATTCAGGTGAGCATCATGCAACAGCTTGAATTTTATCATATTGCGTTTCTGATTTTGGCGGTGATTCTAGAAATTATCGCTAACATCCTACTGAAAATGTCAGATGGCTTTCGCCGGGTATGGTTGGGGATTTTATCATTGTTGTCAGTGCTTGGGGCATTCAGTGCGCTGGCACAAGCGGTGAAAGGTATCGAATTATCAGTGGCTTATGCCTTGTGGGGCGGGTTCGGTATTGCCGCTACCGTGGCGGCGGGTTGGATTTTGTTCAACCAGCGGCTGAACTATAAAGGCTGGATCGGGTTGATTTTGCTACTGGCTGGTATGGTAATGATAAAGCTATCCTAATCTGGAGTTTGGTGGGGCGACTGCACCGATGGGCGCTCCGGCGGCTTACGCCGCTACGACCCATTCGGCACATTTCCCCACCTATTCACGTTGTGATTAGTCTGAGACAAGCCAAGGAAATTTAGCGGCTAATCAAATAGCCGCAATAATTTTGATTTCAACTTTATACTTTGGATTCATTAGCTTAGCCTCTACGGTGCAGCGCACCGGTGCATTGCCATCTACTACCCAGGCATCCCACGCCGCATTCATTGCCGCGAAGTCTGCAATATCTGCCAAAAAGATTGTCGCATCCAAAATACGGCCTTTATCTGAACCGAGTTGATTCAGCATCATATCAATGGCCGCCAATGTGTTTGCCGTCTGTGCAGTGGCGTCTGCATCCAGATTTTCCGGAACACTGGTGTAATAGATTGTATTGTTAAATACCACTGCGTCTGACCACCGTTTTTCGGGATTAATTCGCTCAATACTCATTTTCACTCCTTCGTGTGAATGCCAATGTGAATGTAAATGTCAATTTTCACCATCAGGGTAGCATAGCCTATCGCGAGAATGTGTGGTCGCGGGCGCTTAGGCTTGGCATAATCACCGCTGATTTCGCCCGGAAGAGAAAGTGTGACAGACGATTTTGCAACAGACGGCGCATTAGCGCAGGCCATTACAGGTTTTAACCCCCGAGAGTCCCAGCGCCAAATGGCTGCGGCAATCAGTGAATCTATTGATGCCAAACAACAGCTGGTGGTTGAGGCCGGTACTGGTACCGGTAAAACATTTGCTTATTTGGCTCCTGCGTTACGGGCTGATTGCAAAGTCATTATCTCCACTGGCTCCAAAGCATTGCAGGATCAACTCTATTCCCGCGATTTGCCCACTGTCGCTACTGCTTTGAAATATAAAGGGAAATTAGCGTTGCTCAAAGGCCGTTCAAACTACCTGTGTTTGGAGCGGCTTGAGCAACAATCACTGGCGGGCGGCGAGCTGGCCAGTGAAACATTAGTGGATTTAGTGCGCTTACGCGGCTGGTCAGCAGAAACCGTTGATGGTGATATCAGCACTTGTGGTGAAGTTGCAGAAGACAGTTTTGTCTGGCCGTTAGTGACCAGCACTAATGATAACTGTCTGGGCAGTGATTGCCCGCTATATAAAGAGTGTTTTGTGGTGAAAGCTCGCCGCCGGGCGATGGATGCCGACGTGGTGGTGGTTAATCACCATTTATTCTTGGCGGATATGGTGGTGAAAGAGAGCGGTTTTGCTGAGTTGATCCCCACCGCCGATGTGATGATTTTCGATGAAGCCCATCAGATACCCGACATTGCCAGCCAATATTTCGGTCAGCAATTGACCAGCAGGCAACTGATGGACTTGGCAAAAGACATCATTATTGCCTATCGAACTGAAGTGCGTGACTCAGCGCAATTGCAAAAAAGTGCTGACCGCCTGACACAAAACACCCAAGATTTTCGTTTGGTGTTGGGGGATCCCGGTTATCGCGGTAATCTGCGTGATGTGATGGAGCAACCCGCTATTCAGCGGGCGCTGTTGTTGCTCGATGATGCGCTGGAACTGTGCTACGACGTGATGAAGCTTTCACTGGGGCGCAGTGCGATGTTGGATGCGGCCTTTGAACGGGCGACGGTGTATCGCAACCGATTGAAACGATTGAAAGATGTCTCTATGCCCGGTTACAGTTATTGGTATGAATGTAACGCACGGCATTTTGTGCTGGCGCTCACGCCACTGTCTGTCTCTGACCGCTTTCGCGAGTTAATCGAAGAAAAACCCGGCACCTGGATTTTCACCTCGGCCACCCTGTCGGTGAATGACCAATTATCCCATTTCACCTCGCGGCTGGGGCTGACTAACGCCAAAACGCTGCTCTTGCCCAGCCCGTTTGATTATGCCAATCAGGCATTATTGTGTGTGCCGCGTAATTTACCCTCCGCCAATGAGCCGGGGGCGGCGCGCAAGCTGGCGGTGATGCTAAAACCCTTGATTGATGCCAATAAAGGGCGATGTTTCTTCCTGTGTACCTCGCACCAGATGATGCGCGGGTTGGCCGAAGAGTTCCGCGCCAGCATGACATTGCCAGTATTGGTGCAAGGGGAGACCAGTAAAGGGCAACTGTTGGCGCAGTTTGTGGCGGCGGGCAATGCGCTGTTGGTGGCGACCAGCAGCTTTTGGGAAGGTGTCGATGTGCGCGGTGATGCCCTATCTTGCGTTATTATCGACAAACTACCGTTTACCTCGCCAGATGACCCTTTGTTGAAAGCGCGTATTGAAGATTGCCGTCTGCGCGGTGGTGACCCATTCAATGATGTGCAATTACCTGATGCAGTGATTACGCTCAAGCAAGGTGTGGGCCGTTTGATTCGTGATATTGATGATCGCGGAGTGCTGGTTATCTGTGATAACCGGCTGGTAATGCGCCCTTATGGCGCGATGTTCCTCAATAGTTTACCACCTGCACCCCGAACCCGTGATTTGGCGAAAGCTATCGCTTTTCTCAAGCAGCGCGATTGAGGGAAAAGCGAGGAGGGGTGTGCTATCATGCGCGCCCTGTGTTGAATTTATCTTCTTTTCCTGCCGAGGTTGGCATGTCCACGCGAATTTTAGCGATCGATACCGCAACAGAAGCTTGTTCTGTCGCACTCTGGAACAACGGCGAAGTTCAGGCCCTATTTGAGCTTTGTCCACGAGAACACACCCAACGAATTTTACCGATGGTGCAGCAAGTGCTGGCGGAGTCGGGCTTATCTCTGCAACAACTCGATGCTTTGGCCTTTGGCCGCGGCCCTGGCAGTTTTACCGGGGTACGAATTGGGATCGGTATTGGCCAAGGGCTAGCATTGGGTGCTGACTTACCGATGATTGGCGTCTCCACCTTGCAAACTATGGCCCAGGGGGCGTTTCGTTTGACGAGCAGCTCCCGAGTATTAGCGGCGATAGATGCGCGCATGGGAGAGGTTTATTGGGGTGAGTTTGAGCGCAATGACCAAGGCCAGTGGCTCGGCGAGGCGAGTGAGGCGGTAATGACACCAGCACAAGCGCTGGAGTATGCTCAATCATTGAGTGGTACTTGGGCAACCGTGGGTACTGGCTGGCAGACTTATCCTGACCTGATTAGCGGCAGCAGTGTGATGCTGACTGACGGCGAAATCACCTTGCCTCATGCTGAAGATATGTTGCCGCTGGCGTTATCATCATGGGCGAATGGGCAGGTTGTTCGTGTGGAAAATGCTGAGCCAGTTTACCTGCGCAATGAAGTGACTTGGAAAAAACTGCCGGGCCGCTAGAACTAATCGACTCCGCGGTAGCTTGAAATATTTAACAACTTATCATCCTGATGAGAGTCTAAAATTTTAAGATAGCGATAGGATAAGGAGTGACATGCTATGGCGATAAACACCTTAACAACTCAATCTAGCCAGAAAATAAGCCGTAAATGGCGGTGTGGCTGGCTAGGATTGGGCGCTTTGTTACTTTCCGGTTGTGTCACGATCCCACCAGCGATCCAGGGCACAACCGCGACACCGCAGCAAAATCTTAACTTGGTTCGGACTGATCCCAAGGCCTTTATTGGTCAGGAAGCACGTTTTGGCGGAACAGTGATTAATGTGACCAACGAAACGCACCGCACTCGGCTTGAAATTGCCAGTGTACCTTTAGATTCGGGTGCCAGACCTATTTTGGGTGAACCTTCACAGGGCCGAGTCATTGCTTATGTGAATGGTTTCCTTGAACCCGTTGATTTCCGTGGGCACCTTGTCACTGTTGTTGGGCCCATTACCGGTGTTGAAGCGGGTAAAATTGGCCAGACACCTTATGACTTCGTGGTAATGAATGCCACGGGTTATAAGCGTTGGCATCTTGAACAGCAAGTATTAATGCCACCCATGATGGACCCTTGGGGTTATCGTCACCCCGGGATGTGGGGGCCAGGATGGGGCGGTTGGTACAATCCGGGGCCAGCACCGATACAAACCATTGTGACGGAGTAGTGAGTGGGCTCCATCACAGTGGGGCTATATAGACGATGAGGTTAATCGAGAAGGGCGCTGAATTCAGCGCCCTTTTACATTTGCTTTAGGCTATGCGGATGTAAAAGTTTTATAATCAATAGGTTAGATTGTTTTGTATTATTCACTAAAATTAATATGTTGATTTTATTGCTATTTTTTTGTCAGCATTAACTGACTTGATTATTTTTATGATCTCAGCGCCAAAAAATAGTGACGTATATCCCAACCTCAAAATTGTTTAAAAGTAAACTGGTAAGCTGAGTTAAAATATTGTTAAAGTTCTGGTGTAAATAAGTTTGCCAGCTTATCTGGCGACTAATAATAATTTCAGGAGCGCTACCTTGGAAAAAGTATGGCTAAAGCGATACCCGGCAGATGTCCCCGCAGAAATTGACCCGGATCGCTATTCTTCTTTGGTGGAAATGTTTGAGAATGCCGCATTGCGTTATGCGGACCAACCTGCGTTCATCAATATGGGGGAGGTGATGACCTTCCGTAAGCTGGAAGAGCGTAGCCGTGCTTTTGCCGCTTATCTACAGGAAGGTCTGGGGCTGCAAAAAGGCGACCGCGTTGCATTGATGATGCCCAATCTGCTGCAATATCCTATTGCTTTGTTTGGTATTCTGCGTGCTGGCATGGTTGTGGTGAATGTTAATCCACTGTATACCCCACGAGAGCTGGAACATCAGCTCAATGATAGTGGCGCTACGGCTATTGTTATAGTTTCCAACTTTGCCCACACACTGGAAAAAGTCGTGTTTAAGACCCAAGTTAAGCACGTTATTTTAACTCGTATGGGTGATCAGCTCTCGACGGCGAAAGGGACACTGGTCAATTTCGTGGTGAAATATATCAAGCGGCTGGTGCCGAAATACTATTTGCCCGATGCCATTTCCTTCCGCACTGCCTTACAGAAAGGCCGCCGTATGCAATATGTGAAGCCGGATGTCATCAATACAGATATGGCATTCTTGCAATATACCGGCGGTACTACTGGCGTGGCGAAAGGGGCTATGTTGACCCACCGTAACATGCAATCGAACCTGGAACAGGCCAAAGCGGCCTATGCGCCATTGTTACAACCGGGTCATGAGCTGGTGGTGACGGCGCTACCGCTCTATCACATTTTTGCGTTGACCATGAACTGCCTGCTATTTATCGAACTGGGTGGCCGCAGTTTATTGATAACTAACCCGCGTGATATTCCAGGCATGGTGAAAGAGCTCAGTCGCTACCCATTCACGGCGATGACCGGGGTGAATACATTATTTAACGCGCTGCTAAATAATGAGGAATTCACCAAATTAGACTTCTCTACTTTGCGCCTTTCTGTCGGCGGCGGGATGCCGGTACAGAAAGCGGTGGCCGAAAAGTGGGAAAAACTGACCGGGAAACATTTGCTGGAAGGTTATGGTTTAACCGAATGTTCGCCGTTAGTCACTGGCAACCCTTATGATTTGAAACATTACAGCGGCAGTATTGGCCTGCCTGTGCCCTCTACCGATGTTCGGCTGGTTGATGATGAGGGTAACGATGTGGCTTTGGGGGAACCGGGCGAACTGTGGGTGCGTGGGCCTCAAGTTATGTTAGGCTATTGGCAGCGGCCCGAAGCGACCGATGAAGTCCTAAAACAGGGGTGGTTGGCAACCGGTGATATCGCGACAATAGATGAACAAGGTTTTTTGCGAATTGTTGACCGCAAAAAGGATATGATTCTGGTTTCCGGTTTTAACGTCTACCCCAATGAGATTGAAGATGTGGTAGCGTTACATGCGAAAGTGCTGGAGTCTGCGGTGGTAGGGGTGCCTAATGAGGTTTCCGGTGAGACAGTAAAATTGTTTGTCGTGAAAAAAGATGCCTCATTGACGCAGGAAGAGTTGCTAACCCATTGCCGCCGCTACCTAACAGGGTATAAAGTACCGAAAATAGTAGAGTTCCGTGATGAGTTGCCGAAATCGAATGTCGGCAAAATTTTGCGTCGGGAACTGCGTGACGAACAGATTAAGGCTAAAGCCAGCGAGCAAAACGCGGCTTAACTTAAGGTGGGAGTCACTCAATCATCATCAACAACGCCGGTTATCACCGGCGTTGTTGTGTTTGCCATAGCACTAACGACTTATAGAGAATCACGTTTTGAATTATCAGTTGATCACGACCGACAGTGCGTTGCAGCAGGTCTGCGAACAAGCCCGAACATATGCCCATGTTGCGCTGGATACAGAGTTTGTCAGAACCCGCACTTACTATCCTCAGTTGGGCCTGATTCAACTGTATGACGGTGAACAACTTTCACTGATTGATCCTTTGCCTATTACGCAGTGGCAACCTTTCCGCGAGTTGCTACAAGATTTGAATGTGGTGAAGTATCTGCATGCGGGGAGTGAAGATCTCGAAGTCTTCTTAAATGCCTTTGATATCATGCCGACGCCGATGATTGATACTCAGGTATTGGCCGCATTTTCTGGCCGCACGTTATCTTGCGGCTTTGCCATGTTGGTGAATGAGTTTGAAGGTGTCGAATTAGATAAAAGTGAATCTCGGACGGATTGGATTGCTCGGCCCCTGAGTGAAAAACAGTGTGATTACGCCGCTGCGGATGTATTTTATTTGTTGCCGTTGGCCACTAAGTTGGTTGAGGCGACCGAAGCTGCCGGGCGAATGGACGCCGCTAAAGACGAGTGTGAGCTGTTGTGCCGCCGCCGCAGTGAAACACTCGACCCCGAATTAGCCTATCGTGAAATCACCAATGCCTGGCAGTTGCGCGGCCATCAGTTGGCTTGCCTACAAAAGCTGGCATCATGGCGCTTGCGTCAAGCTCGTGAGCGCGATCTGGCCGTGAACTTTGTGGTTCGTGAAGAGAATCTGTGGCAAGTCGCCCGTTATCAGCCAACCTCGCTGGGCGAGCTGGACTCACTAGGCTTAAGTGGACAGGAGATTCGCTATCATGGCCGCACCTTGCTGGCGCTGGTGGTTGAAGGTAATGCCGTCCCTGAGGATCAACTGCCGCCACCGGTTATTAATCTGATTGACCAGCCGGGTTACAAAAAAGTCTTTAAAGATATTAAAGCACTTATTGTGTCTGTTAGTGAGCGCAGCGGGCTAAGCAGTGAATTACTGGCATCTCGCCGCCAAATAAACCAATTACTCAGTTGGCATTGGAAATTGAAATTAACAGAGACTCAGCCTGAATTATTAAGTGGTTGGCGTGGTGAATTATTGTCGCCGGAATTGACTGAGATTTTACAGCAATATTAATGGATATTCAGGGTGGGGGAGACTTCACTCTGGGTTTTGAGTTTTAATTGATCACTCGTTTATAAATAGCCCAAATAGAGAAGAAGAATGATCTTGTCTTGGTGGGTATATTTATAGTGGATGAATATAACGAGAATGTGACTGTATATATATCCAGTCAACCGAAAGAAACTCCCCCTGTAAATCAATACAGGGGGAGTTATTGCGGAGAAATCATTTAGGCGTTTCTTCCGTTTCCGGTAATGTCACGTTAAGTTCAAGTACCGAAATATCATCTCCTTTCTGCTCAAATTGCACATGCAGCATTTCAGGATCGATCTGAATATATTTACAAATAACCGCCAAAATATCGCGTTTCAAGTCAGGCAAATAGTGGGGCTCACTGTCCCCACGACGACGCTCAGCGACGATAATTTGCAGCCGTTCCTTGGCTATATTGGCTGTCGGTTTTTTGCGGGACAGAAAAAAGTCTAACAAAGCCATGGTTTATCCCCCAAAAAGGCGTTTCAGGAAGCCCTTCTTCTCTTCTTCAATGAAGCGGAAGGGACGTTCTTCTCCTAGCAAACGGTCAACGGTATCGTCATAAGCTTTACCGGCATCTGACTCTTTGTCCAGAATCACAGGCTCACCTTGGTTCGAGGCGCGCAGTACTGACTGATCTTCTGGAATAACGCCAACCAGTGGGATCCTCAGAATATCGAGGACATCTTCCATGCTAAGCATATCGCCGCGATTAACACGCCCTGGATTGTAGCGGGTCAACAGCAGATGTTCTTTAATTGGCTCTTGGCCTCTCTCAGCCCGGCGCGACTTGGATGACAATATCCCAAGGATACGGTCTGAGTCTCGAACAGAGGAAACTTCAGGGTTAGTGGTGATGACGGCTTCGTCAGCAAAATACAGCGCCATCAACGCGCCGCTTTCAATGCCCGCTGGCGAGTCACACACCACAAACTCGAAATTCATTTCGCCAAGATCGTTTAAAATCTTTTCAACACCCTCTTTGGTCAGGGCGTCTTTGTCTCGGGTCTGAGAGGCGGGCAGAATATACAAATTATCTGTGCGCTTATCTTTTATTAATGCCTGGTTCAAGGTTGCGTCACCTTGAATCACATTAACAAAATCGTAAACTACCCGGCGTTCGCAGCCCATAATCAAGTCCAGGTTCCGCAGACCGATATCAAAATCGATAACAACGGTTTTTTTACCTTTTTGGGCCAAGCCGGTTGCGATAGCCGCGCTTGATGTGGTCTTGCCAACGCCCCCTTTACCCGATGTAACAACAATAATGCGTGCCATGAAATGGATTCCTTGTCAAAAGGGCTTAATTTAAAGGTTGTATAGTTAGTGCGTTATCCAGCAGATGTAAACGCGCAGCTTGGCCAAAATAACCACTGGGGATCTGGTCACTCAACCAGTACTGCCCTGCGATAGAGACTAGTTCAGCCCCCAGATGTGTGCAAAAAATCTGGCATTGCGCATCACCCGATGCACCTGCTAGCGCACGACCTCGCATCATTCCATAGATATGAATATTGCCGTCGGCAATTAATTCAGCTCCGGCGCTGACACTGCTGATAACAATCAAATCGCAATTACGGGCATAAATCTGTTGGCCGGAACGGACAGGCGTGTTGATGATTCGTGTCTTGGTAGGAACATTCTCCGGCGGGCTGATAACGGGCTCGGGTGCCACTTTCTGGCCTTTACCTTCGCTCAGTAATGGCAAGCCTGCCCGTGCTATCGCACGTTTTTGACGTTCATCCTGACAACCACTGATGCCAACAATACGCAGACCCGCTGAAGTGACAGCCTGTTGGAGATCTTTCCAGTTAGCACCGTTAGGTAACGTTGCAACGTTAATCACAACAGGGGCGTTTTTCAGGAAAGCCGGCGCTTGATCTACCTTTTCCTGTAATGCCCGACGGATTACCTCCGGTCGTGAATCATGTAAATGAATGACCGATAGGGTAAAACTACTGCCTTTTAACTCAATTGGCGATTGTGACATCTATCCTGACTCAGTTTCAGCTGTGTTAATCCCCGAAATATTATCCGGGGTACAATATTCTGATGTTCCTAAGCATGTTATAGGTAATATAAAAAGAAATCTATCCGTATCAATATATTGAAACTGTAACGTCATAATGACGCCGAACTTGCCAGAAATTACAGCATAACTTCTCCTTATTCGCTAGCCCCGACCAGCCTATATTTGGTGTATATCACTGCCGTGATTGAGTTGTGTATTTTTTCAGCAATAAAGTTGGCTTTATGCCGGTTAGGGAACGCCCATAAAAGCCATTAATTTCTATCAAATGTGGTCATTTTTTTATCAAGTGAAGTTGCTTTTTATAAAATGAGGTAACGGTAGACCATTATTATGGCTTTTAAGATGATGATGAAATGGGAAATGGAATGTGGCTATTATCGGTTCAGTGAAATACCTCGTAATATTATTTCGGAGCAATCTTACCCAATACTTTGTCAATTTGCGCAGTATGTCGAGAAAACGGATGAGTCATAAAACCCAGGAGGTTTTGTTTTTTTTACTATGAATGACATAAATCAGTTCTATATTTAATGATTGTATATTGAGAATGATAATCATTTTGTGATATTTTGCACTTTCTGCATCAGCAAATCTAAAGGAAATCAACGATGAAAAGGAATTTCGTCCCACTATCATTTATCTGTGTTATTGCCCTATCAACCCCGTTTCATGCCGGGGCTGATTTTAGCTATCACGCTGAATTACCGAAAGATAGTCAGGTTTCTACCGATTACTTGGAAAAACGTAAAGCTCTGCGAGGGGCGGCTCATGATGCTGAATCATGGCAACGGCAATTAGATGAGGAAAAAGCGCGAATGGATGCTGATGCCGCCAGACATGAAAAAGAAAAACAAATGAAATGCCAACAGCAAGAACATCAACCTCGTCCGCGAGTGGATAATCCCAGGAGTTCCTATTTAACGCCGGATCCCTGTGCTGCCAGTATAGGCATTGATATTCCCGTCTATTGATATCTCAGATATGTGACATAGCCTGGCGTGTTATAATCATCAGTTATACCCGTCATACTTCAAGCTGCATGTGCGTTGGCTGCTTTTGTTCACCCCAGTCACTTACTTGAGTAAGCTTCTGGGGGGCACTCAGTTACCGCCTTTCTGCAACTCGAATTATTTAGGGTATATTACCCTTGAATTCATCGACTAGAGTCCAGAATATGCTTTGTGCTATCTACAGAAGCCCGAAACGGGATCAAACTTACCTTTATATTGAAAAGAAAGATGATTTTTCGCGAGTGCCTGCTGAGTTACTCGCCAGTTTTGGTCAACCGCAATTTGCGATGTTGCTTTCACTCAATGAGCGAAAAAGTTTAGCTACTGCGGATATCGAAAAAGTGAAGAACGCGCTCGTTGATCAGGGCTTTTATCTACAAGTCCCGCCACCGCCAGAAAGTTTATTGAAAATGCATTTGGGTGAAACGAAAGCTTAGTTTCCTTACTGGCGATGGCTTTACAAAGGAACGCGTCGATGAAATTGTCAATGATTACAGTCGCCATTGCGGCGGTTATATCTATGGGGTGTTCCACAAAGAACACCGCTGCCCCGATACAACCACAATCTGTTACATTGCAATCTGTACCGAACCCAGTCCCTGTCGCCAATAGCAAACAAATGTTATCCGAGCAGGGGCGAGATCCGGCGCAATTTCCTGCTTATATTGAAAAATTGAAATCCCAGGCTCGTGCGCAGGGAATCACTGAGGCCACGTTGGATATCGCTTTTGCGAATATTCACTTTGTCGACCGGGTCATTCAATCGGATCGTAATCAGTTAGAAAAAAAAGTCACTTTGGATGACTACCTCGCTAAAGTTCTGACCCCGAGCAAAATAGCGCAGGGTAGAGAAATTTATCAGCGCTACCAACCTCAGTTATCACAAGTGACTGCTCGCTATGGTGTGCCAGAGCGCTACATTGTGGCACTGTGGGGTATGGAAAGTGGTTTTGGTAAAATTCAAGGCAAAGAAGATGTGATTTCGGCGCTGTCAACATTGGCATTTGAAGGGCGGCGCGAGGCCTTTTTCACCAAAGAGCTCATGGCCGCGTTGAAGATAATTCAACAAGGTCGCGTGGAAGATCCGCAATTGAAAGGGTCTTGGGCCGGAGCTATGGGGCAAAGCCAGTTTATGCCCAGTTCTTTCCTGACCTATGGGGCTGATGGCGATGGTGACGGAAAAGTTGATATTTGGAACAATATTGATGATGTATTTGCTTCCACCGCTAACTATCTGTCTACTGAGGGGTGGAAACCAGGCATGGATTGGGGGCAAGAAGCTCAGTTACCTGAGAACTTCAATATTGCTCTTGCCGGTTTGAAAGATAGCCAAGCCAAGACAGTCACACAATGGCAGCAACTGGGAGTTATCCCTAAAGAGGGGGTGACTCACCCCGATTGGCGTGCTTGGGTGATTGTGCCCGATGATGTGCAAGGACGCGCGTTTCTGGTTTATGATAATTTCCGAACCATAATGCACTGGAACCGCTCTTACTATTTCGCTATCAGCATTGGTATGATGGCGGATAGCATTGGTCAATAATGCCTGCGGTGTAGTGTCTATTAGGATGTAAATTCAAGAGAGGCAGTATGTATCAACATAGAGACTGGCAAGGGGCTTTGCTGGATTTTCCAGTGAGTAAAGTGGTTTGCGTAGGCAGTAACTATGCCGAACATATTAAAGAAATGGGAAGTACAGCTTCAGCCGAGCCGGTACTGTTTATGAAACCGGAAACTGCATTGTGCGATATTCGCCAACCGGTTTCGATCCCGAAAGATTTGGGTGCTGTACATCATGAAGTTGAACTCGCTGTTTTGATCGGCACATCGTTAAAACAAGCCACTGAAGATAGAGTGGCTCGTGCTATTGCGGGTTATGGTGTGGCATTGGATTTAACCTTGCGTGAATTACAGACTGGCTTGAAGAAAGTGGGGCAGCCGTGGGAGAAGGCCAAGGCATTTGATGGCTCGTGCCCGATTTCAGGTTTTATCCCGGTGGCTGAGTTTAGCGATGCCCAGCAGGTTGATTTATCCCTGACAATCAATGATGAAATCCGTCAGCAGGGGAATACCCGCGATATGATAACCCCCATCATTCCATTAATAAGTTACATCAGCCGTTTCTTTACGTTGCGACCTGGTGATGTTGTATTGACTGGGACACCGCAAGGTGTTGGCCCGATGAAATCAGGTGATATGCTAAAAATTATGCTAAATGGTAAAACATTGAACACTCGCATAATCTAAGTGAATGTCTGCCGCTTGGGCCATTGCTCGGGCGGCAAAACTTGCATCTGGTAGCCAAAGCGTCTATAACCACCCGCTCATTCAATTCTATATTATTAACTACGCGGATATCGTTATGTTACAACTTCCTTTTTGGCAACAAAAAACACTTGCTGAGATGTCAGACAGTGAATGGGAATCACTGTGCGACGGATGCGGCCAATGTTGTTTGAATAAACTGATTGATGAGGACACAGATGAAATCTATTTCACCAATGTGGCCTGTGATCAGCTTAATCTCAAAACCTGTCAGTGCCGTAACTATGATCGCCGCTTTGAATTAGAAGAGGATTGCATCAAGTTAACTCGCGAAAATTTAGTGACTTTTGAATGGTTGCCACCGACCTGTGCTTATCGCTTAATTGGTGAAGGTCATGACTTACCCCATTGGCACCCATTATTAGCGGGTTCAAAATCCGCCATGCACGGCGAGCGAATTTCAGTGCGCCATATTGCAGTGCGCGAGAGTGAAGTGATCGACTGGCAAAACCACATTTTGAATAAGCCACAGTGGGCTAGATAGTCATTGATATGTAAGGTATTTATATCAGATAGCTATTGTTTGGGGCGTCAGTGGGACATTCTCACTAAAACCAGCATTTTAAATAGCTGTCTGATCCAGGCTATTTTCAGTCATCCGTTTACCCTATACGCTGTAAATCATCGGTGTTGAACGCCCCATTTGGTTGGCGACAAAATTTGCTTTAGCCCCCCACAGCTAAGATGTAGCGTGCTGTATTTGAATATCTCACAATAAATTACTTGGCATCAGAATATTGGCTCCAGGCGGTCCATTAGTTGTATTTTACAGCGGTTCTCTTGTGTTGAGCAGAATACCAATGAGTGAGAACTAGACGTAATCAAAGGAAGCGAGTGATATCGAAATAACAAATAGCGCAGTCATATGAACTGCGCTATTTTTTATAAGTTACATTAAAATTTACTCGAGCTTAGAACTGTTTGTACACCAGTGTAAGATAAGTGTGAGCCAACATTATATAAAGCTCCATTCTTTGTTAAAATCTCACACTTTCCTGTTTTACATAAAACATCCACCGGATTAATTTTTAATAACCTTTTTTCATCAGCAAACAAAGTATCCAACTTGTCACTAAATTCCTTTGCTTGAATAAGCCCTGAGATATCTTTTTCGTAATAACTCTCAGATATTTCAGCACTTGAAGTTCTGATGATATTAAAGAATTTATTTTTAACATCTTCTGTAACTGAGGGGATCGGGTATACAATGACAACATTAAAGCCTTTATCAAGCAGTAGAGTGATGTTGTTTTTATATGATGTCCAAGCTTCATCACTATCGACAAATTTACCGACAGTGATATTCGCTCTACCGTCTGAGATTGGATCTAATGTTTCTTCTTTCGGATAGGCAAATTGAGCATAGTTTGTTGCTATAAAAATAGTTGTCTTATTTTTATTCTGGATGTTGTCCAGAACGTTCCAGCGCCTTTTGTTAACTTCAGGGCATTCAGCAACATTCCCGAACCAAAGACCAGAAACGAATGGACATTGTTCGTAATCCAGCGCAATTAATCCTTTACCTTCTTTTTCCAAATTGTTTTTTAGTGCATATGTGAAGCTGCCAGCATAGCTATCACCGAGGACAATAACAGAACCGTCACCAAATTTGCATGCTGAATAAGGGTCTCTCATCGTACATGAAGTAGATGGAGTGTTGCTTCTTAATTTAATACCCGCTGGGCCTACAAGCCTTTTAAATTCTGGCTGTGAATAATTTTCGTACATATCTCTTGCAAGTGGTGTTAAACGAGATGGAAGACCATTTGATTGAATGTTAACGATATAACTAGATGAAATAACAGCGATTAAAGACCCATAAAAGACAAAGTTAGATATAGATGACGAGCTTCTTCTGAATACATTTTCTATATATGTATATGTAAGAACAGATAAAACAAAAATAAGAGACACAAGCGTTGCAAAGGAAGCCCATGTAATACTGTCATTTTGAATTCTGAAAAATGCAAAAACTGGCTGATGCCACAAGTAAAGAGAATATGATATTCCACCCACATAAACGACAGGCTTAAACCTTAGCAGGGCAGAACTTATACTGCTCTGCCAAGAGCAAACTATAAAACAACACGTCCCTACCACTGGGATTAGAGTAATAAAGGATGGATGTAATATGGAATCATCAAAATAAAAAAATGAAAATACAATTAAGCAAAGACCAAACGCTGTAATCAGTTCGCTGATTAATTTATTTTCTTGTTTTCTTACAAGCCATGTACATAGCCCCCCAGCTATCAACTCCCATGCCCTTGTTTGTAGCATGTAAAATGAATAGCTAATATCATTGTGAGCCTGATAGTTTGCAAAGTATAATGATGCGAAGAATATAACAATTAAAGGTATATATGTCTTTTCTTTAAAAACTCTATAAAAACAAAATAGCAAAACAGGGAAGATAAGATAATATTGCCACTCAACAGAAAGACTCCATGTGTGAAGCAATGGTTTTAATTCGCTTGTACTCGATGTATACGGATCTTCGTAATAGAAAAATATATTAGATGTGAATGATATTGCTGATAATAAAGAGTTGCTGAACTTTACCAATTCTGACGGTAGTAAGAAATAATAAGCAGCAACGGTTGCTGAAAACAGAACAAATAACAACGCAGGGAAAATTCTCTTTATACGCTTAATATAAAACTTAATAAAAGAGAAATTTCCTTCTTGTAAAGAGTTACGGATAATATAAGTTATCAAAAAGCCTGATAAAACAAAAAAAATATCAACACCAAAAAAACCGCCTGGCAGAAGATTGTGCCCTAAGACCTGAAGCTTAGCGTGATAAAGAATAACCGCAACTACAGCTAAGGCTCTAAGTCCATCCAGTTCCGGCCTAAATTTTACTGACATGCTTTTAATCCTAAGAAATATGGTTCCATAGCTACCCGCTATAGAATATATAAAGCTCGCATTTAATGCGGTGGATTTTAATCGTACAGCCCGATCGATACAAGAAGTTAAATCATGATTACAACCGAACTGATGATAGAAAGGTTTGAGGATAGTCCGCGCATATAGCGGTTGGTCAGGGATGCTTGGATACATACGGGCATTATCTTAACGTGTTAAACTGCTACGTGGTGTATCAGTCGATTTGGGTGTGATTGATGCTATAGCATATGGTGAGTGGGCGCGGATGCGGATGGAACATTCATATGGTAGTATTACGGGGCATAGTAGGGGTGAAAATTACTGCAAAGCAACTATCAGTCAGATATGGCATACTAATGCTGAAATTTAACCAAGAAACTTAAAAAAATGAAATATTCTACTTTAGCCGCCGTTATCATCGGTATATCCGCCACATTAGGTGGTGTTTCACATCAGGTTCAGGCCGCTGGGGCTTCATTAATTAATCTTGACTGCGAATTGAAAGAGGGCGGCAACCTTTCTGCGATATTGGATGGGCCTAATCAACAGCTGACCATCGATAAGTCAGTATTTCAGTTTGTTAAAGTCAATCCGGAAGGTCAGGGTGAATCGCTAATCTTCCAGAAGTCCAGTAACCAAGAACATGTTATAGCGGCTCTTAACATTTCCACCATGCCCATTCGTTTGGCGATTGTCGATGGTGAGCAAGCAAGTCAATATATTTGTACTTATAGCAAAGCGTAATACTGGGATAATAATTTGAAACAGGGCTGCCATAGGGCGGCCTTTTTAGTAGTGTCACGGGGAGATTGATTATTTGCTTCTTGTTGGCAAGAAATAAAAAGTCCAGATTCATCTGAAATAGAAGATTATATTCAATTTGCCTTGATGAAACATTATAACACTGTATGATTATTAGTCGTAGGAAGTTAAAGTATAGCAGTATTTGCGTCTATTACAGCTAGTGACTCGTGGGATAAGATGTTTAACAGATAAGCACATTAGGGATATTTACAGTGTGTTTCTCTGTTATGCAATAGTCGCGCTTAGGCTGTGTAATGTTGGAGTGTACGACGGACGCTTGCACCATAACATGACAGCCGGGAAAGTACCGGCATCCTTTAAAAACCCTGGTTATGACCGGGGTTTTTATATGGACGATCGAATCAGCATGACGAGCATATTCCCTTATTCCTACCTGTTTCTATCAGTAAATCCGATTAAACCAATGGATGGATTAGTCCTTAGTCAGCCTTGAAGTTACCCACAGAGCAGCAAGTGAGTCCTCCACCAGGAGAATTAAATAGCTTGATTGATAACACCGCGAAAATTTCTGCTTCTGCAATCATTGAGAAGGGGGCGGTGATTGGTGCGAATGTACATATTGGCCACTTTTGTTACATTGGTTCTCAAGTCACTATTGGTTCCGGCACGGTGCTTAAATCGCATATTGTGATTAATGGTATTACCGAGCTTGGATGTGACAATTATATTGGACAATTTTCCTCCATTGGAGAGGTTAATCAGGATCTTAAATACAAAGGCGAGAGCACTCGAGTTGTCATCGGCAGTCGCAATTTGATTCAGCAAAATGTCACTATTCATCGCGGTACTTTACAGGGCGGTGGGATTACACATATTGGTAATGATAATAATCTGATGAGCCATGTTCATATTGGGCATGATTGCATTGTGGGTGACCATTGTTTCTTGGCATCAAATGTGGGATTAGCTGGGCATGTCGAAGTTGATGACTTTGCCATTATTAATGCCGGCAGCGCGGTGCATCAGTTTTGTGTGATTGGCACTCATGCCCTAGTGAATATAGGGGCTTGCGTGGTACAGGATGTACCGCCTTATGTTATTGCACAAGGGAATCGCGCAGTGCCTGTCGGGATAAGAGGCGCAGGAGTTCGGGATGATTGGCTAAATAGCCATGACCAACAGGCGGTTAAAGGCGCTTACGAACTTATTTATCATCGGGGTAAGCGGGTGGCTGAGGTGAATAAAGAAATTGAAATATTGGCTAGGGAGTGGCAAATATTGCTGCCTTATAAGCCATTTTTCAGTCGTTCTGCACGTGGCATTATTCGTTAATCAATAAAGCTGTGGAGCGCGGGAATCTCAGGCGGTCAGAATATAAAAAAGGCGCCACATTATGGGCGCCTTAAATAGATAAAGATATGTGTGAAAACTGTCAACCAAATCAAAAACTATCGACTAAATAGATCGCGCCTTTTCGGCTTAACAAATTGACTGATTAGCACTAATACCGCCATAAGCAGATAAGCGGCGAAAATGCCGACTAACCATTGCGGCATTTCCAGTGACAGGAATTCCCACTGTTTTACTGCACAATCGCCGCTGGCAACAAAGATAGCGGGGAACCATTTGTCTAGTGGTAACCATGACGGGAAGCTGACAAAGAAATCACAGGTTGTGAAAGGCGATGGATGTAATTGCAGCATCGTATGTACCCAGGCTAATTGAACGCCTCTCCATGCACTGTAAATCCAGATAAAAATAGCCAGATAGCGCAAAGGGGATTTAGGTGCAATGGCACCCAGCAGTGATGCTCCAAGAATACCGAATAACGCGGCACGTTCGTAAATACACATTACGCAAGGCTGAAGCAGCATTACGTGTTGAAAATAGAGCGCAACCAATTCTAATACAAGTGCAGTCAGGGCCATTAACAGCCAAGCACCGCGCCCTTTAGAGCAGCGGTTAAGAAATTGCAACATATCTTTATTTTCCATGCAGTAAGCAATTGTACTGGCAGTGTAAACCAATTCATCTTTGCTGCCAGCTACCCAAAGGTAAAATTAGGCAAAATCAGCTATTTCTCGCGTCTATCGGCCATCACGAGCATCAATTTTGCTTTGGGTGAGATATTGGTTTGTTATACCCGCCCATTTTAGCCTCTTTATACGGGCGAAAATGGGCGGGTACGGACGATAGTTTAAGCCATCAGTGTGTAATGCTAACCCCTGCCGCGAGATGAGGCAAACTTATCCAGCCACTTTGCATCATCCACTCCGTTGCCGGCACTAATAAGTACTCCACACCGAACAGGCCGACACATGTCATCACAATAGTATAAGGGAGAGCCATATATACCATTCGACCATAGGATAGGCGAATCAATGGGGCGAGTGCTGAGGTCAACAGGAACAAAAACGCGGCCTGACCATTAGGTGTTGCAACAGAGGGCAGGTTGGTACCGGTATTGATAGCGACGGCCAATAGTTCGAACTGCTGGAGTGAGATAATGCCCAATTCAAATGCTTTTCGGGCTTCATTGATGTACACGGTGCCGACAAAAACATTGTCCGAGACCGAGGATAGTAAGCCGTTAAACAGATAAAATAGGGATAATTGGGCTGACGGTGAGGATTGTAAAACAAACTGAATAATCGGGGTGAATAAGTTTTGCTCAATAATAACTGCAACCACGGCGAAAAACACCGTAAGCAGTGCAGTGAAAGGCAATGCTTCCTGAAATGCTTTACCCAGCGCATGTTCATTGGTGATGCCACAGAGTGAGGTAGCAAGAATAATCACTGACAGCCCGACTAAACCCACTTCGGCTAAATGCAACGCCAACGCGAGTACCAACCAGACGCCAATGAGCGCTTGCACCAGCAGCTTCACTTTCTCCTGCCGATTTCGTTTCGCGCTAGCTTGTTGGTCATAATCCGTCAGAACATGACGCACTCGCTCAGGTAGTGCCGTACCGTAGCCAAACAGCTTAAAACGCTCGACCAACACACAGACCAACAATCCGCAAAACAGCACTGGCAGGGTGACAGGCAACATCCGCATAAAGAAATCACCAAAGTTCCAGCCGGCACTTTTAGCGATAATCAGATTTTGCGGCTCACCCACCATGGTCATCACGCCCCCCAGCGCTGTTCCCACGCCAGCATGCATCATGAGGCTGCGCAAAAACGCGCGGAATTGCTCCAGCGTTTTACGATTTTCCTGGCTGTCTATCCAACTGTCATCATTGATGTCTTTATCCGAATGATTTGAGGCAACGTGATGATAAATAGTATAAAAACCAACGGAGACACTAATGACAACGGCGATCACAGTCAGCGCATCGAGGAAAGCAGAAAGGAAAGCTGCGGCGATACAGAATGCTAATGAGAGAACGATTTTTGAGCGGATATTCAGCAGCAGTTTGGTAAAAATAAACAATAATAACTGCTTCATAAAATAGATACCCGCCACCATAAACACCAGCAGCAGCAGGACTTCGAGGTTATTGGCAATTTCTTCGGCTACCTGATTCGGGCTGGTCATCCCGATAGCGACGGCTTGAATGGCCAATAAGCCACCGGGTTGTAATGGATAACATTTTAGAGCCATTGCCAGTGTAAAAATAAACTCAATAACCAGCATCCAACCGGCGACAAAAGGACTGACAAAGAAGAATACCAGCGGGTTAATAATGAGAAACGCTATAATTGCCAGCTTGTACCAATCGGGTGAACTCCCCAGAAAATTTCTCAGTACGGCTTGTCTAATGGTCATTTCCATTGTGAGCTACGGTCTCCTTAATAAGTTATTATGGTGTTATTACTGTCCAAAGTTACATTTTACTTTACGTTATTCGCCTAAAAACAATATGTATAATCTGTTCATCATTACATCTGCGCCATTTTTGCAACTTTATGACTGCTTTCACCATTTGTTCGGTTCTGGAGCTATATCAGAATACCGTCGTCTGGTATGATGAGCATACTAAATTGCTGATATGTATCGCTACGGAACGTCAAAAAATATGGTTATAAAGGCGCAAAGTCCTGCCGGTTTCGCGGAAGAGTATATTATTGAAAGTATTTGGAATAATCGCTTCCCTCCAGGCACTATTTTGCCCGCGGAACGTGAGCTTTCAGAGCTGATTGGAGTCACCCGCACAACATTGCGCGAAGTGCTACAACGGTTAGCCCGCGATGGCTGGCTCACTATTCAGCACGGTAAACCGACGAAAGTAAACAACTTTTGGGAGACGTCCGGTCTTAATATTCTGGAAACACTGGCGCGGCTTGATCACGACAGCGTGCCACAATTGATAGACAACTTACTGGCTGTTCGAACCAATATCGCTACCATTTTTGTGCGGACGGCCATTCGCAATCATCCGGAAAAAGCGCAGGAAATTCTGGCACAAGCGCAAACGGTTGATGATAACTCTGAGTCTTTCACCGCGCTGGATTATGGTATTTTCCGTGGTTTAGCTTTTGCTTCGGGTAACCCTATCTATGGTTTGATCCTGAATGGTTTGAAAGGGCTCTATACCCGTGTTGGCCGCTATTATTTCTCGAATCCAGAAGCGCGTAAGTTGGCACTGACATTTTATAGCAAGTTGTCGACACTCTGTGATGAGAAAGCCTACGACCAAGTGTTGGACTGCCTACGAACCTACGGTAAAGAGAGCGGGGCTATCTGGCACAGTATGCAGAGCACCATGCCAAGTGATTTGACGGAAGCGCGCCGCTAGACGAAAATGTGGTGGAGCAGAAAAACAAAAGGGGCTGTTAGCCCCTTTTTTACGCATTTTTATTCAGTAAGACAGCCAATACTAGAGTTTATTGGTTCTGGGTGGGACGCTGTCGAGCAATTCAATACTGCCATCATCATTAAGTTGCTCCATATGGATATCAAATCCCCATAAGCGGTGGATATGTTTCATCACTTGTTGGCGGCTTTTATCCAGTGGTGCGCGGTCGTGAGGGATATAGCGCAGTGTTAGAGAGCGATCCCCGCGCAAATCAACATTCCATACCTGAATATTGGGTTCATGGTTACTCAAATTATATTGAGCAGACAATTCATTGCGGATGGCGCGATAGCCTTCTTCATTATGAATAGCCGAAATTTCCAGATAATTATGCTTATCATCATCCAATACAGTGAAGAGACGGAAATCACGCATCACTTTTGGTGATAAGAACTGGCTAATGAAGCTTTCATCTTTAAAGTCACGCATAGCAAAATGCAGGGTATCCAACCAATCTTTACCGGCAATATCGGGAAACCAGTAATAATCCTCCTCAGTAGGGGACTGGCAAATGCGTTTAATATCCTGAAACATGGCGAACCCAAGAGCATAAGGGTTAATACCGCTATAGTAAGGGCTATTATATGGCGGTTGATACACAACATTGGTGTGGCTGTGTAAGAACTCCATCATAAAGCGATCACTGACCCGGCCTTCATCATATAAATGGTTAAGAATGGTGTAATGCCAGAACGTCGCCCAGCCCTCATTCATCACTTGAGTTTGTTTCTGGGGATAAAAATATTGGCTGACTTTACGCACAATCCGCAGTACTTCTCGCTGCCATGACTCGAGCAGTGGGGCATTTTTCTCCATAAAGTAAAGCAGGTTCTCTTGCGGCTCACTGGGGTAGCGCTGAGCTTGGGCTTGCACTTCTTCCCGGTCTTTTCGTGGCAATGTTTTCCACAATGAATTGACCTGGCTTTGCAGATATTCCTCACGGCTTTTCTGGCGCGCAGTTTCCTCAACCAATGAGATCTTTTGCGGGCGTTTATAGCGGTCAACGCCATAATTCATCAGTGCATGACAAGAATCGAGCAGCCGCTCAACTTCTTCCACCCCATAGCGCTCTTCGCATTCACTGATGTAATGGCGGGCAAAGAGTAAATAATCAACAATGGAGCTGGCATCTGTCCATGCGCGGAATAAATAGTTATTCTTAAAGAAAGAATTATGACCATAGCAGGCGTGGGCCATCACCAAGGCTTGCATGGTAATGGTGTTTTCTTCCATTAAATAAGCAATACACGGATTGGAATTAATCACAATCTCGTAGGCCAAGCCTTGCTGGCCGTGCTTATATTTTTGCTCGGTTTCGATAAACTTTTTACCGAAAGACCAATGGGTATAGTTAATCGGCATGCCAATACTTGAATAGGCATCCATCATTTGTTCTGAGGTGATGACCTCTATCTGATGAGGGTAAGTATCAAGCCGGTAATGTTTTGCCACCCGATCTATTTGATCCAAATAGACCTGTAACAATTCAAATGTCCAGTCCGGGCCGTCAGTCAGGCGCTTATCCTGCGCGGTGTGTTTCGATGTTGAAGTTGTCATTAGCGCATCCTCACGGTTTTATAACCCTGCAAAATACTGGTCACTTCAATAATCCTAGCTCAATATGAACAAATTGAGGCATGGCAAGACCTTATGTCAATGAATATCCGTTATCTTTCAACAGAGGGCTGTTTGGGTGGGGCGTAACGGGAGTGTGGGGGGATTTTTTATTGCCAGAACCAATTGTCTTAAAAAAGATTTAATCAGGTTATTGTTCTGCATTTTCAGTGATTTTTTAGAGTAATAACCCAATAAAATTCACTTTAACAATATGCTAATTATTCATGCTGTTAATAGGTAGAATTAGGGGGTTTTTCAGTCATTCTCTCGTATAACTCGTTAAAAGCAGCATCTTATCGCTATTTCCCTCCGGCCATTGAATTGAAAAGTTATTGCGGTGTAAATTAATTGTGAATGTAATCACAATTCATCATTAATATGTTGGATAGTTTTTTCTGCTGGGCTAATTTTCTGTCAACGGAATATTATGCTTTTAAGGCGTTTTGGGTGTGGGGGATGATATGCGCATTGTCATTTTAGGAAGTGGTGTGGTGGGTGTCGCCAGTGCCTGGTACTTAGCGAAAGATGGGCATGATGTTACGGTCATTGACCGGCAGGACGGGCCCGCTCAGGAAACCAGCGCCGGTAATGCGGGCCAAATATCACCGGGTTACGCCGCCCCTTGGGCCGCCCCTGGAGTCCCATTGAAAGCCATTAAATGGATGTTCCAGCGCCATGCGCCATTAGCTGTCCATCTTGATGGCAGCGCCGCCCAGTTGCGCTGGATGTGGCAAATGCTAAGAAACTGCGATACATCCCACTATATGATTAACAAAAGTCGGATGGTGCGCCTGGCTGAATACAGCCGTGATTGTTTAAAAGATCTGCGCGAAGATACCGGTATTCAATATGAAGGGCGTCAGGGCGGAACTCTGCAATTATTCCGAACCGAACAGCAATTTAATAATGCCGCCAAAGATATTGCGGTATTGGATGATGCGGGGGTACCGTATTCATTATTAACTGCGGATCAACTGGCCAGTGTGGAGCCGGCATTGGCAAAAGTCTCATATAAACTCGCTGGCGGTTTACGTCTCCCTAATGATGAAACCGGCGACTGTAAATTGTTTACTGAGCGGTTGGCAAAAATGGCCGAGCAAGCGGGGGTGAAATTTATCTTCAATCGCTCAGTGGATAAATTGCTGGTGGATGGAAATCAAATCGCAGGTGTGTTGTGCGGCGATGATATTATGACAGCCGATGCCTATGTCGTGGCTTTTGGCGCTTATTCTACCGCGCTGCTGGCGGGGTTGGTGTCGATCCCTGTTTATCCGCTAAAAGGTTACTCGCTAACTATCCCGATCACCAACCCGGCTGCTGCGCCATTTTCTACCGTGCTGGATGAAACCTATAAGATTGCCATTACTCGTTTTGATGACCGGATTCGAGTGGGCGGGATGGCGGAAATCGTGGGCTTCAATACCCAATTGGAACAGGCACGGCGAGAAACTCTGGAAATGGTGGTCGGCGATTTGTATCCCGATGGCGGCAATATTAGTCAGGCCACATTTTGGACCGGTTTGCGGCCGATGACACCGGATGGTACGCCTATTGTGGGGCGAACTTCACTGAAAAATCTCTACCTCAATACTGGCCATGGCACTTTAGGCTGGACGATGGCCTGCGGTTCAGGCCAATTATTGGCCGATATCATGGTTGGCCGGCGTCCTGCTATTTTTGCTGATGATCTTTCGGTCTCCCGCTATAGCGCTGGCTTTCGGCCACTGAATGTCACGCCATTACAGGATATTCATCCAGTTTAATATAATTCTGTTGATAATAATGGCTATTGATAATAACGACTGAAGATTGTCCCAGAAGGAATAAGCATGCCTCGCCCGATATCTGCCACGCTGAATTTATCTGCACTGCACCATAATTTAAGTCTTGTTCGCCAACGAGCCAAAACAGCTAAAATCTGGTCAGTGGTCAAAGCAAATGCTTATGGTCATGGTTTAGCACGTATTTGGTCGGGGCTGGCGGCCACGGATGGGTTTGCTTTACTGGATTTAAATGAAGCCATTCTATTGCGAGAGCAGGGCTGGCACGGGCCAATTTTACTGTTGGAAGGTTTTTTCCAGCCGCAAGATTTAGTGTTGCTGGATCATTATCGACTGACCACGTCCGTCCACAGTGATTGGCAGCTGGAAGCCATTAAAGCGGCCCGCCTGACGGCTCCGCTCAATATTTATTTGAAATTCAATAGCGGTATGAATCGATTGGGATTCCCTGTTGGGCAAGCGCAGGCGGTGTGGCAATGGGCGAAAAGCCTCAGCAATGTCGGCGAAGTGACATTAATGAGCCACTTTGCCAATGCAGATAATTCTATCGGCGTAGATGAACAGTTTACGCAGATTCAACAGGCCACGGGGCATATTCCGGCGGCGCGATGCTTTGCTAATTCGGCCGCGATATTGCGTAATCCACAGACCCATTATGACTGGGTGCGGCCGGGGATTATTCTCTATGGGGCGTCGCCCAGTGGTGATATGGCGGATATTGCGGGCATGGGTTTGCGCCCGGTGATGAGTTTACGCAGTGAGATTATTGCGGTGCAATCATTATCTGCGGGACAACGTGTGGGATATGGTGGCCGCTATCGTGCCAGTGGGGCGCAACGCATTGGGGTGGTGGCTTGTGGTTATGCCGATGGCTATCCACGACTCGCACCCAGTGGAACCCCGATAATGGTAGACGGCATATTGACTCACACGGTGGGCGCGATTTCGATGGATATGCTCACCGTGGATTTAACACCTTGCCCACAAGCGCAGATTGGCAGCAAAGTCGAGATATGGGGCGAAAATGTGCTGATTGATCAGGTGGCAAAGGCTGCCGGAACCGTGGGGTATGAATTGATGTGCGCGCTGGCAAGTCGTGTTACCTGTCTGACTTGACCCTGTGGTGGTGTTAGCGGCTGTTGTGACTCGGCCCGTCCATGGGCTTCGCCGCTGCAAATAGCGTTCAAATCTACACCCGAATCACTGACTTATGTCAGCTTATCGGGATGATTTCATTTGCAGCCTTGCTACAACATCAATTCAATTGGGTAATCGGTTTATTATTTACCATTGAAGTGACATGTTAGTTTATTTTCTGCAACTTACCGCGCACATGTTTACTGGCACGACGTGCCTGCCAGGCCAGTAAGCAACCCGCTAACATCACAATAGCCAATGATAATTTAGGTTCAATTGGCAAGGCCATGGCGAATAAACCTAGCCCGGCACCACCTGCCATTTGTACAAACCCCACCAAGGCTGAGGCAACACCGGCCTCATTGGCGTAAGGTTCCAGCGCATAGCTCGTGGCAGGGCCCATCATAAAGGCTAAACCGGCGCAGGCACTGGCAACGGGTAACATGTAAACCAGCCAGTGTTGTTGCACTTCAGGTGCTAATCGAAGGCCATATAGCAGACCGAAACAGCCGAGAGCCATCAATACACTGCCGGTCATCAGGCAGGCAGGGCGGCCCACTTTTTGAATGATCCGATTCGCCAAAAAGCTGACGGCCATGATCCAAAAACCATTCGCTCCGAATACTAAGGAAAATTGCAGTGGAGTCAGCCCAGCGCCGACCATCAGGACATTGGGCGCCAACGAAACATAAGTTAATGCCATCCCCATTGCACCGGCATTCACCAGCGCAAAAATCAGAAAGCGGTCGTCACGCAAAATGCGCAGATAGCTTTTTATCGGCAAACTTTTCACCGGCTGCGTATTGGCCGGGCGGGTTTCCGGTAGGAAGACAATCACCAGGATTAATACTAATAACCCGTACAGGGCCAGGAACCAGAAAGGTGCACGCCAGCCAAAGGCTTCAGCCAATAGCCCGCCTAATAAGGGGGCCAGCGCCGGGACGATATTTAAGGTGCCATTGAGGAAGCCAAAAGCACGGGCAGCTTCATTGCCGTTGAGGCGGTCACGGACACCACTGAATGCCACTACCGCCGTGCAACAGACGGCCACACCTTGCAACAGGCGGGAACTGACAAACATCATGGGGCTGACAGCCAGCGCAGCCATGGCGGCACCCAACATATAAAGGATGATACCGATGATGGCAATCGGTTTGCGGCCATATTTGTCAACCAATGGTCCGGCGATCAGTTGGCCGATACCCAGCACCAAAATAAACAGGGCGATGGTGGATTGAATAAGTGACTCGCTACTGTTCAGGCCCTTGGCTATCGCGGGAATGGTCGGTAGGTAAAGGTCTATGCCCAGAGGGCCGAGCAGAATGAGGCTTAACAGTAGGAAAAGAAATTTTTGCATAACAACATTTTTTTGCATAACAACAATGCAACATCCAAATGAAAAAGGCAGCAAGGATAAAGAATTTGCCGACAGATGAAAAGGTGGGCGGCGCCCAACTTCACGCGAGTGACCCGGTGACAGTGACAACGTCACTTATGGGTGATTGAACCTGTCATTAGGTTACTACAATTAATTGTATATCTCTTGTTATTCATAAGCTAAATGCCATTTATCAGCCAATGGCGGTGCGCCGCTCCAACCACTCTTCCAGCTTGATCGCGGGCAGCGCCTCTGAAAACAGGAATCCCTGACCAATTAAGTAACCTTGGCGGCTCAGCAAAGTGCGCTGAGCTTCGTTTTCGACCCCCTCGACTATCACCGACAATTGCAAACTTTCACCGATGCGTATCACGGCTTCACTCAAGGTTCGGCTGGTTTCATCATGCTCAAGGTCATGCACGAAACTTTTATCCAGCTTGATTTCATCGAGATCCAAGCGGCGCAGATAACTGAGGCTGGAATAACCGGTGCCAAAGTCGTCCATTGACAGGCGAACCCCCAGGCGATGAATTTTTTCGATAGTAGTGAAAATTGCCGGGTTACTTTCAATCAATATATCTTCGGTGATTTCCAGTGTTAGATCCTGTGGCGGCAAATGATAACGGTGCAAAATATGCAAAATCATGTCCGGTAATCCGGGGTTATGGAAATTAGTCGGGGATAAATTCACTGATACCGATGGAATATCAATGCCCCGTAAACGCCAGTCCGCCAGTTGCTGGCACGCGGTATCAATCGCCCACAGGGCTAGTTCGTTGATAAGGCCGCTCTCCTCGGCAATAGGAATAAAATGTTGCGGTGGGATGTTGCCCAGTACCGGATGATTCCAGCGACTTAGCGCCTCGACACCATACAGATGGCCATCCTTTAACATCACTTGCGGCTGATAAAATAGCTCAAGGGAGCCAATATGAAAGGCATGACGCAGCGCATCTTCCATATCCTGGCGTTGTTGATTGAGATTATTCATTTCTACGCTGAAGAAATTGAAATGCCCATAACCCATATTCTTCGCTTTATGCATCGCGATATTGGCATGGTTCATCAAGGTGTCTATTTCAGTGCCGTTTTCTGGATATAAACTGATCCCCACACTGGCCGAAGGAATAATATTCATATTGGCTATTTGACAGGGCTGAGACAGTAGGCTCAGCATCTTTTCTACTCTCGCCGTAGTTTGTTGCAGGGGGCTTGAGGCCAGAATAATAATAAATTCATCCCCAGCCAGGCGGCCAATGATGTCATTTTTGGGCAGGCTGTCACGCAGGCGCTCGGCGATAGCGGCAAGCAGTTCATCACCTGCAGCATGACCGAGTGAGTCATTAACTTGTTTAAAACGATCCAGATTAATCACCAGTACGGCCAGTGGATGGTTCATTTCAGCCGCTAAGGCAATGGCCTGTTTAGCATAAATCCAAAACTGGCTGCGGTTGGGCAGCCCGGTCAATGAATCATAAAAAGCTAAATGTTGAATTTGTTTGCGTGATAGTTCCCGTTCCATGGCAAGAGAACACAAATCAGCCGTTAGCTTGACCAATTGGCGATGAAATTCACTTGGGCCTCGTACCTGCTTGTAATAAAAAGCAAAAGTCCCCAGGATTTTCTCTTGGCTGGAGATGATAGGTGTTGACCAGCATGCCAGCAGCCCATGAGGTAAAATCAAATGACGATAATTTTCCCATAGCGGGTCAGTGGCGATATCTTGTACTTCGACCGGTTGTTTGCGAAATGCAGCTGTACCGCAGGATCCCGCAAATGGGCCGATAGGCACATAGGAGAGTGCGGCAGTATAAGCCGGTGGTAGGGAGGGGCCAGCAAGGGGGGTAAGATAACATTCCTCATTGATCTGTAAAATACTGGCAGTCACCTCCGGAGCAATTCGCTCAATTTCGAGGCACAACATAGACATCACTTCGTCGAGTGGGCATTCCTGCACCAATGCGGCTAACACCGGATAAAGTTTCACCCACTCTCGGGTCAATTTTTGTTGCTCAATGAAAAAGGTAATGTCTTTGGCGATTTTGACCATCCGGGTGACTGAGCCGTCAGGGCCGCGAACCGGCTGATAGATAGCCGCCAACCAGACAGTTGAACCATCTTTATGTAATCGTTCAAAATGCCCTTCCATTGATTGCCCGGCGAGGAAGCTCTTTTTGATTTCTTGGTATTCTTCACTGTTGGCATAACCGGGATGACAAAAAATTAAATGAGGTTGACCAATGACTTCTTCGCGTTTATAACCAAAATAATCAAGATAGTTTTGATTAACTTCAATAATACGATTGTAAAGATCAAACTCAATAATAGCTAATGAGTCATCTAATGCGCTTAATAAGGCATTATTTTCGTCATAATCAGACGGTTCAGTTTTCTGCCATTTTACTGTCTTTGTTGTTTTCATTATGAATTCCTATGAAAAAGAATCGCTTGGCAGCTATGTTGTTTGAGTGAGGTTACCTCTAGAGTTATTGGAATAGCATTATTTTTTAATAAAGAAAATAAGATTAATGACAAATAAATATTTAAATACTCGTTAATATATGACATGCAAAAAAAATACGGCAGTCTTATTTATGCCAGTTTATTGCTGTATCTGTATATAACATTAAGTTTAGTCGATAACGGAGCAGGGAAAGAGGGGATTTATCGGGATGATAGGGCCGCGCGGAGGTTATTTTTAATGAATACCAATAACTATCATGGTTTGATACAGGTTAAATGCCATTACCTGATCAGTGTCATATCAGGTAATGGCGGGCAGATTGGCCGTTAGGCGTGATGACTCATCGAACCAAAACGGCCACTGTTAAAGTCCGCGATAGCCTCGGCAATTTGCTCTTGGGTGTTCATCACAAAAGGCCCGTAACCGATAATGGGCTCCTCGATTGGCTCACCACTGAGCAATAACAGCACGGCATCATTATTAGCTTCAACAATCACCTTGCTACCGGCAGATCCCAACAACACCATTTCTGCATCACGGGCAATCGCATCCCCATTAACCTGCACAGTACCGCGCAACACAATTAGCGCGGTATTCCAGCCATCGGGCAGTGAAAACTCAGTGCTTTTTCCTTGATTTAGCCGGATATCCCACACATTCAAGGGTGAGAAAGTCTGGGCGGGGCCATTTTCTCCAGCATAGTCCCCCGCGATGACGCGCAGACTACCCGCGCCTTCAGGCAATGTAACCAGAGGAATAGTTTCATTGCGAATGGCTTGATAACCCGGTGCGGTCATTTTGTCTTTAGCCGGTAAATTGACCCATAATTGCACCATTTCAAAAGCACCGCCGCGTTGTGCAAAGCTATCTGAATGAAATTCTTCATGCAGAATACCGCCACCTGCTGTCATCCACTGCACATCACCAGGGCCAATAATTCCACCTTTACCGGTAGAGTCGCGGTGCTCAACTTCACCGTGATACACAATGGTCACAGTTTCAAATCCGCGATGTGGATGTTGCCCGACACCTCGACGCTGCTGAGTCGGGGTAAAATCCATCGGCCCGGCATAGTCCAGCAACAGGAATGGGCTGAGTTGTTTGCCATGACTTTGGTATGAAAACAGTGAGCGAACCGGGAAACCATCACCCACCCAATGTTGGCGCGGCGCACGATAAATACCTTGGACTTTTTTCATCGTAATCTCCTTACAACATCTTTAATAATAGAGAGCAGCCTTACGGTTCAATCTGCTTGGCTACAGGTTGGGTAAAGTATATATTCAGGATAATCTCAGCAGTAGATAGCAAAAGTGAGTATCACTGTTCTATTTTGGGAACAATACTAACTGTAGGTAACATAAGGGTAGGGTATGCAGGATCTTAATGACCTCTATTATTATGCCGAGGTGGTCGAGCACGGAGGATTCAGTGCCGCAGCCCGGGTATTGGGGGTACCCAAGTCAAAACTGAGTCGGCGGTTGGCTTTATTGGAAGAGCGGCTAGGGGTGCGATTAATTCAGCGCTCAACCCGGCGCTTTGCGGTGACGGATGTCGGGCGCACCTATTATGAACACTGCAAAGCGATGCTGGAAGAAGCCAAAGCGGCACAAGAATCGATTGATTTAACACGAGCAGAGCCCCGTGGGGTGGTGCGTATGACTTGCCCAGTGGCACTGTTACAAGCCACGGTCAGCACTATGTTAGCGGATTTTATGGCCAGTTGCCCTCTGGTGACGCTTCATCTCGACGCGACAAATCGACAGGTCGACCCGGTGGCGGAAGCCATTGATATTGCTATTCGGGTTCGGCCACCGCCATTGCAAGACAGTGATTTGGTGCTGAAGGTGTTAGGCAACCGCTGTCAGTGTCTGGTCGCCAGCCCTGAATTGATTGCGCGCCAGGGGGAAGTGAAAGTGCCCTCTGATTTGACCGGCTGGCCAAGTCTTGGGCTAGGGCAACCGCAGCAGGAGTTTATCTGGAACTTAGCGGGGCCAGATGGGGCGCATGCAGCAATCTATCATCAACCTCGGCTGGTGACCGCAGACATGACCACATTACGCAGCGCTGCCCTAAGTGGGGTCGGGGCGGTGCAGCTTCCGGTGATGATGGTGACAGAGCAATTGACCTCGGGGGAATTAATCCGTCTGCTACCGGAGTGGTCACTGCGCCATGAAATTATCCATGCCGTTTTCCCCTCACGGCGCGGTTTATTACCCTCAGTGCGCAGTGTGCTTGATTATTTGACACTGCGTTTTAGTCAACTTGATGATAAGTAACGCCATTATGCGTCAATCACTGTTTATGGGAGTGCCAATATTGGCCGCCCACACCTTAATGCGCTTATCCAGTGTGATAGTAAAACCCGATTTCAGGTGATTGTAGAGTTTATTGACCTTGTCAGCATCATGCAGGGTATAGCTTATTACGGTCTGGCCTGCTGTTGTCAGACAACCATATTCGACAGTGAACAGATCAGTATTAAAAGCAAGTTCAGTGGTTGTTTGATTGATATCACAGGGCTCACTGGCCATCAGTGAAATCACCATATTGGCCCAGTGGGTCGAGGGGCCAGCAATACTGATTAGCACCGGCTCTTCATCTTCCGTTTGGGTGGCACCGTATAAAACACTGCCCTGAATATGCCAAATATTATATTCTTTGGGATTATAAACTGCCTGGCAAAATGGGATAAATGATAAAGATAAAATCAGTATGAGTAAGGAGCGCACAGTCATATCTGCAACACCGCCAATATAAGAATATTCCTATATTAAGTGATTTCGCAGGTAGAACAAGTTAATGATGTAAATTGGCAAATTATGCTGTTTGTGTATGTCAGGCTGGTGTTTATTAAACAAAATATGTGCTAACGCGGTGATTTATATACTGCTCATGTTGGTGGCCGTGCTTGTTATTTATCTTTGGTTTGCGATTCATGTTTGTGGCGATGGTGCGAGTCCGGAAAGTGGGGATGAGAGTGCGTCATGGGCTGATGCCGATGAGGATGTTTATGTGGCACATTGGCGCTGACCGGAAAATCATGTGAATGCTGATGATGTACATCATGAAGATGTTCGTGTTCGTGCGGTAAGTCTTCATGGTGGTGCTGATGCTCATGCTGTTCAGTCAGATGCAACCAAATCCCTATGGCCATCAACAGCCCGGCGGCCACTAAAGGTAAGGTCACTGCATCACCCATTGCCACCGCCAGCGCCGCGCCCAAAAATGGCGCGACAGAAAAGTAAGCGCCGGTGCGGGCGGTGCCCAAGTGGCGCAAGCCAATAACAAACAGGGCCAGACTGACGCCATAGGCAAAGAATCCGACCAGCAGAGCACCGGCCAGTTGGGTGAGTGGCGGCCAACTGGCACCAAGCGAAAATGCCAATCCGAGATTCACCGTACCAGCCATCCATCCTTTGACTGATGCAATCCATGTGGCGTCCGTCAAAGAGACTTTGCGGGTCAGATTATTATCAATCCCCCAGGCGAAACAAGCGCCCAGAATAGCCAGTGTCGGCCATAGTCCGGCAAAATGTGCTTCTCCCGGCCAGCTCAGAATAGCGGCACCGGCAATAATCACTATCATGCCCAAAGCAATGCGGCGGTCAAAGTTCTCTTTGAAAGCAAACCAGGCGAGCAGGGCAGTAAATACCCCTTCAGCATTGAGTAACAATGAAGCACCCGATGCGGGCATGCCGGTTAGGCCAATCAGCAGCAGCACCGGCGCAATAATCCCACCGGCGGTAATCGCGCCGATAAACCACCATAGCTCATTACGCGGCAAGCTGACGGGGGACGGGCGAGTTATCAACCGATACAGCGCCAAACCCACTCCAGAACCCAGATAGAGTAAACCGGCCAGTAACCATGGGCTAACCGTATTCAGCAATTGTTTTGCCAATGGGGTTCCGGCACCAAACAATGCCGCCGCGGTTAATACCGCTAATACCCCCGGTTGTCGCAGTCCATCATGCCATTTCATTGGGGCGCTCTGAGGATGAAAGGAGAAGTAGAAATTTTAGCGCATTAAAAAGCCGGGAAGCCATTTCTGTAACAGAAAAAGATTACCGGCTACCTAGAGGTTAATTATCAACAGTCTGCCTATGGAACAACTCACGGAATACGGGATAAATATCTTCCGGATCCCGAATATGCTGCATGGCAAAATTCTCATATTTTGCCTGTAAATCTTCATATTCTCGCCACAGTGTTTGATGGGCACGGCGGGTGATTTCGATGTAACTATAGTAACGCACCACTGGCAGGATTTTTTTCGCCAGTAATTCATGGCACAGCGGCGAATCATCGGCCCAGTTATCCCCATCCGAGGCTTGAGCCGCGTAGATATTCCATTGCGCAGGGTCATAGCGCTCTTGCACCACTTCGTCCATCAGCTTCAGCGCACTGGAGACAATAGTCCCACCGGTTTCTTGCGAATAGAAAAACTCTTGTTCATCAACTTCTTTCGCTTGTGTGTGATGGCGGATATACACGACATCGACGTTCTTATAAGTGCGGCTCAGGAATAGATACAGCAGAATATAAAACCGCTTTGCCATGTCCTTAGTGGCTTGATCCATGGAGCCAGACACGTCCATCAAGCAAAACATGACTGCCTGACTTGAGGGTTCAGGCCGCCGTTCATAGTTTTTATAACGCAAATCAAAGGTATCAATAAAAGGTACCCGGGCGATTTTTTGTTTTAATTCGGCAATGGCTTTGCGTATGCGCTCTTCTTCCAACAATTGTGCCGGTTCCGAGTTTTCCAGCGCTTTCAGTGTCTCTTCTAATTCGCGCAGTTCTCGACGTTTACTGGCGGTCATGGCAGTACGGCGAGCCAGTGAGTTTTGCAGTGAGCGCACCACACTGATATTGGCAGGTACCCCATTGGAGGTATAACCTGCACGGTGAGTTTTAAATTCGGTCAGCTGTTTATACTGATTTTTCTTCAGGTTAGGCAGCGCCAGATCTTCGAACAACAAATCGAGATATTCGTCTTTGGAGATCTGAAAGACAAATTCATCCTCCCCTTCACCGTCCTGACCGGCATTCCCCTGACCACTGCCGCTACCGCCACCACCACCTTGTGGGCGTTCGATGCGGTCATTGGTGACAAAATGGTCATTGCCGGGGTGCACCCGATGGCGTAATCCACCACGGCCCTGATGGAACATCGGCTCATTGATATCGTCAATAGGTATCGAGACAGATTCGCCACTCTCAATATCAGTTACTGACCTTTTATTGATAGCATCGGAAATTGATTGTTTAATTTGCGACTTATAGCGGCGCAAAAAGCGCTGGCGATTGACCATGCTTTTATTTTTGCCGTTAAGTCGCCTGTCAATAAAGTAGCCCATAACTCCCCCTGCCTCTATTCCCTGCCTCTTCCGCACTGTTGCTGTGCTGACGACCAACACAGCAACAATGTGGAATCAATACCCGCGATATCATGGCGGACGAATAACAGGTTATGATGATTTTCTTACCCGCAGATACCATTCACAAAGTAAACGAACCTGCTTACGGGTATAACCTTTCTCCATCATTCGATCGACAAAGTCATCATGTTTTTTCTGCTCATCCGTTGAGGTTTTGGCGTTAAAGGAGATAACCGGTAATAACTCCTCAGTGTTGGAGAACATTTTCTTCTCAATCACTGTGCGCAACTTCTCATAGCTGGTCCAGTTTGGATTGCGGCCATTGTTATTGGCTCTGGCGCGCAACACAAAATTGACGATTTCATTCCGGAAATCTTTCGGGTTGCTGATGCCCGCGGGCTTTTCAATTTTCTCCAGTTCAGCATTCAGTGATTCACGGTCAAACAGTTGCCCGGTATCCGGATCACGGTATTCTTGATCCTGAATCCAGAAATCGGCGTAAATAACATAGCGGTCGAAGATATTCTGACCGTATTCAGAGTAGGATTCCAGATAGGCTGTTTGGATCTCTTTGCCGATAAATTCGGCGTATTTCGGGATCAAATAACCTTTCAGGTGCTCGAGGTATTTCTCCGCGATATCCTGCTGGAATTGCTCACGTTCAATTTGCTGTTCCAGTACATAGAATAGATGTACTGGGTTGGCAGCCACTTCAGCATGGTCAAAGTTAAACACCCGCGACAGGATTTTAAAGGCAAAACGGGTCGAAAGGCCGTTCATACCCTCATCAACCCCCGCATAGTCGCGATACTCTTGATAAGACTTGGCTTTAGGATCCGTGTCTTTCAGACTTTCACCGTCATACACCCGCATTTTGGAGTAAATGCTGGAGTTTTCCGGCTCTTTCATCCGCGAAAGAATGGAGAAGCGCGCCAGTGTTTCCAAGGTGCCGGGGGCGCAAGGTGCATGAGTCAGTTCACTGTGAGTCAATAGCTTGTCGTAAATCTTGATTTCTTCTGAAACCCGCAGGCAATAAGGCACTTTGACGATATACACACGGTCAAGGAAAGCTTCATTGTTTTTGTTATTACGGAATGTTACCCATTCTGATTCGTTAGAGTGCGCGAGAATAATACCGCTGAATGGCAGGGCGGATATTCCCTCAGTTCCGTTATAGTTCCCTTCCTGAGTTGCGGTCAGCAGGGGGTGCAGCACCTTAATCGGTGCTTTGAACATCTCGACGAACTCCATAATCCCTTGGTTCGCCCGGCACAATGCCCCAGAATAACCATAGGCATCGGGGTCGTTTTGCGCATGATTTTCCAATTTGCGGATATCAACCTTACCGACCAGAGCAGAGATATCCTGATTGTTTTCATCTCCGGGTTCAGTTTTTGCAATCGCAACCTGCTCAAGGATAGAAGGCCAGACTTTGATGACTTTAAATTTGGTTATATCGCCGCCAAATTCGTGCAGGCGTTTGGCCGCCCACGGTGACATAATAGTGCCGAGATAACGGCTGGGAATACTGTATTCTTTCGCCAAAATCGCCGCATCTTCCTGCGGGTTGAATAAGCACAATGGGTGGTCATTGACCGGGCTACGCTCACCATTGGCACTTAAGATATAGATAGGTACGCGTTGCATCAGCGCTTTCAAACGTTCAGCCAGTGATGATTTACCCCCGCCTACCGGGCCGAGCAAATAGAGGATCTGTTTCTTCTCTTCTAACCCTTGAGCGGCATGTTTGAGATAAGAAACGATTTGCTCTATGGCCTCTTCCATTCCATAGAACTCTTCAAATGCAGGGTAACGGGCGATAACTCGGTTGGAGAATAACCGAGACATACGGGACTCTAGTGCGGTATCGACCATGACAGGCTCACCAATAGCCATCAGCAGACGTTCAGCCGCATTCGCATATGCACTGCGATCTTGCTGACAAATAGTAAGGAACTCCTGCAGTGTGAACTCTTCGTCCTTGGCAGCCTCGTAGCGCTGGAGATAGTGATCAAATATGTTCATAGCGATGCCCGTCCTGTTTGAATGGTTGGGAACATAAAATAATAGTAGTGCTTTATTGGGTTAAAATTTTGAAACTACTACCTTATTGTTATGGTCGCGTCTCTGACAAAGGTCAAGTAGACATTAGACACAAACTCGCCACTGTCAGTACAATAAATAACCATTGTTCGGTAATTAAATCTATTTTTTATTTCATTCTCAGTGATTTATATGTGATAAGTTGAGATTATCTATTTGAATATCTTGTTATTTTATTGTAATCAAATTTACATAAATTTTTATGTTGTTAATTTGCTGTATATCGGCGATAAATTGCACAACGAATATTGATATCGTGCGGGAATGTGTAAAGATTTCGCCACGGGCAAGCAATTGATTTACACTAAGTTAACTCATGATTTTGTTACCAAAGGGATTTTATCCGTGAAAAAACATTACATAAAAACGAAGCAAGTCAAAACACTGGCCGCCTTGGCTGTGGCGACCGCAGTTTGTATGCCAACGGCGATGGCGGGAACATGGTCGGTAGGGGCGTCAGCTTTAGTCAGTCCTGACCCTTATCGCGGCAAGAATGACCGTGTTTACCCAGTGCCTATCGTTTCTTATGAAAGTGATAACTTCTACTTCCGTACATTGGCTGCGGGTTATTACTTGTGGAAAGATGACAATAATCGTCTGTCGATTGATGCTTATTATCTGCCGCTGCACTTTACGCCAGGTGATAGTGATGACCATCAGATGAAGGCGCTGGATAAACGCCGCAGCACCATGATGGCAGGGATGTCATATTCTCATATTGAGGATTGGGGGACTATCCGAGCCATGTTCTCCGGTGACGTGCTGGATAATAGTGGTGGTTTTGTCGGCGATCTGGCCTATCTCTATCGCTTCAATGTTGATAGCTGGACTCTGACGCCGGGCGCAGGTGTGGCTTGGAACAGTGAAGACCAGAACAAGTATTACTATGGTGTGAGCCGTGGGGAGTCTGCCCGCAGTGGTTTGGCACAATATAACCCGAATGATGGCTGGTCACCGTATCTGGAATTGACAGCAAACTACAATATCAATTCAAACTGGAATGCTTTCTTTACTGGCCGTTATATCCATCTGGCGAATGAAGTCAAAAATAGCCCGATGGTGGATGCTTCCTGGACCGGTGTACTGTGGACTGGGGTGACTTATACCTTCCGCTAAACCTAATGTAATGGTAGGCGTATTTAGCAATCTCAATCAGGCCTGACGAACTCTGTTTAATAAGATGGTCTTATCCACCCTGTGAGCAGCACGCGAGCAGGGTGTTTTTCTTTCTAAAGGGGTATTGTCATACAAAGCATAATGCTCACCGATGCTGACCTCGGCAAGTAGATGCCGTTCGCTGGCTTGACCACCTGACTTTCCCTCCCTGTCCCGTCGTTTTCATCAAAACTGTTCCCTTTCGGTGCTCTTTTAGCAAGTGGTAGCGCGCCTGGTATATCGAGATGTTTAGTGCTTGTGCTATTTCTGCTGTAGTTAAATCATTATGTGTGTAAAGAAGTTCACTAATTCTTTTCGCATAACTAACCATTCTATTCTCCTCAAAAAATATATTTAATTAATAATTAGCGGGCTGTTAAAAAAACAGAGTTATATGAAATGTTTTTAGATTAAATTTTCTTGATGTGGGGAATATTAAGATAAATCTCAAAATTAAAGATCTAACTCATAACCATATGAGAAAACTAAAGCAAACAAACATAAATAATTGTTTGTATTGTATTTTTATGTAAAACCCCTTGCGATTAATATTAGTGAGTTTGTTTGTTCTCATAAAAAATCTCAACCATGAAAAGCACAAGAAAACCATAGTGAATTGGATTTATACAAAAGGATAAATATCATTTAATCATTGGCTTGAATATGTATTCGTTTATTTTGTGTAAATATATAATTAACTTTAACATGCCTTGTTTTCTATAATTTTACTTTTCATGATTGCACTTTTTCTTAATTTAATGCCTCTCGATAAATAATTAAAATCTGAATCATATCAATTATGTAAATAGTGCTGACATTGTCATGTTTGTAACTCGTTATTTATTAATGTCTTTTGTTTCATTTACACAATATCTTATTTTGCGTGATAAAAAAAATTATTTTTCTATTTTATTTGTAGTTGACGATCTTTTATGTTGCTAACCAATGCCAGATGTAGTTCTTTGTTCTTATATTTTATTTGTTTTTGGTTTTTAATAGTGTATTTTTGATATGATTTGGTTTAAAAGATCGATTTATGGGCTTTTAATGGTATAAAAATTCATATAGGATTCACGCATAAGGTTTTGGCAGGTAATTTTTATATGCGCTCAAGTTCATTTTATGAAAATAAGATTCATGTGTTTTTTTATGTAAAAAGCAAAGTTTACTGATATGGCTATCTTTATTTCCCTTGGTTTTTGTTATGGAGGGAAATAAGGCCAGCCATGCTGGAAAATGTTATTAACCAACTAATCTAATAGGGTTATTCACATGAAAAAGAGTATTGTATCTTCCGTTATTGCATTGGGTGTAATGGCTGGTTCAGCGGCCCATGCGGCACCTCTTGATGTGACATTCACTGGTGGGGTAACCGCTAAAACCTGTGATATATCAGTTGATTCTCCTAATGCTATGGGCAATAACATTGAGTTGGGTGTTGTTGGGAAAGGTGTGACAGGGCCGGCGGTGAGTTTTGCACTGAAAGCGGCTAATGCAGCTGGTGGTGATTGCGCTAATTTGACTGCTCAGGATACCGCCCAGGTGAGATGGTTCTCTCCGAAAATGGATGCATTGGGCTTGGGGATGACCTCTGGTGAAGCAAACGATTCTAGAGTCTTGCTGACTGCTGTGAATACTAAGAGCGCTAACCCGGTATCTATTAATAACTCGAATGATACCGCTGAATTTGAGGCCAACAAAGTCGTTAACGATGGTCTTAAGTTTGAAGCCAAACTGCAAGGTGGTCAGACTCCGGGTCGATTCCAGAGTGTAGCTAAAGTCGATATTCTTTATAAATAATCATTTATCAGCAGACACAACCTTTATTTAAACAAAGGGGTGGCCACACCCCTTTTATATAACTTTATTAAATTTTCTTATTTCGTTTAATCGAAATGGAGGGTGAATTGTGTTATTGCGCCCACGGATATTTAAATTATCAGTATTGAGTCTGGCATTATTCTCACATTTTTCTTCGGCGTCTTCTGATTCGGATCTTAATCTTGATTTTTTGCAAGGTACCAGTGTTATACCCTCTA
Source organism: Yersinia kristensenii (assembly GCF_900460525.1). Taxonomy (NCBI): domain Bacteria; kingdom Pseudomonadati; phylum Pseudomonadota; class Gammaproteobacteria; order Enterobacterales; family Yersiniaceae; genus Yersinia; species Yersinia kristensenii. The sequence continues at coordinate 3,426,201 of NZ_UHIY01000001.1, forward strand.
TATTAAAAACGGCTTCACTTTATCCTGCTGGCCAATATTATGTTGATGTTATTGTCAATAAAGAAAATATCGGCAAGGCGCAATTAAATATTTCCCCTGAAGAGGATAAAGCTAATATTTTATGTTTGTCAGCGGCATGGTTAAAAACCGCGGGTGTCCCCGTTCGCCTGGATAGTTATGTATCTGAACTGAACGCATCAAAACAGTGTTATGAACTGAGTAAAAACCCGTATACCCGAGTGGACTTTGACTATGGCAGCCAAAGTCTGGTCTTTAGTATTCCCCAATCTTATCTCATCAGTAAAACCGACCCCAGCCAGTGGGACTATGGGGTGAGTGCTGCACGCCTAAAATATTCCGGTAACTTTTTCCAGTCATCCGGACAAAAAAACAGTGCGTTTGCCAACACTGACCTGATAGTCAACTTGGGGCGTTGGGTGCTGGGTAGCAATATGAATGCTACCAAAAACAGCAATGGCTCCAGTGAGTTTGCAGCGAGTGATATTACGTTATCGACAGCTGTCAGTCAGATTCAAGGGGATTTGTTGCTGGGAAAATCCCAGACACGCAGCTTGCTATTCAGTGATTTTGGTTTTTATGGCGCATCACTGCGCTCCAACAGCAATATGACACCGTGGGAGTTGCGCGGGTATGCCCCACTGATCACGGGAGTCGCCAGTTCCACCTCCCGTATCACTATTACCCAGAGTGGTTATACAGTGTATTCAAAAGTGGTTCCGCCAGGCCCTTACCAACTGGATGACGTCCGCCCGGTGGGGAACGGTGACCTGGAAGTGACGGTCGAAGATGCCGACGGTCAGAAAACCACTACCCTCTATCCGATCACCACGCTGCCGACCCTGCTGCGTCCGGGGGAATTGGAGTACAACATGGCTGCGGGGCGTAAAACCAGCAGCAGCAATATTAAAGATGCTTTTTCCTCCGGTGAGAATGGTCTTTTCTGGCTGGGAAGTTTGGGATATGGCTTTTCCGGCACGACATTCAATGCCTCCTCAATTATGCACAATAAATATCAGGCCGGTGGCCTGAGTCTGACGCAGTCTTTGGGGGCATTTGGGGCTTTCTCGGTCGGGGGAAATCTGGCACAAGCGCGTTATGACAACGGGGTGAAAAAGAACGGTCATAGTGCGAGTGCCAAGTATGCCAAGAGTTTTTCTAACGACACTGACCTACAGTTATTGGCCTACCGCTATCAAAGCAAGGGATATGTCGAGTTTGCCGATTTCTATACCACCGATCGCTATGCCCGTAACGACAAAAAAGCGCGTTATGAGATGCGTTTTTCGCAGCGTATGGGGGATATCAACCTGAGCCTGTCTGGCTGGCGAGAGAACTATTGGTGGTTGAATGGTAATGCCACTGGGGGAGATATCTCACTCAGCAGCCGGTTATTTACGGATGTCTCGATGTTTCTGCGCGGCAGCTATAACAAACAACCCTATCTGGAGAAGCCTGATTACAGCACCTCCATCTCCTTTAGTGTGCCGTTCAATCTGGGAGGGGTACGCCATTACAGCAATACGGGGGTGAACTATAGCCGCCATAACAAAATGGGCATGACCGCAGGGGTATCCGCCAACCCGACAGACCGCTTCAGTTACGGCCTGAGTACCTCATTGAGTGAAAAAGGAAACCGAAATTTGAGCGGTAATATGTCTTATGGATTCGATGCCATACAGACTCGTCTGATGTTGACGCGGGGCCGCCACCAAACCAGCGTATCGGGCAGTGTGAGCGGCACCGTGCTGGCAACACCGGAGAGTGGTGTGCTGTTGACTAAAGAACAGGGAAATACCCTGGGAGTGGTTCGGATACCGAATGTGGCAGGTGTGCGCTTTAACCGCTCAACGCCGACCAACAGTAAGGGCTACACGGTGGTCAACCTGTCGGACTACGCACTCAATCGCATTAATGTTGACATGGAGAACGTGCCGGATGATTTAGAGCTTCAAACCACCTCTTACAACGTGGTGCCGACCGAGAAAGCCGTGGTCTATCGCCATTTCGGCGCAAACTATGTGCAACGTTACATCCTGCGAGTAAAAGATAGCAACGGCAAGGTTCTTGATGGGGGCAGTGCGCGCACGGAACAGGGGTTGGATGCAGGGTTTATTGCCAATAACGGAGTATTGCTGATGAGCATGCTGAGCACACCGAAGTGGGTGAAAATTACGTTAGACGAGGGGAAAACCTGCCGTTTTTCAATGACTGGAATAGTGGCTGATGCCAATAAGGTTCAGGAGGTACGTTGTGAATAAGGTCATGAAGTGGGGGATGATTTCCCTACTGTCTATGTTTGTCTGTGGCCATGCTATGGCGGCTTTTGTTCTGAACGGGACACGTTTTATCTATGAAGAGGGCAAGAGAAACCTCTCCTTTGAGGTAACCAACCAAGCAGAGGAAACCTTTGGTGGTCAGGTCTGGGTGGATAATACCAATCAGGGAAATGACGTGTACATGGTTCCGGCCCCGCCATTCTTCAAAGTGGCTGCCAATCAGAAGCAGATAGTGCGGGTTATTAAGACGGGGAGCGGGTTGCCGACGAACCGGGAATCATTGTTCTGGCTGAATGTACAAGAAATCCCCCCGAAGCCGAAGGCGGAAGACGGTAACGTGCTGGCGGTAGCGGTGAACACCAAGGTGAAGCTGATTTATCGCCCCAAATCCCTTGTGGAGGGGCGCAAAGGGGCTGAAAAGAATATCTCGCTGGTTAAAAAAGACGGAGTGACTTACCTGAGTAATCCGACACCGTATTACTTTGCTGTCATCGGGATGAAAGTAAATGGTCAGGCGGTCAAATTGAGTTCTGCCGAGCAGAATGCTCTGGCTCAAATGGCGCCGTTTGGCGTGGTTTCGGTCGGTAAGCATGCCTTGAATGGCACGGTGATGATTGAAGCTGTCAATGATTGGGGCGGTGTAGATAGCTACACGCTGAAGGGTTAGAAGTACAACAAATGAGGAGCAATGATGATGCATAACATTAAGCGATATGCAGGCGTGAGCTTACTCTTCCTTAGCATGGCATTGTTGCCCAAAGCAGAGGCCGCGGCAACAGACACGGCAACGATACAGGTGACATTAATAAATAATCAGCACACCTGTTTGTTGGAGGTCAATGGAGGCGATGTCACCGGAGGGAACTATAACTTGGGATTGATAAGCACCGGGCAGGTATCACATCGGCCGTTTACGTTGGACATTAAATGTCAGGGGAATACACCGGTCAAGACCGCGCTGACCGCCAAGAATTTGAACGGCACCCTGGTGGCGGGTAATGACAAAATGGTGATGCCGGTTAATGGCAACCAGGCGAGTTCGGGGCCGTTGCTGTGGCTGGATAACAATGGAAAGAGTGTGATGCTGACGGGGAATGAGGCGGATGCGTTCTGTGTACAGACCGGGATAAACAACAGTTGTAGTTTGTCGCCGGTCACCGAGGTGAGGGCGTCAGACCCGCTGGGTCAGATAAGTGCGACGATTCGCTTTGAAGTGGTGTATCCGGCCTGAATCTAAAAAGAACTCGATGAATAATTTTGTAATATGAGGTCACGCGATGTGGAAAACAATGGTAATCGCGCTGTTGGTGTTATTTAGAATAACAACCGGGCACGCGGGAATAATAACCTTGGAGAATGAAAACAGGGAGATGGCGTCCGTACGGGTTGTGCTCAGTACCTATATTGGTGCTGATGATAGCAAAATAGGTGAGGTTATTACTAATGTTGGGGTGGTTAGCAGTTACCGCAGTAAAGAGTACGCGTATATTACCGAACACGCCACAAACCCAGCATATCAGTGTGAACTGGCGGAGGGGCAGCCCGGTAAGTATAGCAGTGGGGACTATACGTATCCGAATGGCTATAAGTATCCGAATGATATCAGACTGCAAGTGAGGAAACTACAAGCAGGATACGCAGGGGAGGCGACATGTACCGCTGAAGTGGTCACTATGGCACCATACAACGAGAACTGGGGCTATACGAACTATTATGTCTATAACACTATAACGGCACCGTCAGCATATGGGCCTAGCTTCGCCACGCTACTGCCGTCCGGTGTAAAAGTTACGCTTCCCAAGGCGTGGCAGATGCAAGGCTATCCTGGTTATTGGTGGCATGCCTGGAACGATAAGAGTAATACCTTTCGCAAAGCGGTTAAGTGGTCTGCAACCTACGATGATCAAATTCAGCACGATGTATCAGAAAGTCATCCCTATGTTCCCATCCTGACCGTTACCGATGACAGTGACGTATGGGCGTATGTGGCTATTATCCCCAAAGATGTCGATGCCGGCTTTACTGCGGCGGTAAATTTCAGGATGAAGGATGGCAGACCTTGCGATAGAGGGATGGGTGCAGGGGATCAATGCTTAATGTATGTCAATAAAGACAAGCTGAAACCGGGGGTGACTAAAGGTTTGGTTGTACTCAATGTTCAGCTCCCCTGAAAGCGCAATGGCCGCGGTTGTAAAGGCGGCGACATGGTTCCAGGCCAACAAGCCGAGGGAACAATAATGTACCCGATAATAACATTATATGGCGCATGTGATTACGAATACATCGGGTTATGTCATGTCATGGATGACATGGGCCTGTCTTATCGCCGTTATCACTGTGAACGCCCGCTTGAGCCAGATGATATTTTGGTCATGTGCTGGAGCGATAAGCCCGCATTGGGGTGGGGAGCGCGCTATCTTGACGAGCTGCATACGCTTTTGTCGCATTATAAGTGCGGCATTATTGTATTGCACCCTTTTCGCGTCCCTGCTGCGGTTATTACGCATCCGCGCCTGCGCATGATAGATGGTCACGGATATAAGCGGGGACTACGGGCATTGCGAAAACTGATAAAAGACAGCATCGTTGCGTTGAGTGAGTGTCAGCGCACGGCTAGCGTAGCGGTTACTCCTGAATCGGTGACACGTATCGGGGTGGCATACGAGAGTATGATGAGCGACTGTGGGGTGACAAAGTACGCGAGGGAAAGGGAAGCCTGCATCAAAACGATACACAACCGGCGGCGCGCCTTGATTCGATGGTATGGGTTTTCCAGTGTGCATGAGTTTCGGTTGGTTATGCTCCCCTCAGGACGAGAGGGACACTCGCAGGGGGATACCGGGAACCAGCCAGAATCTACTGATTTGATAGTGTGAGGTCAACGATGATGACGATGACGTGGAAAACTGTGCTAATCGTGCTGCTGGTGCCACTCAGAGTAACAACGGGATACGCCGGGATAATAACCCTGCATGGAGACGAAAGTGGACGGGTGGCGATAGCTCAGTTCTTACTCAGTACACATATTGGCGCGGATAGCAGTAAAGTCGGTGAGGTCATGACCGATGCTATCGCGTATGGCAGTGTGGATAACATTGTGTCCGGGCAGATTATTCAGGGCGCTACAAACTCAGCATATCAGTGCGAAATAGTGAACGGCAGTTATGGCCATCGAGAAGTCATCCTGAAAGTGAAAAAATTACAAGAAGGTTACGCGGGGGAGGCTATATGTGTCGCCCAAGTGAGACTTCAGGCAACGCCACAATACCCCAACGCCTATGCAAACCTTTATGTTTATAACACCATCACCGCCAATAAGTCTGCATATGGCCCCAGTTACGCCACGTTAATACCCTATGGTAAAAAGGTCGAACTCCCCCGATCTTGGAATGCGTCGTCTGGATGGGATGATAGTTACTATTTCCTTAGAGGGGGGGGTAACAAGTGGTCTGCAACCTACAATGAGCAAATCCAGCACCTGGTATCAGAAAGTCATCCCTATGTTCCGATTCTAACCGTTACGGATGACAGTAGTACCTGGGCGTTTGTGGCTGCCACCACCAAAGATGTTGATGCGGGGTTTACTACGGCAGTCCGCATTACGAGGATGGGGGGGGGACCTTGCTCTTGGATAAACGCGGGTGAGCAATGCTTCATGTATGTCGACAAAGACAAACTAAGGTCTGGGGAGACCAAAGGGCAAATTGTACTTAATATTCGGTTACCCTGATGCGTAATGGGGCGAAGCTATTGTTGTGTGGATAAACTACGGCCAAACCGTAGTAAGAAATCAATAAAGGTACATTTATATGGATTATGATTCTTATTTTACTTTGGAGCTATCCCGGTTTCTCTGGGCTGTCATAAGTAGTGTTTTTATTTCTATATTAATCTATTTGATTATTCGAAAATAAAGAACTAAAAAATATCACCATATTAATGGAAAGTTATTTAATATATTTCCCGTTATCAAAATGTATCGTGAAACTCATCCTTTAGCTTGAGGTGTAATTAACTGTCACTGGCTGTCGTTGGTAATCTGGTTTTATTAAGGTTATATGTTTGTAATATCAATTTCTTCCCGTTGACTCCTATTGTAAATATTGATTAATATTTGTGATTTTACTAATAGTAATGGATTGTAACTATGGAAAAAACAACTCATATGGGCGCAAAGGTCTACACTCCACTGACGCTAAAATTGTACGATTGGTGGGTCTTGGGTCTTTCTAATCAATTCGCTTGGCGGTGCCCAACAAAAGAAGTTCTATTGCCCCATTTCCAAAAGTATGTGGGTAAAGAACATTTAGATATTGGGGTGGGTACTGGTTTTTATCTAACTCACTTACCTCAAGGTTCGTTCGTATCTCTCATGGATGTCAATATCAGCAGCTTAAATGCGGCAAGCAACCGAGTTGGGGTGGGACGAGTTAAAGATTGCATCCAGCATGATGTATTCAACCCTTTCCCTAAAAAATTTCATGATAAATTCGATTCTATCTCTATGTTCTATCTTTTGCATTGTTTACCGGGAACATTGACAGAAAAATCACAAGCAATAGCTAACGCCAGAGATGCCTTAAATGCAAATGGCACACTGTACGGTGCAACAATTTTGGGTGAAGAAGCTAATCATAATTGTTTCGGCAAAAAACTGATGGACGTGTACAACGCGAAAGGGATTTTTTCTAATAAGTCAGATAGCAAAAATACATTACAGGCCATACTCTCAACCTATTTTTATCATGTTGAGATCATGCAGATTGGGAAAGTTGCTCTCTTTTGTGCCCAAAATAAAATTTAATAAATCCCCCTCAAACCTTGCTCAATGCGGGGGGTAATGTTAATTAGAGATTGTATTGTGAGTAAATACAATCTCTATTGATTATGCTCGACTGACTCAAACTTGTTAAAAGATGAAGTTAACTATTTTAAAGACCATATTAATGGTTCGTACAATATTTACTCGAAATAAAAAGCAATAAGACAATGACAATAAGGAAGTTTAACGGCAAAAAACTCATTAAAGTGAGGCGGGAAGAGAGGGGGTGAACCCTCTATTATTATTGGTAAAAGCTGTGGTGCTCGGTACTTATTCCGAAGATGTCCCAGCGCTGGTCTACCTGACATCGGGTGTTATCGTCAGCTACCGACACTACCAGACTTACCCGCGTAGTCACGCTAACACCACAATCGGCTGAGCCATCAACCATGGCTCGGAGAGGTATTAAGCATCATTAAATACCACGGCAATGGCTCATGCGATTGTGCATATCATTTCATTATCACAATTGGCATAGGTACTGGAATACGGTTGCATATCTACACGGAGCCACTTTTACTTTTATGCATCCCCAATACCTATGCAATTGTGCAACACCTCAAACGCTTTAGGTTATCCCATCTATCTATCACTGAATGATGTGTTGAATTAATTGGCGAGGGTCAGCGGGAATCAAACCCGCATTATCAGCTTTGAAAACGGAAGTAATATCCATTATACGATAACCGCTTTCAGTGAATAATGATTTTAAAAGCACGACAGATTTTTTCAAGATCCGAAGCAAAAAATCAGACAAAGTGAATTTTTCGGCGTGCATAGTTTTGGAAACACTAAAATCAGCATATTTGATGTGGTTATTAATATTAAAAGTAAACATTCATTTTATAACGTACTACAAATAGACTTTTTTCCATCCTGACCAAAACATGAATCTTTCGAGATACACGTTAAAAATCCATCCATAGGATTAAGAAAGGTAATAAGAAAAATACAAGTAGATAATAAATAATGCATATTCACACATTAAGTGATAATGCTCTTATTTAAAGTGAAGAGTCTATTCCAATTTATCAATTATGGTAAAGGTATTAATTATATATAAAGTACAACATGGATTTCAACTGGGGTTTTTATGTGTAAATATCACTAATGACTTATATGCGATATTTTAATATATAACTGATGTAATTTAAAATATTTAATCATACCATCCTAATGAGGGTTTTATTTATGGGGCAAATAACAAAATCAAAAAAACTTAAATTTCTACCTTACCCAGAATGGTTAGTTAAGGCTGGAATGTCAAAAGGTATTGATCATGATAGACAACATCTAGGCATTATTCTTGCTGCCGGAGAAATTATCCGAGTCCGACAAGTCAATATGGAATTTAAAGGAGGACTTAAATTACGCTTACTTAATGATAATCAAAAAACACAGACTTCGATAAATTTTAATTTTGATTGGATAGAGTTGAGTGTTGATGCTGTTTCAGTACCCTTTATTAATACCCCATATAGTGATGAGATTATACCTGAAATTGTTTTTGAATACCCGGACACATCTAAATTACTGCCTGTTTATGAAAGAGGGGATGACGAGCGAATATTTTTTGAAAGTTGGGATGAACAAGATGCTGAGTTTGGCGTAGTAGAATCAGAATATGTAATAATTTTGGCACCGAAAGCCAGTAAGGACAGACTAAAATCTTTCAGTACGAGTGGAGGGATTGATAAAATATTAGAATTTTATCAAGGCATTCTTGCTTTCAATAACTCTCTGGCAGGTCTGTCTTTTGAACCGCAAAGATATTCTGACGAAAATACACGGAATCGTTATTTTGCTAAAGCAGATAAAGGAGGTGGTGGGGCAGCATATTATTCTAATAATTGGGTCGCGTCATCCTCTGGTTCCATAAATACATTTTGGCTATCCCCCAATTCAACTAATTGGGGCTGCTTGCATGAAATCGCGCATGGTTATCAGGGCGGATTTATTGATGACAAATATTTTTCTACAAGAGAAGTCTGGAATAATATTTATGCTGCCTGCTACCAAGATGTTATGTTAGGAACTGAAAAGTTCAATAAAGGATGGTTATATAACTTCGGCAAACAAAAAGAGGTTGAAAAAGGTATTTTAAATAACATTAGTAATGGTAGGAAAGTCAACTCTTGGGAACCGCGGAGTAAATTATATTTTATCATGCTGATGCTAGAGAAAGCAGGAGTAAATTGTTTTACTTATTTCAATCAGATATATCGTGAACGCAAAAATCTCGATAAAAGCGTACCCTCAGTGTTAGATATGCTCTCAAACAGCTTTGCAACTGTTGAAAATCGAGTTGATGTTACACCATTTATACAAATAGTTGGTGGACATATATCTCAAGAACAATATCAACGTAACTTATTTAGCCATGCAAAGGCAGTGTATCCACTAAATAAAATATTGCAAGGTGATGAATTAAGTTTTGTTAAAAAAACACTAAACTTGAATAGCGAACTCAGTCTTGTTGATGTAGATAATCTTGAGTTTACAGATATAAAAATCAATATGACATTGCAGTTTTCCATAGATGATTTTACTCAGATCTATGGCGAAGAATTGCTTATACTCAATGGTGATAACTATGTGTATAATCAATCTATTATGGATAAAGAACAAACTATATATGATCTTCCCATTGGTGCTTATACATTACGCATCCCTACAGGAAGAAATAAAAAGTATGCACCTCAAAATAATTATTTGATAGCAAACAATGAAGATAGTCCAAAAAATATAGATTTTGTTCACAGAATAGGTTCCTCAATTGCTTCCCAGACAATTTCTTTACGAGGGTTAAATGATTCTACATTTGCAACTATATTTATTGATCAGGAAAATGCTACGGTTATCGTTGATATTACTAAGGAAAAGCCACATTATCATTTCCCTGGTATGTATGCGGGAATAATAATAAAAGATAAAGATAATAATGACTTAATTAATGAAGTGATTACCGGTACTAATCAATCGTTAAGTAAAAATACACTTCCACTGTCTTCTTGTTATTATATTGAGGTCTTTCACAAAGAGCCTGGTAGAATAAAGTTAATTCCGGAATGTAAAGGTGTGATTGATAATAAATCGTCTACCAATACGTTTATTATAACGCCTTATGGTTTGCAAAATATAAAGTTGAATAACGATCCGAAAGTTTTTTTATTAGACAGTATAAATTCTGCAGTAGAGGCACTGCGTAGTCAGCCGATAATGTGGCATGCCAATTTTTCAGAAGCTAAAGATAATATATATTTAGCAATCGATATTTTCCCTAGCCCACGAAAGGAAGCCTTACTTGAACAGTATTCTGATTGTATTTCTCCCTACTATGAAAAGCCTAATGAAGACTTGGGTAATAGATTTAGCTTTGTCTTTAAAGGAATTAATGACCGGATTTTTTTGAGCGCTGAACTTAATTTAGTGACAAAAAAACTTGAAGTGAAACTTATGAGTGGTACTGCCCATAGTGGGTTCAACAGGACATACGCTGTACTACGTTATTTTGATGCGGATGGTAATGAACTGCTTAATCTGGAGGTTATTGGCAGTAAAAAACAGATGAGAAAAACGTGGGAGTTTCCTATATCAGGTTATGGTGGAGAAAAACTCTATCTTCAACATGAGGAACCGAAAAGTAGATTAGTAGTGACTAATATTATGCAAGAGATAAGATTATCATCGCGTCAAAAAACACAAAACTATGAAATAGAATCTTTAGGATTAAGTCATGACACTTAGCCCTGAAAGTCGGCGATTCCTATCAGTTCAAAATCCCAGTCAGAGGACCAGGACTTTGTTAATGCTATGAATGGGGCATAAAGCCCCATTTTTGTATCTGCGGTACATGCTGTTATTGAGTATTCTTGCGACTACGAATGGTCATGGCCAGACGTGCAGGGGAATCTTGTTTGGCAACCAACGGTTTATTAACCCGCGCAGTTTCTACACAAACCATGGTTTTATAGCCATCATTTGGCATATCAACCATGCTGCTGGACAGTTCTGCACCTGGGTTCCAGGCAACCACATCACTTTGGTGATGATGATGCACTTCAATGGTACGTTTCAGCGCGGCATCTTTTATCAGGCTGTAGGCTTCAGGGTGGGTATAGATGCGATCGGTCTGACCGTTAAACACCAAGTCGCCTTGTTGAGTGGCATCAGCCACTTTCAGCACTTTATCAAGGTATTTTTCACCTAATCCACTGATCTTAATCTGGTTGATATCACCAATCTGGAAGTAAGTGTGCAATGCAGCAACTGCTTCATAATCGCCATGTGATTCTAACTCCATTTCGCACTCTTCGCCCAACTTGAAGCGAGCAATCAAAGTGAATGGATGTGGCCAGAATTGACGGGATGCATCACTGTCTTCCAGGGTGAACGTCAGGATAACGCCATTTTCATTCTCATCATGGGCACTAAGCGTCCATGGCAGTAAACGAGCAAAACCGTGAGAAGGTTGCGCTGATGGTCCAAACCAAGGCCAACAAATAGGTACACCACCACGAATAGCGACACCGTCTTTAAATGGCGTGTTATTACTCAACCAGATTACAGGTTGTTCACCGCTCGGCTGGTAAGCCAATAAATGAGCACCTTGCAAGCTAACGGCGGCACGTACTTTGGGATGGGAAACGACCACAATGGGCAGATCATCCAACTGGCGCTGGCTGATGTAAGGTGAAATTTGTTCAACAACAGGTAGGGTGAAGATTTTCTCGTTCATTCGTTTGGCCTTATGAGAAAAGGGGCTGGAGATCCATTGAACTTCAGACTTTCGATAATATCACAGGCTTTAAATCTTGCAGCAAATCAACGATGAAGTCGTAGCGTATCATTGATATTACGCAACTTTTTGTAGTGTCGAAATGGGCAGGGTGGTGAGATCACCGTTTATCAATAATAAAAAAGCCACCCGAAGGTGGCTTTTGGTAGAAATCTACATCAATCCATTATTTGGAGATGTGAGAGATCAAATCCAGAACTTTGTTTGAATAGCCAGTTTCGTTATCGTACCAAGAAACCAGTTTCACAAAGTTGTCATTCAACGCGATACCGGCTTTAGCATCGAATACTGAAGTCAGTTTTTCGCCGTTGAAATCGGTAGAAACAACGTCGTCTTCGGTGTAACCCAGAACGCCTTTCAGCTCGCCTTCTGAAGCAGCTTTGATTGCCGCACAGATTTCTTTGTAAGAAGCTGGTTTTTCCAGACGTGCAGTCAGGTCAACAACTGAAACGTTAGGAGTAGGAACGCGGAACGCCATACCCGTCAGTTTGCCGTTCAGTGCTGGGATAACTTTACCCACTGCTTTAGCAGCACCGGTAGAAGAAGGGATGATGTTCTGGGATGCGCCGCGGCCGCCGCGCCAGTCTTTGTGAGACGGGCCATCAACAGTTTTCTGAGTTGCGGTAGTTGCATGCACAGTGGTCATCAGCGCTTCAACGATGCCGAACTTGTCGTTGATAACTTTAGCCAGTGGAGCCAGGCAGTTAGTGGTACAAGAAGCGTTAGAAACGATTTCCTGACCTGCGTATTCTTTATGGTTAACGCCCATCACGAACATTGGGGTGTCGTCTTTAGACGGGCCAGTCAGAACAACTTTCTTCGCGCCAGCAGCGATGTGCTTACGTGCAGTTTCGTCAGTCAGGAACAGGCCAGTTGCTTCAGCAACAACGTCAACGTTGACTTCGTTCCACTTCAGGTTAGCCGGATCTCTCTCTGCGGTAACACGGATGGTTTTACCGTTAACAACCAGATGGCCGTCTTTTACTTCTACAGTACCGTCGAAACGACCGTGGGTAGAGTCGTATTTCAGCATGTACGCCATGTATTCAGCGTCCAACAGGTCGTTGATTGCAACGATTTCGATGTCAGAACGTTCCTGAGCAGCACGGAAAACAATGCGACCGATACGGCCAAAACCGTTGATACCTACTTTGATAGTCATATATTCCACCAGCTATTTGTTAGTGAATAAAAGGTTGGTTGTAAAATTACAAAAACCTTACCGAGCGTCAAGCGGAATCGTGTCAATTATTGCTACAAATCAAACCAAGGGCGTTAGATCGAACATTAATTACACGTTTCCAGATACGATTAGCCTTATTTCCATATTGGGGCGAATTATTCAGTTTAAAGTGAGAATCAGTAATATTTGCGATTTTTATCACATTTACACTGATGCCCTTTCGATGGCATACAGTTTAGGACAATTTTAACTGCTTTGTTGTTAATTTTTTGTTATTATTAGACGTTGTTTTCGTTGACTTTATTCCCTGCCAGAGAACCGCACAAATGGCTAAAGAACTGAACCCTACAGAAAATATTGAGAAACTGACCGATATTCAGCGGCATGTCACCCAACAGCGGGGGACAGAAGCGCCTTTTAGTGGAAAATTACTGCATAATAAGCGTGAGGGTATCTACCAATGCCTGTGCTGCCATCAACCGCTTTTTATTTCAGAATCTAAGTTTGATTCCGGCTGTGGTTGGCCGAGTTTTTATCAGCCACTTGATGCAGAATCTATTCGCTATATTGATGATTATTCTCATAATATGCATCGTGTTGAGATCCGTTGTGGTCACTGTGATGCGCACTTGGGGCATGTTTTCCCTGATGGCCCGCAACCCACCGGCGAGCGCTATTGCGTAAACTCGGCATCACTGAATTTTGTTGATAACCAAAATGGTGAACAAACCGCAGGGTAAATGCGCATTTTTGTTTCTCATTTTAGGTGTGAAAAATCGATTCAGCTTATTATTCGTTTACTGAGGATGCTCTGATGGAGCTTGAAGACCTGATTTCAGTGATGACACCCGAAATTTACCAGCGGTTGATGCAAGCGGTTGAGTTAGGTAAATGGCCGGATGGTGTGGCACTGACGCCGGAACAAAAAGAGAATAGCCTGCAAATGGTCATGCTGTGGCAAGCGCGCCATAACAAGGATGCGCAGCATATGAGTATCGGTACCGATGGCCAGATAGTGATGAAAACCAAACAAGAGCTGAAGCAACAATTCAGCCAGCCGACACTGGCCAAGTTGAAGCCGGAGTAATTACTAATACATAAATTGAAAGCATAAAAAACGGAGCCGGGTGAGGCTCCGCCAGACTGTTGATAAAGTTGATAAGCGGGGAAATGTACCTAATGGGTCGTAACGGCGTAAGCTGTCGGAGCGCCCATCGGTGCAGTCGCCCCGCCAGTCCCAGTGCAACAAAATAGGTTTATCTTGTTGAGCCAGCCAGTGTTTTTATTTCAGCCATAAACTCTTTCAACGACTGTATGTTTGCCCCTGCTGCATTCATCGCATCGAGAGCTTGTTGGCTGTCTTGTGGTTGTAGATTGACCCCACGGCAACCCTCACTGATGACTGATGTTTTATAACCTAATGTTAATGCATCCAGTACGGTGTATTTCACACAATAATCTGTTGCCAACCCCATAATGAACAAACGGTCAATTCCCTGCTGACGTAACCAATCGTCCAGTGGCGTTTTCGCTCGTCGGCCATTGTCGAAAAAGGCGCTGTAGCTGTCGATATCAGGGTTTTGGCCTTTTCGGAAAATATCGGTAATCGCTTGTTGATTTAACTGCGGATGCAAAGCCGCACCAGACGTATTCTGGACACAATGCACTGGCCACCACACTTGGGTTAATCCCGCCAAATCACCGACAGTCCAGGGTTCTGCCTGTGAGTTGACGGCAAAACTCCGGTGTCCAGCAGGGTGCCAATCCTGACTGGCGATGACCGGTATTTTGTGTCTCAAGCAGGTGGCAATAGCCTGATTGGCAATGGCGATCACCGCGTCACCCTCAGCTACCGCCAGTGCACCACCGGGACAAAAATCATTTTGCAAATCAATTAAGAGCAGTGCCGTATTCATTTACATTCCACCAAATCATTGAGTATCCGTTAATTCGCCCCGCAGGTTTTGTTGCATCAACCGGCGAATGTCTTCGGGAGATAGAGATTGGCTTAATAAATAATGCAATTTGGTCAGCGCTGCTTCCACCGTCATATCAAAACCACTGATAACACCGGCGTGCGCCAGTGCATTGCCGGTTGCATAGCCATCCATATTGACTCTACCAGAAATACATTGTGTCAGATTCATCACCACAATACCGCGGTCGCTGGCATTTTTTAATTCATCTAATAACTCGGCTTTTTGTGGCGCATTACCGACGCCATAGGAGCGAAGAATAAGCGCTTTTACCGGTTGCAACAGGAAGTTACGCACTACCGCCCCAGATATTCCCGGATAAATAGTGACGACCCCAATGGGTTGAGGTGTGATCTTGTGAACAATCAATGGGCCGTTAATAACCGGGGATTCGACTGAGGTCATCCGGCGAATATGAATTCCAGCCTCGAGCAACACGGACAAATTAGGAGAAGCAAAAGCATCAAATCCATCAGCATGCGCTTTAGTGGTGCGATTACCGCGAAAAAGTTTGTTGTTAAAGAACAAACTGACTTCATTCACCGGGTGATTGGCAGCAAGATAGAGCGCGTTGAGTAAGTTGGTTTGCCCGTCAGAACGCAACTCGGCCAAAGGAATTTGCGAACCGGTGACAATCACCGGTTTAGCCAAGTTTTCCAACATAAAAGAGAGGGCTGAGGCAGTAAACGCCATGGTATCGGTGCCGTGCAAAATAACAAAGCCATCATATAAATCGTAATTTTGCTGAATATCATTGGCAATATGCTGCCAGTCTTCCGGCGTCATGTCAGAAGAATCAATCAATGGGGCATATTCATGGATAGTAAAATCTGGCATCTCGGGCCGATGGAACTCAGGCATGAGCGCAAGCTGGCGCTGTAGATGGCCGGAAACAGGAATGTATCCGTTATCTGAGCGCTGCATACCAATAGTCCCGCCAGTATAGGCGACATAAATAGATTTCTTCCGCATGAGTCATATGCCTAAAAAATAGTAAAAAATGAGATGGATGAATTATAGGGAGACTGGCGAGGAAAAAAAGCCCGGCAGGTGCCGGGCGGAGTATTTATCTACTATATCCATCGTAAATAGAAGTTGCAGCGGTGTTAGCTGCACTTACTCGCCCGAATCACTGACCTGTGTCAGCTCATCGGGACTTACTCGTTTGCTGCCGACCCGCAACACCAATTACTTTGGATACCTTTGAGTAATTGACTAGCGCACATCACCACAGGTTAGACATAAAACATAGCGATTCTGCGGGTCATTGAGTGTATTCAATAAGCTGGGCTGATCTTTCACTGCTTGTGCCATCGCGGAAATTGGCGCGGGCAACCAAGCTTGAATTGCCGCAGGTAACATCGCCTGTACTGATGCGCTCATTTGGCCGAAAATCAAATCACTGAGGCTGGGTTCATCAACAAACCAGTTCAGTTGCCAGGTTTTCAGTTGTGCCAGTTCAGCCACTTTTTTAACTGCATCATCAAAGTCACCCAGTTGATCTACCAGACCATTATTTTTGGCATCCATCCCAATCCACACATGGCCTTGCGCGATTTGATCAACTTGCTCTGGCGTTTTGTGGCGGGCGGTCGCGACCAAATCAATAAAGGTTTTATAGCCATTTTCGATATTGATTTGCATCATCTGAGAAAACTCAGGCGGCAAGTCTTTGGTCACAGAAATATTCGCCAGTGGTGAAGTCGCGACACCGTCGGTATGTACGCCAATGCTTTCCAGTGTGTTTTGGAAAGTATTAATCACCCCGAAAATACCAATCGAGCCGGTCAAGGTGCTTGGGTTAGCGATGATATAGTTGGCTGGGGTTGAGATCCAATACCCACCTGAGGCCGCCATTCCGCCCATTGATACCACCAGTGGTTTATTGGCCGCACGTAACGCCGCTAATTCAGTACGGATCAGTTCAGAGGCGCTCACGCTCCCCCCTGGGCTGTTTACCCGCAAGATAACGGCTTTAATTTTTGGATCTAAACGCGCTTGACGAATTTGAGCCGCCAGAGCATCGCCGCCGACATTCCCAGGGGTTTGTGGGCCATCCATAATCGCGCCGTTAGCAAAGAGAACCGCTATCTGTTCGCCTTGTTGTGGGGTTGGCGTCGGTTGGTAGTCATAAATACTGACATAGTTGAAATCGTTACTCTTTTTGTCCCAACCAAAAGCTTTCACCAGCTCATTTTCAACATCTGGACGTGTGGCTAATTGATCAACCAGTTTGCTCGCCAGTGCATATTGCGCCGGAGAACCGCCAGCAGCCTGTAATCCACTGATCACTCCTGCTGCCCCTGGGAACAACTGTTCTGGGGTTAATTGCCGGTTAGCGGAAACTGTAGTCAGATAATTTTGCCATAAACCGCCAATCCAGCGGCTATCCGCTTCCCGAGCGGCTGGCGACATATCATCACGAATCATCGGCTCTACCGCCGATTTATAGGTGCCGACACGGAAGATATTGGTGGTAACTTTGAGTTTTTCCAGTAAGGATTTGTAGTACAGATTATTGCTGGCAAAACCATGCAGATCGACCGCCCCTTGGGGTGACAGATAGATCTTATTGGCAAAGCTGGCTAAATAGTACTGAGTTTGATTATAACTATCGCCAATGGCATAAATGGGTTTGCCCGTATCACGGAATTCCCGTAGTGCTTTCCCAATATATTGTAGAGAGGGCTGATCAGCGCCGGTAAAGTCACTCAGTGATAACACTAATCCAGTAATATTGTTATCGGCCTTTGCCAGACGAATGGTTTCGACCAGATCAAACAGGGAATTTTCCTGTAAGCGATTGCTCGATGCGCCTAATAACTCACGCCCTAATTGGCGCAATTTATTATTAACCGCAGGTTGATCAACGACAACACCACTTAAATTAACTAACAGCGCCCCTTTAACCGGCTCTGTTGGCTTACTTTGGAACTGAAAGTAAATACCGACACCGACCAAAATTAGCAGTATCAGGAAAAGATTAAGAATAAACTCTCTGGCAAAATTCAGCAGACGCCAAGTCCACTTGAAAAAACCAGCAATAATTCGCCACAAAGTGTGCATATTATCTCCAATAAAACCGAGCAAGTACAGTTATCCTAATGACCTGACGAACAAAAGTCAGCTTTAAATCATAGAGAAGTTTAGCTAATAGGTCAGCACTGGTAACAAAACGACAACTTATGCTACCGTGTTGAAAATGAAAATCGTTATTAGGAGAAAATAATGGATGCATTGGAACTGTTACTTAATCGCCGTTCGGCGTCGCGCTTAGTGGCTCCAGCCCCAGCGGGCGAGGCATTGGATCACATTATTCATGCAGGAATGCGGGCACCTGATCATGGCACACTCCAGCCATGGCGCTTTGTTTTAATCCAAGACGAAGGGCGGGAGCGCTTTAGCCAATTGCTACAAGATGCGGTCAAGCACGATGGCTCTGATGACGCGGTGCTGGAGAAAGCGAAACAGGCACCTTTTCGCGCGCCACTGATTATTACAGTTATTGCTCATGTCACAGAAAACCCGAAAGTCCCTAATTGGGAACAAGTCGTTTCTGCGGGTTGTGCCGTGCAAGCGATGCAGATGGCGGCTCTGGCTCAAGGGTTTAATGGTATTTGGCGTACCGGCTCCTGGACGCACCATCCTGTTGTTCGTCAAGGATTTGCTTGCCGTGAACAAGATGAAATTGTCGGTTTCCTGTATTTGGGGACACCGCAGCTGAAATCAGCGACCCATGTGACACCGCCAGATTACTCAACTTTTGTCCGCTATTTCTAAGATAGCGATACTATTTCTCACGCGAAACTGCGCAGCCTGTCGCTTTTATCGGCAATAAGCTGCGTTTTCGCCCGCTTTGTGACCAACCTATCTGCCCGACGGCGGCTCTCTACTTACTAAGCTAAGCTATAGGCGCTACCATAGACACCCTGGACGCATTATTCCAGACTAAGTACCTTACTTACCTATTGATTGAACAGCTGAATCACCAGACGGGAGAGTTTCATGACATCGCCAGCGATACGTCTTACTCAATACAGCCACGGAGCGGGTTGCGGTTGCAAAATTTCGCCTAAAGTTTTGGATAAAATTTTACATTCGGAGCAGGAAAAATTCCTCGATCCTCGCCTGCTGGTGGGTAATGAAACCCGTGATGATGCTGCTGTTTATGATATTGGTAATGGGGTCGGTATTATTAGCACCACCGACTTTTTTATGCCGATCGTCGATGATCCCTTTGATTTCGGGCGTATTGCCGCGACTAATGCCATCAGTGATATTTATGCCATGGGCGGCAAACCGATTATGGCTATTGCGATTTTGGGGTGGCCAATTGATAAACTGGCCCCCGAAGTCGCCCAGCAAGTCATTGAGGGTGGACGGCTTGTTTGCCAACAAGCGGGGATTTCACTGGCGGGGGGGCACTCCATTGACGCACCGGAGCCTATTTTCGGTTTGGCTGTCACGGGTATTGTCGGCACTGATCACGTGAAGAAAAACAGTGCGGCAAAAGCAGGCTGTAAATTATTTCTCACCAAACCGCTGGGGATTGGCATCCTAACCACGGCCGAGAAAAAAAGCCAATTACGGCCAGAGCATCAGGGGGTTGCAACCAAAACCATGTGCCAGTTGAACAAGTCTGGCGCTGACTTTGCGCATATTCCTGGGGTCACTGCCATGACTGATGTGACCGGGTTCGGTCTGCTGGGCCATTTAAGTGAGATTTGTCAGGGTTCGGGTGTTCAGGCGACCTTGCATTTTTCAGCTATTCCGCGTTTACCCGCGGTTGAAGAGTATATTGTTGCAGGCTGTGTTCCAGGGGGAACCGGTCGCAACTTTGACAGTTATGGTCATCTGATTGGCAAAATGTCAGATTTACAGAAGAGTTTACTCTGTGACCCGCAGACATCAGGTGGCTTGCTGTTAGCGGTCTTACCAGAAGCTGAGGCGCAAGTGCATGAAATTGCAGCTCAACATGGCCTGGTGTTCAGTGCTATTGGCGAATTAACTACGGTGGATAACAGCCGAGCACTGATTGAGATAACAGAATGATTTTTTATTTGCTGCCCTTTTTTTTGATACATTCGTGCGGTAAATGATGCGACTTTTTATTGCCGAAAAGCCCAGTTTGGCACGGGCGATTGCGGATATTTTGCCAAAACCGCATCGTCGGGGGGATGGGTTCATTGCCTGTGGTAATGATCAAATGGTGACCTGGTGTGTCGGCCACTTGTTGGAACAAGCTCAACCCGATGCTTATGACAGCCGCTATGCGCGTTGGTCATTGGCAGATTTACCGATCATTCCCGAAAAATGGCAGTTGCAGCCGCGCCCCTCTGTAAGTAAACAATTGAATGTTATCAAGCAATTGTTGCAACAAGCCGATGAGGTCGTTCATGCGGGGGACCCTGACCGCGAAGGTCAACTTTTAGTTGATGAGGTTTTGGATTATCTCGATTTAGCGGCAGAGAAACGGCAAAACGTACGCCGATGTTTGATTAATGACTTAAACCCGCAGGCTGTAGTGCGTGCTGTAGAGCGTTTGCGTTACAACCGTGAGTTTATCCCGCTTTGTGTTTCAGCATTGGCACGAGCCAGAGCCGACTGGCTATATGGCATCAATATGACTCGCGCCTATACTATTCTTGGGCGCAATGCGGGCTATGATGGAGTGCTATCGGTGGGGCGAGTACAGACGCCGGTATTAGGGCTAGTAGTGCGCCGCGATGAAGAAATTGAAGATTTTGTAGCCAAAGATTTTTTTGAGGTAAAAGCCCATATCGTCACGCCAGCTGATGAGCGTTTTGTGGCGTTATGGCAACCGAGTGATTCTTGTGAATCCTATCAGGATGAAGAAGGGCGCTTGTTACATCGCCCACTGGCAGAACACGTCGTTAACCGCATAACGGGTCAGCCGGCTGTTGTGACGTCCTATAATGATAAACGGGAATCAGAAACCGCCCCATTGCCATTCTCTCTTTCTACTTTGCAAATTGAAGCGGCAAAACGATTCGGATTGAGTGCGCAGCAAGTGCTGGATATTTGTCAGCGACTATATGAAACGCACAAATTGATTACATATCCGCGCTCGGATTGCCGATACCTACCAGAAGAACATTTTGCCGGACGTCATTCAGTATTGAATGCTATCAGTATTCATCAGGCCGACCTTTTGCCGCTGGAAGTCATGGACAGTGATCGGCGTAACCGTTGTTGGGACGACAAAAAAGTTGATGCCCACCACGCCATTATCCCGACGGCGCGTGCCAGTAAAGTGAATTTGACGGCTGATGAGAGCAAAGTTTACCGATTAGTTGCACAGCAATATCTGATGCAATTTTGTCCTGATGCACAATTTCGTAAATGTGTTATTGAACTGGATATTGCAGGGGGGAAATTTATCGCCAAAGCTCGTTTTCTGGCGGAGGCGGGATGGCGTACCTTGCTCGGCAGTAAAGAGCGGGATGAAGAAAATGAGGGCGCACCATTGCCGGTGGTTGAGAAAGGCGCTGAATTACTGTGCGAACGTGGAGAAGTTGTTGAACGCCAGACCCAGCCGCCTCGGCCATTTACCGATGCCAGTTTGTTATCTGCTATGACCGGCATTGCCCGTTTTGTGCAGGATAAAGAACTGAAAAAAGTATTGCGCGCTACTGATGGTTTGGGAACGGAGGCCACACGAGCGGGGATTATTGAACTGCTGTTTAAACGAACTTTTTTATTTAAAAAAGGCCGTTATATCCACGCCAGCCCGGCAGGACGCGCATTAATTCATGCGTTACCCGATATCGCCGCTCGGCCCGATATGACGGCTCATTGGGAATCAACACTGACACAAATCAGTGAAAAAAACTGCCGCTATCAGGATTTCATGCAACCGCTGGTGGCCACATTGCAGGATTTAATCAGTCAGGCAAAACAAAATCGGTCACCTCAGGTTTTTCGTGGGTTGCCAGCCGCTCCTTCTGGGGCGATAAAGAAACGTAAGAAAACGCCGACCAAGACCAAGGAGACTAAGTCATGAGAATATGGGTAATGCTAGGGTGCATAGGGTTTGCCGCACTTATTTCCGGTCAGGCTTTAGCGAACCGGAATAATGTTGATGTTGTCGTTCCTTTACCTCCCGAAGTTTGGAATAACTCATCAAATCGCAACAGTAATCCATGTACCCGTTGTTGTATTTATCAAAATCAAAACTATTCAGAAGGTGCGGTACTGCGAGTTGAGGGCGAAGTTTTACAATGTGTGCGTGACCCTAACGTGATTGGAACTAATCCATTGATCTGGAAAAGATTAACCCGATAGTGATTACCGTTTTTGGCGGATAAAAGCCTCTAATAATGGGATGTCGGCGGGGGCCAGAGGGTAGTGATGGACATCCTTTGGTATTAGCCAGGCGAGGGCGGAGTGGCAATGTAACACAGGCTCACCACAGAAGCTTTCAATGTGCCAGGCATGTAGTCGGATGGTGCCTTTCGGTGAATCCCACTGATTGGTCGCAACATATCTGGCTATCGCCGCGTCAATATTTAACTCTTCGGCAAGTTCGCGTATCAATGCTTGCGGTTGGCTTTCTCCAACCTCGACTTTCCCGCCAGGGAATTCCCACAAACCCGCCTGATCGCGATGTGAATCTCGTTGTGCCAATAAAATCTTACCGTTTCGTTCAATAATTGCCGCGACGACATCAATCATTTCTATTTGCCTGATGACAGAGGTTTACTTATTTTTTTTGTAAAACAGCTCTATATAAATAAGGTATGCCTCAAATTCTAACATAGGATTAGAGTGCGAATTCAGACCACACAGGGGCGTGGTCTGAGGGTTTTTCCATACTTCTAATATCGTAATCAATGCCAGTGGCAATGCAGCGAGCTGCCAGAGGGTGGCTCGCCAGCAATAAATCTATGCGTAAGCCTCTATTCTCGTCAAAACCACGTGAACGGTAATCAAACCATGAAAATTGGTCGTTACAATCGGGATTTGCTGCACGGAATGTATCCACTAATCCCCAATTTTGTAAACGCTCCAGCCATGCACGTTCTTCAGGTAGGAATGAACATTTACCCGTACGCAACCAGCGCTTGCGGCTCTCTTCGCCAATACCAATATCCATATCTGTTGGGCTGATATTGACATCTCCCATAATTAATACTTGGGCATCAGATGACAGTTGCTGTTCCAAGTACTGCTGTAAGTCAGCATAAAAACGCTCTTTAGCCGGAAATTTTATGGGATGGTCACGGCTTTCCCCTTGGGGGAAATAGCCATTAATCACGGTTAATGGGCCTTGTGGTGTCGCAATATCAGCCATAATAATACGGCGCTGTGCATCTTCTTCATCGGTAGGAAATCCACGTCGCACGGCTAAGGGTTCATTCTTGGTTAACAATGCAACACCGTAATGGCCTTTTTGTCCATGATAAAAGACGTGATAGCCATGCTGACTGACTTCTTCAAGCGGAAACATATCATCATGTACTTTTGTTTCTTGAAGTCCAATAACATCGGGTTGATGTTGTTCGATTATTGCAGCAAGTTGATGAGGTCGAGCACGTAGGCCATTGATATTAAAAGAGACAAACTTCATAGTCAGCACCGAATGTTCGCTAGAAATGATTACGAATATTAGCAGATGTCGAATAAAAATGTAATCCATAATAAGAGAATAACCTATAGTCTATTATAAAAAACAGAGAGTGAAGAACTACGGAAGAAAAGAAATTCAAAAAAATAGATTAATAATATTATATGGGTGGCAAAGGAGTCACTATATTATTGGTTATTAATTCCTCCAGGTGTTAATATATATTTTATTTTTCAATATTGATTGATATAGCATGAATTCTGTATGGTTAAAATAACTATAAACTTGTTATCATATTTTTACGGTGATTATCATCACCAAAATCTATTGATAGGCCCCGCTTATTCTTCCTCGAAAGAAAAATGGATTCAGCTACAGATCAAGCTCTTACAATTATTAACTATTTTTTTAATTATAAATTTCAGCAATGATTTTTGTTTTTTCATATTTGACAGCATTATCTGATTTTGTAACAGGCAGAATAAAAAATAGTTATTTAATATCATAGATCTACATCGATTTGTCTGTTAAAAATGTTTGTAATGTTAGGGTGATAATACACAAAATCGCCAAAACTTTGATTGCAAAAAATGTAACTTCACGTCGTTAGTGTCTACGCGAAAATAATTTTTGATAATATATCTATAAATTATTCTAAATCCAACGGGTGTTTTTTTTATTATATATTAAAGAATATCTACAGTTAGCATTATACACGTAGGCATGCTTGTTGTTTTTTCTGATTAATTTTTACGCAAAACAAAGGATTGGTGAATTATGTTTCTATCTCGTAAGTTTGAGGCCTTTATGGCTGTAGTTGAAAATGGTTCGCTGAGTAAGGCTGCAAGAGTGATGAATAGAACTACACCTCCTGTAGCAAAGTCTATTAAAGACTTTGAAAGTATAATAGGAAAAAAATTATTTAAGCGAGAGAAGTTTGGCATGAGTTTAACTCGGGATGGCGAGGTTTTATATAATGATCTAAAAGATTTATATCAGCAAGAAAAAGAAATAACCAAAAAACATCTTACCGGTCATGTTTCTAATGTTATTAATATTTATTACGACTGGGGAAAAAGTGAAAAACTGACGAAATTGTATAAAGTCGCTGAGAAAAATAACATCCAAGCTAATATAATAAAATTTTATTATGAAAATATTGATGAGATTGGAGATTATGATGGAAACTCGCTGATACTTTCATCGGAAAAAATAACCAGTGACAGATTTACACTATTGAATGAGGTTCCAGATAGCGGTTTTGGTATTTATGGTAGAAAAGATATAATTAATGAAAGCCCGGACGTAATAAATATTCTTCATAATAATACGTGGCTGTGTAATCCAACTTTATATAGAAGTAAGTTCGTTAAGGATTTAGAGGAATTTGTTAAAAAACAATATGATAAAGTTAGTGTTAGGCAAGTGGATAACTTAGCTTGCTGTTTGGACTTTATCTATTCAGGTAGATATATCTGTATTACAGACTCTATCATGGATAATTTTAATGGTGATTCAAAATTGGATTTCATAAATTTAGCCAATTTCCAAGATGAAAATAAATTGTATTTTTATAAATCAAGGTCGCATTCAAGCGTACTAAATGGGCTAATTGACTATATTTATAGTCTAGTATAACTATTTAATATTATTCATCTTTTTCAGTGAGGGTGACTAACTTTCCCTGATTAGAGCTATTTAAATAAAATTATTTATCTGAATATTAGGAATATTATAAGGAGATGGTGGTGGGGGAAGGATTCGAACCTTCGAAGTCGATGACGGCAGATTTACAGTCTGCTCCCTTTGGCCGCTCGGGAACCCCACCACTGAGTTCGTGGTTTAATTAATGATACTTGGCCGTGCTATTCTTTTGAAGATTCTCACCTTCCCCTTAAGTGCTTATCTGAATTCTTGATACAAAATCAGTTTGCTGCTTAAGGTTAAAAATGGTGGTGGGGGAAGGATTCGAACCTTCGAAGTCGATGACGGCAGATTTACAGTCTGCTCCCTTTGGCCGCTCGGGAACCCCACCACTGGCCTATCTGCTTAACAACACTGTCTTGGTAAGCGGGGCGCATCATATCAAATGAAGCGCCCCTGTAAAGACTTGAAATGAAAAAAATAATTCATTCGGTGTTTTTTTGTCCGCGACGATGATTATATGGACAAAAAACATCAGTTTATTGTGTGTTTACAAAATAACAGTTCGGTTACCGTAAACAAAAACCCGCTGGGCTAATACACGATAGAGCGCCCGGCTCAGTACATTTTTTTCAACATCACGTCCGGCACGCATCATATCTTCGGCGGTATATGAGTGATCAACATGAATCACATCCTGCATAATAATTGGGCCTTCATCTAGGCTGTCATTGACATAATGCGCAGTAGCACCAATGATTTTCACACCACGCTCATAAGCTTGATGATATGGACGGGCACCGATAAAAGCAGGTAAGAATGAATGGTGGATATTAATAATTTGGTACGGGAAGCGCTGCACAAATGCAGGCGTTAATACGCGCATATATTTTGCCAGCACAACATAATCTGGTTGATATTGCTCAATTTGTTCAATCAAAAGTTGATCATGCTGTTCCCGAGTGAGCCCTTCATGACTAATCAAGTGGAAAGGTATATCAAAGCGCTCCACTAAATTTTGTAACGCATCGTGGTTGCCAATGACGGCGGCAATCTCAACATCCAGACCGCCGTAGGCGCTTTTCATTAATAAGTCACCCAAGCAATGTGCCTCTTTGGTGACCATAATGACAATACGACGACGCCCAGCAGTATGCAATTCGCGGTTGGTCCCTTCTGGTAAAGCATCGTCCAGATCGGCGAGTAGGGTGGTATCGTTAAAAATACCCTCAAGCTCTGTACGCATGAAAAAGCGACCAGTCAGATGATCGACGAATTCATTATTTTGCACGATATTCAGTTGGTGTTTGTAGCAAATATTAGTAATTTTTGCGATTAAACCTTTGGCATCAGGGCAAATGGTGCGTAACACTTTCTTTTGTACATTCTGGTGTGGCATAAGGTGGTAAATCCTGTCTTAACATGACTTGATGTTATGTAAATGTTCGATGTTACGGCAGATAAGAGAACGATCTTACCGTCAGCGCCCGCAGCATTTCTTATATTTTTTCCCCGAGCCACAAGGGCATGAATCATTTCTACCCACAGATGGCCG
Organism: Yersinia kristensenii; assembly: GCF_900460525.1. Lineage (NCBI taxonomy): Bacteria > Pseudomonadati > Pseudomonadota > Gammaproteobacteria > Enterobacterales > Yersiniaceae > Yersinia > Yersinia kristensenii. The sequence goes on from NZ_UHIY01000001.1 coordinate 3,453,063, forward strand.
GATTCCGTCAATATAGTACCAGTGTTCATTTATGCGAAGGAAGCGAGAACGTTCATGCATGGAGCTTGTCGGGGTACTATTTGTATCAGTAAAACAGGTTGTATCAGAAAAACGAGCGATAAACTCAACAAATGCCTCATCATCACGATCACTCTCGAT